>JBGALW010000309.1:0-2549 GCA_044223585.1 Amaricoccus sp.
AGGGTGGTTTCGCCCGTTCTGCGGCCGCAGGGAAGGCTAGGCACTCATCTGCACGACCTGCCGTTGAGCCAGCTACCTCCCGTGGCACTCCGGTCCCGTCCTTTCCAGCGAATCTCGGCATTGCGGCAGCCCGACCTCGCAGCCAGCGTCCGCTCGTGCACCGAGGGCGCCCTGATGGAAGAGGTGGCCCGGGAAATCTGAACAGGGCGTGAGTGGATCCTCCGCGCGACATCGGCATGATTGCCGAGAGCGAGGAGAAACGATGACCAGACGACCGCGCCGGAACCACAGCTGTAGCCGCCGGCCGTAATCTCCCCAAAAGCGCCGTTTGAAAATTCCCCAGACGCGAGTGGTGTCGTCGATTTCCGGACTTCATGGATCCGGAACCGGAAATTGGCGGCGCCGCGGTTCACCGGCCTGATGCCCTCGATGACGAGGCGGGGGCGTGCAGGTGAAGGGACTGAGGGAGATCGTCTTGATCCACGACTTGAAGAAACAGGGGCTGAGCATCACCGCGATCGCGCGGAAGGTCGGCTGCGACCGCAAGACCGTCCGCAAGCACCTCGAGCGGGGCATGGAGGCCCCGGTCTACGGGCCGCGTCCGTCACGGCCGCGGGTGGTCGGGCCCTACGAGGCCTACCTCCGGGAGCGGGTGCTGAGCTTCCCCGAACTCAGCGGCGCCCGCCTGCTGCGGGAGATCCGGCAGATGGGCTATGAGGGCGGCTACACGGCGGTCACCGACTTTCTCCGCGAGGTCCGGCCCGCTGCGCCGAGGCCCTTCGAGCGGCGGTTCGAAACGCCGCCTGGCCGGCAGGCGCAGATGGACTTCGCCGAGTTCGCGGTGGAGTTCGCCGACGAGCCCGGCGTCGTCCGGAAGGTCTGGCTGTTCACCATGATCCTCGGGCACAGCCGCTGGCTCTGGGGCCGCTACGTCGCCAGCCAGAACTTGCAGTCGGTGATGCGCTGCCACATCGCGGCCTTCGAGGCGATCGGCGGCGTGCCGGAGGAGATCCTCTACGACCGGATGAAGACGGCGGTGATCGGCGAGGACGAGGTCGGCGTGGTGAGCTACAACGCCTCGCTGGTGGCGCTCCTGAACCACTACGGCGTCGTCCCGCGGGCTTGCCGGCCGTATCGCGCCAAGACCAAGGGGAAGATCGAGCGTCCCTATCGCTACATCCGCCAGGACTTCTTCCTGGCCAGGGCCTTCCGCAACCTCGACGACCTGAATGCCCAGTTCGACACCTGGCGAACCGAGGTTGCCAATCCCCGCGTCCACGCCACCACGCGCCGCGTGGTTGAAGATGCCTTCGCGGAAGAGCTCCCGCACCTGAAGCCGTCGCCGGCGATCCCGTACGAGGCGGTGCTGACCATCGAGCGCCGCGTCAGCAAGGACGGCATGGTCTCGGTGGGCGGCAATCTCTATTCGGTGCCCGACACGGCGCGGAAACGGCTGCTCGAAGTCCAGCACCACGCGACCGAAGTCCGCATCTTCGAGGACGGGACGCTGATCGCGCGCCATCCCGTGCTCGAGGGCAAGGGGCTGCGCCGGGTCGATCCCGCGCATCGCAAGGCACCGCCGGTGCGGCCGCCCCACCAGCTGCCGGTCCACGGGTTGCGCCGGCCGCTGGAGTTCTACGACGCCGTCGGTCGCCGCCTGGCCGCAGGCGGCCCGCAATGAGCGACCTCCTCGACCGTATCCGCGGCGCGCTGATTGGGCTCCGGATGCCGCGCGCGCTGGAGGCGCTCGACCACACGCTGTCCCGGCTCGAGCGCGGCGAGCTCACCGCCATCGAGGCGATCGCCGGCCTGCTCGGCGAGGAATACGCGACGCGGGAGACTCGCCGCATCGACGTCGCCCTGCGCACCGCCAAGCTGATGCCGATCAAGACGCTGGAGAGCTTCGACTTCTCTTTCCAGCCCTCCCTCGACCGCCACCGGATCGCAGCTCTGGCACAGCTCGACTTCATCCGGCGCGCCGAGGTCGTGCACTTCCTCGGTCCGCCCGGCACCGGCAAATCCCACATCGCGACCGCCCTCGGTGTCGCCGCGGTAAAGGCCGGGCGGACGGTCTACCGGGCGAGCCTGGCCGAGCTGATCGAGGCGCTGACCCAGGCCGAGCGCGAGGGTCGGCTCGGCGACAAGATCCGCTTCTACGCCCGCGCTGCGTTGCTGATCGTCGACGAGATCGGCTACCTGCCCATCACCCGCGGCGGCGCCAACCTGTTCTTCCAGCTGGTCAATGCCCGCTATGAGAAAGGCGCGATGATCCTCACGTCGAACCGCGGCTTCGCCGAATGGGGCGAGGTCTTCGGCGATCCCGTCGTCGCCACCGCGCTCCTCGATCGCCTCCTGCACCACGCCGTCGTCATCCAGATCGAGGGGGCCAGCTACCGCCTGCGCGCCCATGCCGACCTGATCCCCGAGCACGTCCGCGCCAACGCGTCGATCATGCCGCCGCCGCCGCCCAGGCGCAGGGGAAGACCGCCGAAAACCCGCAACGGAGCTGCCGATCACTGATCCCCGGCTGATCGCCGGACCTGCCGAAG
>JBGALW010000054.1:0-20859 GCA_044223585.1 Amaricoccus sp.
CGGCCCCTTCTTTCGCGGGCGCAGCGGCCGGGGCGGCAAGGACGCCCGGCGCCTGGGCGGGAGATCCATCGGGCATCGGCCGCTTGCATCGAACCAACCGGGCGACCATTGTCGCCGCCGTTCCCCGAGCCCGAGGTCGCCATCCCCTCCGCCGTCCTGCCCTCCGCCGCCCATCGCCGCGACATCGACGGCCTTCGCGCCGTCGCGGTCCTGCCGGTGATCCTGTTCCACGCCGGTCTGCCGGCGTTCGCGGGCGGCTATCTCGGCGTCGACGTGTTCTTCGTCATCTCGGGTTTCCTCATCACCGGCATCCTGGCCCGCGACCTCGAGCGCGGCCGTTTCTCGCTGGCCCGCTTCTACGAGCGCCGCGCCCGGCGCATCCTGCCGGCGCTGACGGCCGTGCTCGGCGCGTGCCTCGTTCCGGCGCTCGCCTGGCTGTCGCCGAACGAGCTGCGCCTGTTCGCCGAGAGCTTCCTCGCGACAGCCCTTTCCGTCTCCAACATCCTGTTCTGGCAGCAGCTCGACTATTTCGGGCCGGTCGCGGAGCGCCTGCCGCTGCTGCACACCTGGAGCCTCGGCATCGAGGAACAGTTCTACCTGCTGTTCCCGCTGCTCCTGCTCTGGCTCTGGCGGCGCGGCCGGGCGCTGGCCGGGGTCCTCGTCCTTCTGGCCGCCAGCCTCGCGCTCGCCGTCTGGCTGGCGCCGCGCGCGCCGTCCGCGACCTTCTTCCTGCTGCCGACGCGCGCCTGGGAACTGCTGGCCGGCGGGGCCCTGGCGCTCGCGGCGGCGCGGGTGCCGCGGTCCGGGCCGGCCGCCGCGACGGGGCTAGCGGCGATCGTCGCGGCGATGGCCGCGGTGCCGCTGGGGCTCCTGCCCGGCGTGCTGCCGCTGGTGCTCGCCTGCACCGGCACCGTGCTGGTCCTCGGCTGCGCCAGCCCCGAAGGGCTCGCCGGGCGCCTGCTCTCGCACCCCGCTCCGGTCGGCATCGGACTCGTCAGCTATTCCGCCTATCTCTGGCACCAGCCGCTGCTTGCCTTCGCCCGCATCCGCTTCGGCCATCTCGACCCGGCGGTGGCGGTCGGGCTCGGCGCGCTCGCCCTCCTACTCGCCTGGCCGACCTGGGCCTTCGTCGAGCGGCCGTTCCGCCGGCCCGGGACCACCGGGCCCGCGAGGCCGCTGATGGTCGCGGCGGCCAGCCTCGCGATTCTCTCCCTGATCGGGGTCGGCGGCATCGTCACCGACGGCCTCGCCTTTCGCGTGCCGCCGCCGATCCGCGCGATCATGGCCTCGGTGCGCGACGTGAACCCCTACCGCGACACCTGCAAGACGGGCTTCGACCAGCCGAATCCGGTCCATCCGGTCGCCGGCTGCACGCTCGAAGGCACGGACCCGGCGGTGCTGTTCTGGGGCGACAGCCACGCCGACGCGCTGCAGGGCGCGATGTTCGCCGCGGCAGGCGACGCTGGCCTCCGCTTCTACTCCGTCACCCGCAGCGCCTGCCCGCCGGCCCCCGGCCTCACCCGCACCGCCGGCGCCTCGGCCGACTGCGACGCCTTCAACCGCGGCGTCGAGGCCTATGCCGCGGCGGCCGGATACCCGGTCGTCGTGCTCGCCGCGCGCTGGATCAGCGGCGCCGCGCCCGGCCCGTTCGACAATGGCGAAGGCGGGATCGACAACCCGCCGGGCGACTGGCTGACGCCGCTCGGCAGCGCCCCGGCCGACGCGGCCGAGCGCGAGGCGATGGTGATCGCCCGCTACGTCGCCGCCGTCGAGAGCCTGCTGGAGCGCGGCTTCCAGGTGGTCCTCGTCTACCCGGTCCCGGAAGCCGGCTGGAACGTGCCGGAGGAGTTGGCCCGCCGTCGCGCCGGCTCCGAGGCCCCCGTCACCCTGACGACGCCTGTCGCCGCCTTCGCCGCGCGGCAGGCGCCGGTCCTCGCGGCGTTCGACGCGATCGCGAGCCCGAACCTGCACCGCGCGCGCCCGGCCTCTGTTCTCTGCGACACGCCGCCCCTGCCCGGCCGCTGCCTCAACAGCCTCGGCGACCAGCCGCTCTATTTCGACGAGAACCACCTCAACAACACCGGCGCCCGGATGGTGGCCCCGGAGATCATGCGCGCGATCGACGAGGCGCGCAGCGCCGCCGGCTAGCCGTTCTCCTGCAGGACCCGGCCCGCGAGGTAGAGCGAGCCGCAGACCAGAATCCGGCAGTCCGGGTGCGCCGCGACGATCGCCGCGACGGCAGCCGGCACGTCATCGGCCGCCGCGACGTCGGAGAAGCCCGCCGCCCGCGCCGCCGCCACCGTTTCCGCCGCGGTCAGGGTCGCCGCCTCGCCCGGGATCGGCACCGCCTTCAGCGAGGCGGCCCGTGCCGCGAGCGGGCGCAGGAAGCCGGTCGCGTCCTTGGTGCGCAGCATGCCGCAGACGAGGTGCAGCGGGCGGGCCGGCAGCCGCGTCAGCGCCTCGGCCAGCGCGTCGCCGGCCGACGCGTTGTGGCCGCCGTCGAGCCATAGCTGGGCCTGCCCCGCGGCCGCGACGAGCGGCCCCTGCCGCAGCCGCTGCAACCGCGCGGGCCAGACCGCCTGCGTCAGCGCGGCGGCGCACGGTGCCTCGCCGAAGCCCAGCGCGCGCAGGCCGGCAATGGCGATCCCGGCATTCTGCACCTGATGCGCGCCGATCAGGATCGGCCGCGGCAGGTCAAGGAGGCCGTTCGCATCCTGAAAGGCGACGCGGCCGTGCTCCTCCCAGATCTGCCAGTCCTGCCCGGCGACCATCAGCGGTGCGACCCGCCGCGCCGCCTGCGCCTCGATCACGGCGAGCGCCTCGTCCGGCTGCGGGCCGACGATGCCGAGGACGCCGGTCTTCAGGATCCCGGCCTTCTCGCCGGCGATCTCCGCCAGCGTCTCGCCTAGATACTGCTGGTGGTCGATCGAGACCGGGGTGATGACGGTCAGCCGGGGCCGGTCGACGACGTTGGTCGCGTCGAGCCGCCCGCCGAGCCCGACCTCCAGCAGCGTGAAGTCGGCGTCAGTCTCGGCCATCGCCAGCATCGCCGCGGCGGTCGTCACCTCGAAGAAGGTGATCGGCGCGCCGCCGTTCGCCGCCTCGCACCGCTCCAGCGTCTCGACGAGGCGGTCCTCGCCGATCAGCGTCCCGGCCAGCCGGATCCGCTCGTGGAACCGGGCGAGATGGGGCGAGGTATAGACGTGGACCGGGTGGCCCGCGGCTTCCAGCCCGGCGCGCAGCATGGCGACCACCGAGCCCTTGCCGTTGGTCCCGGCAACGTGGATCACCGGCGGCAGCCGCCGCTCCGGGTGGCCGAGCGCCGCCAGCAGCCGCTCGATGCGGCCGAGGCTGAGGTCGATCACCTTCGGGTGCAGGGCCGAGACGCGCTCCAGCACACGATCGCTCGTCATTGGATCGCCGTCCGGCGGGTGCCGATCACGGGTCGCCCGAAGCGCCCGCCGCGCGGCAGGCCGGCGATGCAGATGCCGGTGCATCGGCGGGAAGGTCTCGAGCGAAGGCGCAACGGACGGCGTTCTCCGAACTCATGAGGCCGGCGCCACGGCCTCCGGGGCCGGCGCGGGCAGGTCGCCGTGGACGTAGGGCGCGTTGTTCGTCAGGAGCCGCAGGATGGTCGCGAGTTCGTCGCGCAGATCCTTGCGGGCGACGACCCGGTCCAGCATGCCGTGGTCGACGAGGTATTCCGCGCGCTGGAACCCCTCGGGCAGCGTCTCGCGGATGGTCTGCTCGATGACGCGCGGCCCGGCGAAGCAGATGAGTGCACCCGGCTCGGCGATCTGCACGTCGCCGAGCATCGCATAGCTCGCGGTGACACCGCCGGTCGTCGGGTGGGTCAGCACCACGACATAGGGCAGCCCCGCCTCCTTCAGCATCTCGACCGCGACCGTCGAGCGCGGCATCTGCATGAGGCTGAGGATGCCTTCCTGCATCCGCGCGCCACCCGCGGCGGCGAAGAGAACGAGGGGCGCCCTGCGCATCACCGCGCGCTCGGCGGCGGCGACGATGGCGTTGCCGACGTACATCCCCATCGACCCGGCCATGAAGGCGAAGTCCTGCGCGGCACAGACCACGCTGAGGCGACCGATCTCGCCTTCGGCGACCAGCATCGCCTCGACCTCGTTGGTCTTCTTGCGGGCCTCCCGCAGCCGGTCGGGATATTTCTTCTGGTCCTTGAAGGCGAGCGGATCGTTCAGCGGCTTCGGGACCGCCACTTCGACGAAGACGCCGCCGTCGAAGAGGGCCGCGAAACGCTCGCGCGGCGAAATCGCGAGATGGTGGCCGCAGTTCGTGCAGACGTTGAGGTTGTCGGCAAGCTCACGATGGAACAGCATCGTGCCGCAACTCTCGCACTTCACCCACAAATTCTCCGGGACCTCCCGCCGCGAGAACAGCGAGTTGATCTTCGGTCGGACGTAGTTCGAGATCCAGTTCATGCCGGCTCCCTGCGGGCGCGATCGCCGTCTAGATAGAGCCCGGGTCCGGCGAATGCAATCAGCGCCGGGTGCGCCGCCACCACGCCACCCACACGCCCCAGAGGAGAAGCGTCAACGCGGTGTCCGCGAGGATGAGCGCCGCCTCGCCTGCCGCCCCGACCGGCCGGACATAGAGGCTGAGGCTGCCGAGCGGTCCCTCCGGCGCGACGAGCAGCAGCGCGACGAGGTTGTTTGCAATGTGAAGGCCGATCGCCGCCGACAGGCTGCCGGTCCGCCGGGTGACGTCGGCCAGCACGAGCCCGCTCGCCGCGGCGCCCGCCACACTGGCCATGCCGGCCATGCGGGAGCCGGAGGGGTCGTAGTGCGCGAGGCCGAACAGGGCGGAAGTCAGCAGCACCGCGGCCAGCGTCGAGCCGGTTCGCGCCGCCAGTGTCTGCAACAGGTAGCCGCGGAAGGCGAGTTCCTCCGACGTCGCCTGGACCGCCACCGCCGGAATCGTGAGCGGCAGCCACGCCGCCCAGGCGGCCAAGCCAACCTGGGGCTGCGCCGCAGGGAGCCCGAGGTCCGGCAACAGCGCGGCGATCGCCGTCGCCGCGGCCACGACGCCCGCGCCGGCCGCCATCTGCCGCCACCGCACCCCGTCCGGCCCGGCGAGCCGCGCCGGCCGCCGCCGGTGGATGAGCCGCGCCGCCAGCCACACCCCCGCCCCGAGTCCTCCGAAACCATAGAGCGCGAGCAGCAGCGCCAGCCGCGGTCCCCCGCCCAGCGCCACGCCGGCCATGGTCAGCAGCAGGGTGGCGACGATCCAGAGCGTCACCGCGAGGATGAGTCCGACCACCAGCCGCCAGACCTGCGGCGCCGCCTGCGCGGGCGCCACGAACGCCTGCATCGGGGTGGCGGGCGGTTCCATCCCGTGCAGGCTAGCGCCCGGCGCGGCGACCTCAAGGCCCGCCTGCCCTGTTCCTGCGCTTGAGATCCGGCGGCCACGGGCCTATGGCGATGCGTCAACCCAAGCCGACACGAGAGCGAGGAGACCCCGAATGGACGCGCCGAAGTTCGACAAGCGGAAGCTGCCCAGCAGGCACGTCACCGAAGGCCCGGCCCGCGCTCCGCACCGCAGCTACCTCTACGCCATGGGAATCTCGGAGGCCGAGATCCACCAGCCGCTGGTCGGGGTCGCCACCTGCTGGAACGAGGCCGCGCCCTGCAACATCGCGCTGAACCGCCAGGCGCAGGCGGCAAAGCTCGGCGTCAAGCAGGCGCTCGGCACCCCGCGCGAGTTCACCACGATCACCGTCACCGACGGCATGGCGATGGGGCACGAGGGGATGCGCTCGTCGCTCGCCAGCCGCGACGCCATTGCCGATACGGTCGAGCTCACCATGCGCGGCCACTGCTATGACGCGCTGGTCGGCCTCGCCGGCTGCGACAAGAGCCTGCCGGGCATGATGATGGCGATGGTGCGCCTCAACGTGCCGTCGGTCTTCATCTATGGCGGCTCGATCCTGCCGGGCAAGCTGAACGGCCGTGACGTCGTGGTGCAGGACGTGTTCGAAGCGGTCGGAAAGCATCAGGCGGGGCAGATGTCCGACGCCGAGCTCGACATCATCGAGCGGATTGCCTGCCCCTCGGCCGGTGCCTGCGGCGGGCAGTACACCGCGAACACGATGGCCTGCGTCTCCGAGGCCATCGGGCTTGCGCTCTTCAACTCGTCCGGCGCGCCGGCGCCCTACGAGAGCCGCGACCAGTTCGCCGTCGCCTCCGGCATCGCCGTCATGAACCTGCTCGAGAAGGGCATCCGCGCCCGCGACATCGTGACGCGCAAGGCGCTGGAGAATGCCGCCCGCGTCGTCGCCTGCACCGGCGGGTCCACCAACGGCGGCCTGCACCTCCCGGCGATCGCGCACGAGGCCGGGATCGACTTCACGTTGCAGGACGTCTGCGACATCTTCCGCGACACGCCGTACTTCGTGAACCTGCGCCCGGGCGGCGAGTATGTCGCCAAGGACCTGTTCGAGGCCGGCGGCGTGCCAATGGTGCTGAAGGAGCTGCGCAAGGCCGGCCTGATCCACGAGGACGCGATCACCGCCAGTGGCCGGACCATGGGCGAGGAGATCGACCTCATCCGGGGCGAGCCCGACGGCCGGGTGATCTATCCGATCGACGCGCCCATCTCCGCCACCGGCGGCGTGGTCGGCCTCATGGGCAACCTCGCGCCCGAGGGGGCGATCGTGAAGGTCGCCGGCATGAAACCGGAGGAGCAGGTCTTCACCGGCCCGGCGCGGGTCTTCAACTGCGAGGAGGACGCGTTCGAGGCGGTGCAGAACCGCGCCTACAAGGAAGGCGAGGTCATCGTCATCCGCAACGAGGGGCCGGTGGGCGGCCCCGGCATGCGCGAGATGCTGTCGACCACCGCGGCGCTGTCGGGTCAGGGCATGGGCAAGAAGGTCGCGCTCATCACCGACGGCCGCTTCTCCGGCGCCACCCGCGGCTTCTGCGTCGGCCATGTCGGGCCCGAGGCGGCCAAGGGCGGGCCGATCGCGCTGCTGCGCGACGGCGACGTCATCACGCTCGACGCCATCAGGGGCGAGATCTCGGTCGCCCTAACCGACGCGGAGCTGGAGGAGCGCCGCAAGGGCTGGAACGGCCCGCGTGAGACGATCTACGCAAGCGGCGCGCTGTGGAAGTATGCGCAGCTCGTCGGTCCCACCTATCTCGGCGCCGTCACCCATCCGGGGGCGAAGGCCGAGAAGCACGTCTATGCCGACCTCTAGCGCGATGCTTCGGCTCGCCCTCCCCGGCCTCGCCCTGCTGGCGCTGGCCGGTTGCGACCCGCAGATGACCGCCGGCGGGTCGCCGACGCGAGCGAAGGTGACGGTTGCCGGCGCCCCGGTGATCGTGGCCGCGCCGCCGGGATTCTGCATCGACAAGGACAGCACGCGGGTCAGCCGGGACGGCGCCTTCGTCCTGATGAGCGACTGCGCGATCCTCGGTCAGGCCGGCGGGACCGGCGGACCGGCGCAGGGCGCGCTGACGGTCGCGGTGTCGAGCGGCCCGCTGACCGGCGAGGGCGACACGGCCGGCACACTCGCCGATGTCGCCGACTTCGCCGCGACGCCGGAGGGCCGGGCGCTGCTCGGCCGGTCGGGCCGTGCCGACCGGGTGCGCATCGTCACGACGCTGGAGCGGAACGGCGTCCTCTACCTGCTGGTCGAGGACCGCGGCAGCCAGCCCGTCGCCGGCATCGACCGGCAGTTCTGGCGCGCCTTCCTTGAAGTGAACGACCGGATGACGGTGCTGTCGGAGCTCGGGTTCGCGGGTCGCGACGGCGGCCCGCAGGAGGGCTTCGCGGCGCTGTCGGCACTGGCCCGGACGATGCAGGCCGCGAATCCGGCCTGACCGCTGGCTTCGAGTGTTGCTACGTTGCGGCGACGCGCTTTTGGTGGCGATATCCCCGCCGAGGCGTCAGCATCGGCAGCAGCCTGCCTGCCCCCGTGGCAGGCGCTTCGCGACAGCCCAGTGCAAACGCCGACGCCTGAGGCCCGGCATAACGCCGGTCCCGGACCACTCCGGCCGAGCGCGCTTGATACGACACAGCCGTCGAGGGCCTGGGGCTACGCCGCCCGCAGGGTGTCCATCACCGACACCAGTTCCGCGCTGATCCCCGGCTCGGACAGCGCATGCCCGGCGTTCGTCACCATCCTGAGGCTCGAGCCCGGCCAGGCGTGGTGGAGGGCATAGGCCGTGTGCGGCGGACAGATCATGTCATAACGGCCCTGCACGATGTGCCCCGGAATGCCGGCGAGCTTCGGCATCATCCGCATCACATGGCCGTCGCCCTCGAGAAAGCCGTCGTTGATGAAGTAGTGGTTCTCCAGCCGCGCGAAGGCGAGCGCGTAGCCGGAGGCCGGATAGCCGCGCACGTCGCCCGGATCCAGCACCGCGAGCGCCGACTCCCAGCCGGCCCACGCACGGGCGAAACGGGTCTGCTCGGCCGGATCAGGACCGAACAGCCGCTTGTGATAGGCTCCGATGAGGTCACCGCGCTCGTCCTCCGGAATCATCCCGACGAAGGCCCGCCACGGTTCGGGCCAGAAGCCGCCGGCCCCGCCGCCATAGAACCAGTCGAGTTCGCCGCGCGTCATGGTGAAGACGCCGCGCAGCACCAGCGCGGTCACGCGCTCGGGATGGGTCTGGGCATAGATGAGCCCGAGGCAGGCCCCCCACGACCCGCCGAACACCGCCCAGCGGTCGATCCGCAGTTCCACCCGGATGCGCTCGATGTCGGCGACGAGATCCCAGGTCGTGTTGTTCTCGACGCTGGCGTGCGGCGTCGACCGGCCGCAGCCGCGCTGGTCGAACAGCACGACGCGATAGTGCGCGGGGTCGAAGAAACGCCGCATTCCCGGCGAGCAGCCGCCGCCCGGGCCGCCGTGCAGCACCACGACCGGCACGCCGTCGGGCTTGCCGCACTGTTCGACATAGACCCGGTGGCCGCCCGGCATGTCCATCACCTGCTGGCGGAACGGCTCGATCGGCGGATAGAGTCCGCGCTGGGGCACCGCACCGGGATGGATCGGGTTTTCCTTCATTCCGGCACTATGTATCCCGGTGCAGGCTAGAACAAGCGCGGGTTCGTGCAGATGGTTGCGACGGAGAGCGGGACGGCGGCGGTCGGGAATGTCGATCCGGCGGAAGTCGCGAAATTCGAGGCGATGGCGGCGGAATGGTGGGATCCGGCGGGCAAGTTCCGGCCGCTCCACATGCTGAACCCCTGCCGGCTTTCCTATGTCGTCGACCAGATCACGGCCGAGTTCGGTCGCGACCCGAAGGCACGCCGGCCGTTCGACGGCCTGCGCCTGCTCGACATCGGCTGCGGCGGCGGCCTGCTCTCCGAACCGATGGCCCGGCTCGGGGCGGAGGTCGTCGGCGTCGACGCGGCGGCGCGCAACATCCCGGTGGCGCAGGTCCACGCGGCGCAGTCGGGGCTCGCGATCGACTATCGCGTCGGGACCGCCGAAGCCCTTGCCGCCGCCGGCGAGCGCTTCGACGTGGTGCTGAACATGGAGGTGGTCGAGCATGTGCCGGACCCGGCCGCCTACCTCGCCGCCTGCCGCGACCTTCTGAAGCCGGGCGGGCTCATGGTCTGCTCGACGCTGAACCGCAACCCGAAGAGCTGGCTCTATGCGATCGTCGGCGCCGAACACGTCATGCGCTGGCTGCCAAAGGGCACCCATGACTGGCACCGCTTCATCACACCGGAAGAGCTCTTTGCCTTGCTGCGCGGGGCGGGCCTCGACCCGGTGGACCGCAAGGGCTTCGTCTTCAACCCGCTCGGCTGGTCCTGGTCGATCTCCGATCGCGACCTGTCGGTGAACTACGTCACGACGAGCCTGCGGCCGGCGGAGGGATAGCGAGCGGACCGCTCCCGCTGTCTCCTACCGCCGCGCGATCGCCTCCGCCACCAGCGCGTCGAAGTCGTGCGCGTCGCGCACCGCCGCAACCTCGGCCGCTTCCACGGTCACGCCCCAGCCCTCGGCCATCGCCTGATAGCGCGGCAGCCGGTGCAGCATCAGCGCGCGATAGCCGTGGCGGATGAAGGCGTCCGGGTCGACCTCCTCCGGCGCCTGCCCGGTCTCCGACAGGTACTCGCCCCAGAGGCGCGTCAGGAATGCTTCCGGGTAGTACATCGGCTTCGGCGCCCGATCGAAGCGGCGCACCAGCTCCTCCAGATCGTCCTCCGTGCCGCGGAACCAGATCGGCAGGGTCGCCCGCGCGAGATCGCCCAGGACGACGTCGCCCGGGTCGAACGGGTCCACCACCTCGCAGAGCGAGCCGGAGGTGTCGCTGACAAAGTTCGCGTAGCCGTAGATTTCCTCGGCCTTGCCGATGAAAATCACGGCGTCGCGGGTCGCCGCAATCTCCGCCGCCCGGTGCTGGCGCTGGCGGCGCAGGTACTCGTCGAACGGGATGCCGCCCTTCGCCGGGTCGCCGGGCTTGCCGAGGTAGGTCGAGAGCGGCTCGAGGTTGTGGAATGTGATGTTCGAGGCGATGAAGATCGAGTCCGAGCGCAGCAGTGCCCGCAGGAACGGGTTCCGCATCGCCTCGCGCTTGAAGTTGTCGACGATGTGCTCGCCCATGTAGCGGGTGCCGATGCGGAAATCGATCGAGTAGTGAAACCAGTCGGCTTCCTCGCGCAGCATTGCCGCGATCCGGGTCTTGCCGAGCCCCGACATCCCGAACAGCGCCACGCGCTTGTGCGCGGCACCGAGCCAGTCCTGCGGCGTGTCATAGAGCATCCGGGTCCCCCGCTTCCGCCGCCCTGCCTAGCGGGCGGGCCGGGGGCAGGCAAGGGAGGCCGTCGGGAGCCGCCGCGGGTCAGAAGCTCATCCCGACCCGGAGCCCCACGCCCCAGATGCTCCCGTCGTTGAAGTCGGTTTCCAGCGGGTTCGAGGTGTCGCCGAGCCGGCCATAGGTCGCGGCGCCGGTCACGTTCATCGGCCCGCGGTCCCAGCTCAGCGCCGCGGTCAGCGCCTGCTTGCCGTCGTAGGGGCCGAGCGTCGACAGGCTGCCACCGATCGCCGGCTCGTAGGTCACGGAGAGCGAACCCGCGAGCGTGTCGGTCAGCTGCCGCGCCACGCCGGCATTGTAGGTCCACCAGTCGCCGTCATAGGCGACGAGGGGCGCGCCGACGAGCGTGGTGTAGACCACAGGCGCGATCTCGAACGCCGACCAGTCGACCCAGCGCACCGACCCGAAGACCAGCGTGCGGGCGTTGACCCCGGTCTGGGCCTCCAGCGCCACCGACTGCGGCGTGGAGAGGGCGGTATCGCTCGCGACCGGTCCGGTGACCGCGGACACCTCCTCGGTCGGCAGGTCGTGGTCGATGGCGGACTGGTAGGTCAGCGCGACCCGAAGCCCGATCTCCGGCCGGCTGTAGGCCGCGCCGGCGAGCCAGCCCGCCCCCCAGTCCGCGGCGCCGTCGACGTCGTAGCCGGCGATGAACGGCACCGCCGCGTCGGCCTTGACCCTTTCGGCCCGGATGCCGGCATAGAGTTTCACCCGCGGCGCGACGTCGTAGGCCAGGACGCCAGTCAGCTGCCAGCTGTCGAAATGCGCCTCCGTCCCCGCATAGGTGAAGATCGCCGGATCGAAGCTGCCCGGCCCGTACTGCGTGTTCGCGCCCCACGGCTGGTCCACGATCAGCGCATAGGAGAGCCGTTCGGAGAGATCCGCCTTCCAGGCGCCGCTCAGCGCCCATTGCGGCTCGAACACGTCGCCCGTCTCGCCCGGTACCCGGATCGGCGCCCCGAGCGGCGTCAGATCCGCGCCCTCGCCGCTCTGGTGCGGATCGTACCAGAGGACGCCGATCTCGCCGTAGCGGCCGGTCTCGAAGAGCAGCCGCGCCGTCGAGGGCACCGTGCGCTCGATGGCGGCGGGATTCGCCGGCGCCGCCCCGAAGCCGGTGACGACGACGGCGGCCCCGACTTTGGCCCAGACCCTGGCAGGGGCACGGCACGACACGGCCCGAAGCCGCGGGGGAAAGGCAGCGCTATACACGGGAGTCCTCCGGCGGGCAGGACGACGCCGCGAATCTGCTACCTTAAGCTGTAGAAATCAATACGTTGTCGCCTTACGATTGTACGGGCTACACGTAGCCCGCCAATCTGCCTGTTTCCTGTGCGATCAGAACGTGTAGCCCACGCGCATGCCCGCGCCCCAGACCGAGCCGTCGTTGAAGTCGGTGTCGAGCAGGTTCTTCGCGTCGCCGAGGACGCCGTAGGTCACGCCGCCGGTGATGTTCCACTGGCCGATGTCGTAGCTCAGCGAGGCCGTGGCGGTGGTTCGCCCGTCATACGGCCCGAGCGAGGTCATGATCCCGCCGACGCTCGGCTCGTAGGTGACCGAGAAGGCCGCCGCCAGCGCGTCGGTAATCTGGCGCCCCATCCCGAGATTGTAGGTCCACCAGTCGTCGGCATAGTCGACCAGCGGCCGCGGGGCGCCCAGCAGCAGCGTCGTCTGCTGCTCGTAGACCGGCGGCGCGATGTTGAACTCCGACCAGTCCACCCAGCGGATATAGCCGAACACCAGCGTCTTTGGCGCGACGCCCGTCTGGAAGTCCAGCTGCACCGCCTGCGGCGTGTCGACGTCGGTGCTGGTGTCCTGGGTCAGCGGCGTGACGGTGCCGAACGGGGTGATCGTCTCGGCGGTGTCGAGGTCGTAGCTGATTTTCGAGTAATAGGTGAGCGCGACCCTGAGCGCGATGTCAGGACGCTCGTAGGCCGCGCCAAGAAGGTAACCGAAGCCCCACTTGTCGTCCGCGTCCACCTTGTAGTTGTTGACGAACGACACGCCGGCCTTGGCCCGGAGCAGCTGCGCCCGTGCGCCGCCGTAGACCTTGATGCTCGGGTTCACGTCGTAGGAGACGACGCCGCTGATCTGGTAGGTGCTGACGTCGGCCATGCTGCCGCCATAGAGCGACGACGGCAGCGGGAACGGCAGCGCCGGGAAGGTTCCCGTCCCATAGCGGGTCTGGGCGGTCAGCGGCTGGTCAAAGATCAGCGCGTACGACACCTTGTCGTTCAGGTCCGCCTTGTAGGCGCCGCTGAAGCTCCAGTAGCTCTCGAAGACGTCACCGGTATTGCCGGGAAGCGTCGCCCCGTCCGGCAGGATCGGCGGGAACGGCGGCAAAACCGCGCCGTCGCCGCTCTGGTCGGGGTTGGACCAGATGGCGCCGACCTCGGCATACCGGCCGTCCTGGTAGAGCAGCCGGATCGTCGAGGGCACCGTCTGCTCCAGCGCGGCAGCGTGGACGGCCGGCGCGAGCGACAGCGCGGCGAGCGAGGTGGCGGCGAGGGCGGCAGCCTTGCGCGAAAGAATACGCATCCAATCCTCCCAAGATCAGAAAACTTCTTGTTCTGCTGTCGCAAAACCATGGCACCGCGCCACCCGCGGTGAAACCTCGGGCGCGCTGCGGAACCGCTGCAATGCCGGTTGCGTGGCGTCGGCGCAACACTCGTCCTGCGGGTGGATCAGTCCGGGGCGATCTCCACCACCCACCGCTGGAAGTATGGCCGGTCCGGCGACCGCAGGATGCTCGGCCACTCCGGATGGTGCAGGCTGTCGGGAAAGTGCTGCGCCTCGAAGCACAGGCCGGCAAACGGCCCATAGTGCCTGCCGCCATGTCCCGGCGCCGCGACGGTCATCGTCGGTGCGTCGAACACCTGCAGGCCGGGCTGATCCGTCCAGACCCGAAGCCGGAGGCCGGAGCGCGGGCAGAAGGCGGCCGCCACGGGCGCCCCGGCGTCCCGTCCGGCGGTCAGCACGTAATTGATGTCGATCGGCGTCTCCCCCACCGCCCGCTCCGTGCGGAAGTCGAGCGGCGTGCCGGCAACTGGCGCGATCGTGCCGTCCGGGATCGAATGGGCGTCGAGCGGCGTGACGGCCTCGGCGTCGACCCAGAGCAGGTGGTCCGAGACGGTGCCGTCGCCGCCGAGATTGAAATAGGCGTGGTGCGCGAGGTTGATCGGTGTCACGCGATCCGGCACGCCGCGCATCTCGCAGGTCAGGCGAGGCCCCTCCAGCGCGTAGGTGACGGCAAAGTCGACGGCGCCGGGATACCCCTCCTCGCCGTCCGGGCTGGCATAGGTCAGCGTCACCGCCTCCCCCTCGCCCGGCGCAACCGTCCAGTTCCGCTTGCCGAGGCCGATCGCACCGCCGTGGCTGTGGTGCTGCTTCTCCGGCCCGGTGTTGGGCGTCAGCGCGTAGCTTTGACCGTCGAGATCGAACGAGGCATTGCGGGTGCGGTTCGCCACCCGCCCGACGATTGCTCCGTGCTGGCGGGAGGCGGCGAGATAGGAGGCAAAGTCGTCGAAGCCGAGCACTACCTGGCGGCCGGCGACCTGCCAGTCCTGCAGCACGCAGCCCCAGCTCAGAACCGTTACCGCCGCGTCGGCCGATTCCAGCGTCACCGCCTCGACCGGCCGCCCGTCCAGTTCCCCGAATGTCCGCCGCTGCATCCGCACCCCCGCTGATTCACCGGGGCAAGCCTAGCAGCGGCGGCGTTCAGTGCGCGAGCACCGCGAGCATCAGGAGCGCGACGATGTTGGTGATCTTGATCATCGGGTTGACCGCCGGACCTGCGGTGTCCTTGTAGGGATCGCCCACCGTGTCGCCGGTCACCGCAGCCTTGTGCGCGTCCGAGCCCTTGAAGTGCTTCTGGCCGCCGGCGTCGGTGAAGCCGTCCTCGAAGATCTTCTTGGCATTGTCCCACGCCCCGCCGCCGCTCGTCATCGAGATGGCGACGAAGAGGCCGTTGACGATGACGCCGAGCAGCATGGCGCCCACCGCCGCGAGCGCGGCCTCCGCCCCGGCGATCCAGTGGATGACGAGAAAGACCACGATCGGCGACAGCACGGGCAGCAGCGACGGCACGATCATCTCGCGGATCGCCGCCCGCGTCAGCATGTCGACGGCGCGGCCATAGTCCGGCTTTGAGGTGCCCGCCATGATGCCCGGGTCGGCGCGGAACTGCCTGCGAACCTCCTCGACGATCGACCCCGCCGCCCGGCCGACCGCCGTCATGGCGATGCCGCCGAAGAGGTAGGGCAGCAGGCCGCCGAACAGGAGGCCGACGACGACGTAAGGGTTCGAGAGCGAGAAATCGACGGAGAGGCCGTCGAAGAAGCTGCCCGGCGCCGCCGTGCGCGCGAAGTAGCGGAGGTCCTCGGTATAGGCGGTGAACAGCACCAGCGCGCCGAGGCCGGCGGAACCGATGGCGTACCCCTTGGTCACGGCCTTGGTGGTGTTGCCCACCGCGTCGAGCGCGTCGGTGGTGGAGCGCACCTCCGGCGGCAGGTCCGACATCTCGGCGATGCCGCCGGCATTGTCGGTCACCGGCCCGAAGGCGTCGAGCGCGACGACGACGCCCGCGAGCGCCAGCATGGTCGTCACCGCGATCGCGATCCCGAACAGGCCCGCCAACGCATAGGTGGCGATGATCCCGCCGATGATGACGAGCGCCGGCAGCGCCGTCGATTCCAGCGACACCGCAAGGCCCTGGATCACGTTCGTCCCGTGGCCGGTGATCGAGGCCTGCGCGATCGAGCGCACCGGGCGGTAGTTCGTGCCGGTGTAGTATTCGGTGATGACCACGATCAGCGTGGTGACGACAAGGCCGATCACCCCGCAGAGGAACAGGCCGTTCGCCGTGAAGGTGACGCCGGTCGTCGTCGTCATCGGTGCCGACATCGGGCCGGGAAAGACCAGCGCCGTCAGCGGATAGAGCAGCACCAGCGACAGCGCGCCGGCGGCGATGAAGCCCTTGTAGAGCGCCCCCATGATCGTGCCGTTCGGCGAGAGCTTGACCGCGAAGGTGCCGGCGATCGAGGTCAGCACGCAGAGCCCGCAGATCGTCAGCGGATAGAGCATCACCGTCGAGACAAGCTCGGTGCCGGCGAAGTAGATCGACCCCAGCACCATCGTCGCGACCAGCGTCACCGCGTAGGTCTCGAAGAGGTCCGCCGCCATGCCGGCGCAGTCGCCGACATTGTCGCCCACATTGTCGGCGATCGTCGCCGGGTTGCGCGGATCGTCCTCCGGGATCCCGGCCTCGACCTTGCCGACGAGGTCCCCGCCGACGTCCGCACCCTTGGTGAAGATGCCGCCGCCGAGCCGGGCGAAGATCGAGATCAGCGATCCGCCGAAGCCGAGCGCCACCAGCGCGTCGACCACCGTCCGGTCACCCGGCTCCAGCCCGGCGAGGCCGACGAGGATGCCGTAGTAGACGGCGACCCCCAGCAGCGCGAGACCCGCGACCAGCATCCCGGTCACCGCCCCGGCCCGGAATGCCAGTGCCAGCCCCTCGGCCAGCCCGACACTCGCCGCCTGCGCGGTCCGAACGTTGGCCCGGACCGAAACCAGCATGCCGATGTAGCCGGCGGCACCGGACAGCACCGCGCCGATCAGGAAGCCGATGGCGACGGCGAGCCCGAGCAGCCAGGCGACCACCACGAAGATGATCGCGCCCGCAATCGCGATGGTCGTGTATTGCCGGCGCAGGTAGGCGCTGGCGCCCTCCTGGATCGCGCCGGCGATCTCCTGCATCCGGGCGTTGCCGGCATCGGCCGCCATGACGGACTTGGCGGCCCAGACGCCATAGACGATCGACAAGGCGCCGCAGATGATGACGAGGAACAGCAAGACGCCCTCTCCCTGACGTTGTGATTGTAGTTGTCGGGGACGATGGCGGATTGCGAACCACCACGCAAGCGCGCACGGACGTCGCAGGCGCGGCAAGGGGCCCGGCCCCTCGTAGGTGCCGCGGCCGCACGCATTCGGAAGGTGGAAAATAGTGGAAGGACGTGCCGGCGCCCTGTCCTGGCGACCGGCAGCGTCGCCGGGCGCTGGCGCCCGGTGGCCCTAGCGGGCGGCCCGAGGCCGCCCGAACTCCGCCTCCGGCGTCAGGCCGCGGCGCTCTTCTTCTCGAAGCGGTCGATGGCGGCCATCAGGATGCGCTGGGCCTCGGCCTTGTCGCCCCAGCCCGTCACCTTCGCCCACTTGCCCTGCTCCAGCGCCTTGTAGTGCTCGAAGAAGTGCCAGATGCGCTCGCGGTGACGCTGCGGCAGATCCTGCAGGTCCTGGATTTCGGCCTGGAACGGGTCGACCTTCTCGATCGGCATGGCGATCAGCTTGTCGTCGATGCCGCCGTCGTCCTCCATGTGCAGGACGCCGATCAGCCGGCAGCGGATCACCGACCCGGCGATCAGCGTGACCTCCGTGCGGACCATGACGTCCACCGGGTCGCCGTCCTCATGCAGCGTGTTCGGCACGAACCCGTAGTTGTTCGGGTAGAACATCGGCACGTTGACGATGCGATCGACGAACAGCGCGCCCGAATCCTTGTCGATCTCGTACTTCACGGGGGACCCGCCGCCGGCGCCACCCGGAATCTCGATGATGACGTTGATGTCGTCGGGCGATCTCACCCGGCGCGATTCGAGGTTGCATGGCTTCCTCCAGCCCTGGTCAATCGCGGGTCGCCTAGCACATTCGCCGGCGCACCAAAAGCCCGACTTCTGCCGGGGTGTCCCTCACCCCTCGCCCGTGCCCTCACCCGTGCCCCAGCCTGTCGTTCGCACGAGAAGCAGGGTCTGTCCGCGCCAGGTGGCGACACGGGCGAAATGCCCGGCCGCCCCGACCGCCGCGGTCAGCTGGGGCAGCGTGAGGTGATTGCGCCAGCCCCGTTGCTCCGCCCGCTTGCACATCTGCTGAAGGTACCGCGCGTCGCTGGCCAGCGCCTCCAGCGGGACGGCGGCATAGCTGAGCAGAAAGGCCCGGTGGAAAGGCGCCAGCGCGGCCAGCGTCGCGGCGATGTCGCGCAGGTACTCGCAGACCCCGCTCAGCACCGCAACGTCGGTCCGTTCCACCGCCAGGAGGGGGTCGTCTAGGTCGACGACGCGGGTGTCCGCATCCCACGCCCTGAGATCCCAGGTCGCCACGGTGAAGGGGTGCCCGGCGGCGCGCACCGCCGCCCGGAACGGCGCGTGCGGCCCGCAGCCGTACTCCGAGAAGCTCCACGGCCTTGTCACGTCCTCGGTCGCCGCGAACAGCGCCAGCAGCTTCGCGCTCCGCTCCGGCCAGCGCCCGGCGTAGGCACCGGCTTCGAGCCAGCGGCCGCGCTCCAGCCGGTCACGCATGGCGCACCCGCGTCTCCGCCCGGAGGTTGATCAGATTGCCGAGAACGATCAGTGCCGCGCCGGCAAAGACCGGGGCGCGCAGCGGCTCGCCATAGACCCACATGCCGACAAGCGCGATCAGCGGCAGCCGGATGAACTCCATCGGCGCGACGATTGTCGCAGGCGCGTAGCCGAGCGCCGAGGTCAGGGCATAGTGCGCGCTGAGGCCCGTCAGCCCGACCACCAGCAGCCAGGGTGCCGTCATCGCCGAGGGCGCCGGGATGCCGCCGGGGAGCGACAGCGCGAGGCTCGCGGCCCCCTGCATCAGCGTCATCCAGAAGATCACGCACAGCACGCCGTCATGCGCCATGATCCGCTTGGTGAAGATCGTGTTGAGCGCAAAGCAGACCGCCGCGACCAGCGCCGCGGCATGCCCCGGCTCCAGCGGCGCCCGGCCGGGCTGGGCCACGACGAGGACGCCGACGAAGCCGAGCACCGCCCCGACCAGCCGCGGGCGCGTCAGCCGCTCGCCGAGCAGGAACGGCGCCAGCAGCGCGACCCAGATCGGGTTCGTGAACTCCAGCGCGACGAGCTGGCTTAGCGGGATCGTCGCAACGGCAAAGAACCACAGGTTCTGGCCCGTGTAGTGGAAGAGATTGCGGATGAGGTGCAGGTCGATCCGGCGGGTGCGCACCTGCGCGAACCCGGCCGCACTGCGCCAGATCACGAACGAGATCACCGCAAGCCCGATGCCCGAGCGGTAGAGCATCAGCTCGAACGTGTTCATCTCGTGCTGGATCTCGCGCCCCGCCACCGCCATCGCGACGAAGGAGGCGACGGCCACCATCATCCAGGCGGCCGCCTTCAGCGGGCTCGAGGCGTTCAGCGTTGCGTGCATGTCCGGCGGCATATCGCGCCGCCGGAGCCTGCGCAATCCGTCACGGCGCCGTCACGGCAGACCTGTCATCAGCGCGGTCAGGAGGGCCCGATCATGACGACCATCACCATACGCCGCGCCGGCCCCGACGACGCCGAAGCGATCCGCGAGCTGGTCCTGAGCCAGCCGCGGATGAACCCGACCGGCCTCGACTGGCCGCGCTTCCATGTGGCCGACCGCGGCGGCACGATCGTCGGCACCGTGCAGCTGCGCCCCTCCGCCCCCGGCGTCGCCGAACTCGGGTCGCTGGTGGTCGCCCCTGAGGAGCGGGGCCGCGGGCTCGCCGGCAAGTTGATCGCGACCGCCCTCGTCGACGCACCGATCCGCATCATGGTCGTCACCGCCGCCGGCAACGCGCGCCACTATGCGCAATGGGGCTTTCGCGAGATCCCGCCCTCCGAGGCGCCACTGGCGATCCGCCTCAACCGGCTGATCGGCCAGGCGGCCTGCCTCCTGCGGATCGTCCGGGGCGTGCGGCCCCGGCGGATGGTGGTGCTGGAAGCAATGGCGCCGCCCGCCGGGTCCGCCACGGCGGAAGTGCGGATCCGACCGATGGCGATGGCGGTCGCGGCGCTCTGACCCGCGGGCTCACCCGACGATCGCGAGGACCCCGGCAAGCCGCGCCCCCGCGGAGCGGAGCCCGCCCAGCGTCCGCTCGACCCCGGCGCGCTCCGGCCGCGCGCCGCTCACCACCACGACCGTCGCGTCGGCGAGCCCGGCCCAGACCGCCGCGAGGGCGGACTCGGCGAGCGGCGGCAGCACCATCACCGCCGCGTCGGCGTTGCCGCAGGCATGGCGGATCGCCCCGCCCGCCCGGGCCGGCCCTTCGGACTCGGCAATGCCCTGAACGCGGAACCGCACCCGGCCCTCGGTTTCGCCCGGCACGCCGGTCGTCACCTCGATGAGCCGCATCGCCCGCCCGGACCGCTCGGCGGAGGCGATCAGCCGCGCCGCCACGGCGTCGGCGTCGACGTCCGCGCCGGCGGGCGCAAGCGCGAGCAGCGGACGGGCCGCGGTCCCGGCCAGCGCCGCCTCGATCCCGTCCTCGGCCGGCAGCGGCCCGAGGTCGGGGTCGCTCACCCGCCCCTGCCCCGCACCGCTTCGCCCCGCCCCGCGCCGCAGGGCGCCGAGGACCGGCAGGCCGGTTTCCTCCTCCAGCCGGCGCAGGTTCTCGTACCGGCCGGACAGCGTGTCGGCGGCAAGCACCCCGACGCCGCAGAGCAGCAGGCCGGCGACCCCGGCGAGGGCCGCCACCAGCGGCCGTGGCGGGCCGGAGGGCAGCTCGGGCGGCAGGGCTGGGTTCAGCACGCGGGCATCCGGCTCGATCGCCTGCTTCTGCGCCGAGATCTCGTTCAGCCGCGTCAGCAGGACGACGTAGAGCTGCTGGCTCGCCGCCGCCTCGCGCTCGACCTCGGCGATCGCCAGCGCGTCCTGCTCCTGCGCCAGCGCCTCCTGCTGCAACGCCTTTGCCTGCGCCTCCAGCGCGGCGATCCGCTCGTCCCGCAGGCGCACGTCGACCTCCAGCCGCCGCAGCTCCTGATCGACCAGCCCGCGCATGCCCTGTGTCAGCGCATCCACCTGCGCCCTCAGCTCGGCGGTGGCCGGCCGGCTCGCGCCGCGCGCCGCCCGCTCCGCCGCCAGCCGCTGGCCGAGTTCGGCCTGCTGGCGCCGCGCGGCCACGATCTCCGGCACGTCCATCACCCGCGCCACGGCCTCCGGCCCGTCGCGGTCGAGCAGCCCCTTCAGTTCCGCCAGCCGCGCCGCCGCATCCGACCGCTCGGCCCGCGCGCCG
>JBGALW010000310.1:0-2535 GCA_044223585.1 Amaricoccus sp.
GTCCCGGCCTCGGCCAGCGACGCCAAGGGCCTGCTGCGCTCGGCCGTGGACAGCGACGACCCGGTACTGATCTTCGAGGCCTGCCCGCTGTGGGGTCTCAAGGAAGAGGTCGACGAGCACGAGTACCGGATCCCCTTCGGTCAGGCGCGCGTGCGCCGCGAGGGAAGCGACGTGACCGTGGTCGCCATCTCGGGCGCCGTCCCGATGGCGCTGAAGGCGGCGGAGCAGATGGCCGAGAAGGGGATCTCGGCCGAGGTGATCGACCCGCGCACGCTGGTCCCGCTCGACTCGAAGACGATCGTCGAGTCGGTGATGCGGACCGGCCGGCTGGTGATCGCCGATCCGGCACACCGCACGTGCGGCGCCGCCGCGGAGATCTCCGCCATCGTGGCCGAAGAGGCCTTCTCGGCGCTGCGCGCGCCGATCAGGCGGGTGACGGCCATCGACATGCAGGTGCCGTTCAGCCCGGCGCTGGAGCCGGCGATCTACCCGACCACCGAAAAGATCGCGGCGGCCATCGAAGCCGTCTGCATGTCCGACACAGCCAGAGCGCCGAAGCGGAGGATTGACGCATGAAGGTAGAGGTTCTGCTGCCCCAGTGGGGGATGGGCATGAGCGAGGGCACGGTCACCGCCTGGATGAAGAAGGTCGGTGAGCGGGTCGCGGAGGACGAGCCATTGGCGGAGATCGAGGCCGAGAAAGCGACGCAGGAGCTTGAGTCGCCGGCGACCGGCGTCCTGGCGGAAATCCTCGTCCCGGAAGGCCAGGAAGCGAAGGTCCGCAGCGTTCTCGCGATCATCGAGACCGACGACTGAGAACCGGACAGCCGGCCTGCGGGAAACGCGGCGAAGACCGCGGCCCCGCAGGCGGTTCAACCCAGGGTGAGAAGCGAGCCAGGGCGATGACTGAAGCACCCGCCTCCCAACTGGCGGCCGACCCGCTGCGTCCGGACATGCCGGCGGCGGAGGACGTCTTTGACCTGATCGTGATCGGCGCCGGCATCAACGGTGCCGGGATCGCCCGCGACGCCGCCGCGCGCGGCCTGCGGGTGGCGCTGGTCGAGAAGGAAGACATCGGCAGCGGAACTTCCAGCTGGTCCGGGCGGCTGATCCATGGCGGCCTGCGCTACCTGGAACAGGGCGACATCGCGCTGGTGCGCGAGTCGCTGCGCGAGCGCGAGCTGATGTTCCGCCTCGCGCCGCACCTCGTGAAGCCTGTGCCGCTGATGATGCCGTTCTATCAGCACAATCGCCGATCGAAGATGACGGTGCGCGCCGGGATGGTCGCCTATGACCTCCTGTCCTTCGACAAGACCACGTCCTCGCACCGGACGCTGACGCGCGACGAAACGATCGCCCGCTTTCCCGGCATCGAGACCGAGGGGCTGGCCGGGTGCGCGATCTTCATGGACGGTCAGGTCGTCTGGTCCGAGCGTCTGTGCGTCGAGGTGGCGCTGGCCGCACACGCTGACGGCGCCCGAATCTTCACCCACGCCCGCGTCGACGGCTTCATCGTCGAAGGCGATCGGATCCGCGGCATACGCTTCACCGACGCGCTGACCGGCCGCCGGCACGCGCTCGCCGCCCGCATCGTCGTCAACGCCGCCGGCCCCTGGGTCGATGCGGTGCTGGCGGGGCAGGAACCCGGCAAGCGGTATATCGGTGGCGCGAAGGGCAGCCACCTCGTCGTCGATCCGTTCCCCGGCGCGCCGAGCGATGTCGTCTACTATGAATCCGCCGCGGACGGGCCTTATCCGTGCTCGTCATTCCGTGGGAGCGCGCAGTACCTGATCGGCACGACCGACCGGAAGTATGAGGAAGACCCGGACACCGCCCGCGCCGACCAGTCGGAGGTCGAGTATCTGCTGGGCGAGGTCAACCGCCTGATCCCGTCGGCAGGGCTCCGTCCGAGCGACATTCTCTACACTTACAGCGGCGTGCGCCCGCTGCCCTTCGTGCCGGACAAGTCCGAGTGGAAGGTGCCGCGCAGCCACGTGATCCACGATCACGCGCCAGGGCACCGGGGCCTGCTGTCGATCATCGGCGGCAAGCTCACCACCTACCGCAGCCTTGCCGAAGAGACGGTCGATGTCGTCTACCAGCAGATGGGGCTGAAGGCGCCGCGCTGCCCGACGCGGACGATCCCGTTCCCCGGTGCGCGGGTCGGCGACTGGACGGCCTACCGCGAGGGGCTGGCGGCCGTCACCACGGCCTCGCCTGCCGCGATCGATCGGCTGGTCGCGATCTATGGTGCCCGCGCCGCCGACGTGCTGGCGCTGGGGCGGGAGCATCCGGAGCTGCTGGAGCCGTTCGATGCGGAGACCGGCGCGATCGGGGCGGAGCTCATCTTCACCTGGCGCAACGAGTTCTGCCGCACCCTGACCGACGTGGTGATCCGCCGCCTGATGGTCGGGCTCAACGCCACCTGCGGCCGGGACGCGCTCGACGCCGCGGCGCGCATCCTGTCGCGCCATCTCGGGTGGAGCGAGGCCCGCACGGCGCGCGAAATCGAGGACTACCACCGCTACATCCGCCG
>JBGALW010000055.1:0-20124 GCA_044223585.1 Amaricoccus sp.
ACTCTCCGCCGCATCCCAAAGCGACTGGCGAAGAGCCTGCGAAAGGGCGTTCACCGGCGGGTTGTCGACGGTGACGATGGCAACGCGGCCTTCGCGTTCGATCGAGACAACCATGGTCAGATCCCCAGATAGGCTTCGCGGATGCGCGGGTCGGCGATGAGTTCTTCCGCCGGTCCGCTCATGCTGACGCGGCCGGTCTCGAGGACGTAGCCGCGGTCGGCGATCTTCAGCGCGCCGAAGGCATTCTGCTCGACGAGGAGCACCGTGACCTCGAGCTCCCGCATGCTCTTCACCACGTCGAAGATCTGCTGGACAATGATCGGCGCGAGGCCCATCGACGGCTCGTCGAGCAGCAGGCAGGACGGCCGGCCCATCAGCGCGCGGGCGATGGCGAGCATCTGCTGCTGGCCGCCCGACAGGCCGCCCGCCACCAGGTTGCGCTTTTCCTTCAGGATCGGGAACATGGCGAAGGCGGTCTCCATGTCCCGGTCCACCCGCGCGTCGGCGAAGAGGAAGGCGCCGAGGCGCAGGTTCTCCTCCACGCTGAGGTTGGTGAAGATCTGCCGCCCCTCCGGCGACTGGGCGAGGCCGTGGCCGAGCCGCTTCCAGGCGGGCACGGTCGTGAAGCTCTCGCCCCGAAAGGTGATCGCCCCGCCCGAGACCGGCTGCACCCCGGAGAGGCAGCGCAGCAAGGTGGTCTTGCCGGCGCCGTTCGCGCCGACCACCGTCACGATCTCGCCGGACTTCACCTCCAGGTCGACGCCGTGCAGCACCTCGATGCGCCCGTAGCGCGAGCGCAGGCCCTCAACCGTCAGCATGGGCGGCCTCCTTGCCGTCGGGGTTCGCGTCCGGCGCCCCGAGATAGGCCTCGATCACCTTGGGATCGCGGCTGACCTTGGCGGGCTCGCCCTCGGCGATCTTCTCGCCGTGGTCGAGCACCACGATGTGGTTCGAGATGCGCATGACCATCTTCATGTCATGCTCCACCAGCAGGATGGCGACGCCCTCGCGGGCGACCTCGGCGATCAGGTGGTCGATCTCCTCGGTCTCGACCGCGTTGCAGCCGGCGGCGGGCTCGTCGAGGAGAAGGATCCGCGGCTTGAGCGCCAGCGCACGGGCGATCTCCAGCCGCTTCAGCGCACCGTAGGAGAGCGAGCTTGCCTCCCGCTCCGCCGCGTTGCCGAGGCGGACGCGTTCGAGGAGCGCACGGGCACCCTCCGCCGCGGCCGCGGCCCGGTGCCGGGTCGCAGGGACGTTCAGCAGGTCACCGAGGAGCGGCCCCTTTTCCTGCAGATGGAAACCGGAGATCGCGTTCTCCAGAACGGTCATCGACTGGAAGATCTGCAGGTTCTGGAACGTCCGCGACAGGCCGCGCCGGGCGAGGAGGTACGGGTCCATGCCGGTCACGTCGGTGCCGTCGAGCACCACGGATCCAGCCGAGGGTTTGTAGACACCGGAGATCATGTTGAAGAGCGTCGTCTTACCGGCGCCGTTCGGCCCGATCACCGAGACGATCTCGCCCGGATTGACGCGGAAGCCGACATTCTGCACCGCCTTCAGCCCACCGAAGGTGATGCCGAGGCCCTGGACTTCGAGGAGCGTGGTCATTTGTCCTTCCCCCGGAGCGCGCGGGCGATGCTCGGCAGCAGCCCGTCGCGCATGAAGATCATGCAGAGCATCATCACGAGGCCGAGCAGGATCTGCTCGTACTCCTGAAAGACAGTCAGGACCTGGGGCAGCGTCGTCAGGATCGCGGCGCCGAAGAACGCGCCGAGCACCGAGGCCGCCCCGCCGAGAACCGCCATCGTCACCATCTCGATCGAGTGCATGAAGCCCGCGACGTCCGGGGTGACGAACTTGTTCTGGAGCGCCAGCAGCGATCCCGAAAGCGAGGCGTAGACCGCCGAGATCACGAACGCCTGGAGCTTCAGCCGGGCGACGTCGATCCCGACGGTGCGGGCCGCGATTTCCGAACCGTGCAGCGCGCGGAGTGCCCGCCCGGTCGGGCTGTCATAGAGGTTCAGCGCGACCCAGGCGCCGGCGACGAGCACGAGGCCCGAGAAGAAGTACCAGAACTGCGAGTTCGAGAGGTCGATGCCGACCGCCTCCAGCACGTCGTTGAGCCCGAGGTCGGGAACCTCGATCCCGTCGGGGCCGCGCGTGAGCCAGGCCTCGTTGGCGAGGAACATCGAGACGAGGATGCCGAAACCGAGGGTCGCGACCGCGAGGTAGTAGCCCTTGAGCCGCAGGACCGGCCGGCCGACCAGCCAGGCCACGGCGCCGGAGATGACGGCGCCGAGGATCGCGGCGAGCCCCGGATGCAGCCCGAGATGCACCGGCGCCAGCGCACAGGCATAGGCTCCGATGCCTGCAAAGCCGGCATGGCCAAGGCTGATCTGGCCGGCATAGCCGGTCAGGATCACGATGCCGGTGACGGCGAGGCCGTTGACGAAGATCAGCGAGCCGACCCGGTAGTAGTAGTTCGAGGGGAAGAAGAAGGGCGAGGCGATGATGATCGCCGCGAGGATGAGGATCGTGACATACTTCGTGCGCATCGTCACACCCGATCCGTCGACTTGCGGCCGAAGATGCCCTGCGGCATCGCGAAGAGCACGATCAGGATCACCACGAAGGCGGCCGCGTCCTTGTAGACCGAGCTGACATAGCCGGCCGTCAGCGCCTCGATCAGCCCGAGAAGGATACCGCCAACGAGCGCCCCGATCGGGTTGCCCATGCCGCCAAGCATCGCCGCGGCGAAGCCCTTCAGCGCCAGCGCGATGCCGACATCGTAGCTCGTGTTGGTGATCGGCGTGACCAGCACGCCCGCCAGCGCGCCGATGGCGGCCGAGAGGGCAAAGGACAGGGTCATCACCCAGTTGGTGTTGATCCCGACGAGCTGCGCCGCGAGCCGGTTGTTCGAGGTGGCAAGGACGGCGCGGCCAGTCAGCGTTTTGGTGAAGAACAGCCAGAGGCCGACGAATACCGCGATGGCGCCCGCAAGCACCCAGAGGGACTGCGGCAGGATCGTCGCCCCCATGATCTGGATCGGCGTGTCGCCGGAAAAGGCCGGGAACCGGTGCAGCTGCTTGTCGAAGACGAGTTGGGAAACGCCGCGGATGAAGATCGACGCGCCGATCGTGATGATGATCAGCGAGACGACGGGTGCGCCACGGGCGGGCTCGATCGCGAGCTTGTTCAGCAGCACGCCGACGACGGCGGTGGCGGCGATGGCGATCAGCGCCGCGAGCGGCAAGGGCAGCCCGGCCATGTGCACGAAGACGGTGATCATGCCGCCGAGCATCACGAACTCGCCCTGGGCGAAGTTCACGACGTCCGAGGCGTTGTAGATGATGGTGAAGCCCAGCGCGACCAGCGCGTAGACCGCGCCAACGGTCACTCCGGACAAAAGGAATTGCATGAGTTCGGCCATCGGGCGAGCTCCGATCGAGAGGGCGCGAAGAGGAAGCCGGGTGGGGGCACACCCCACCCGGCGGGGCGGCGGGGTTACTGGACCAGAGTCCAGTCGCCGTCCTTGATTTCCAGCATGCGGAACGCCGAGAGGTCGAACCCGAGATGGTCGTCCGGCGTCATGGTGACGACACCGGTGGTGCCGGCGAGCCCCGAGGTCTGCTCGATGGCGTCGCGGATGTCCTTCGGCTCGTCCGAGCCCGCGCGCGTCAGCGCGTCGACGAGGATCGCGAAGGCGTCGTGGGCATAGCCGCCGAAGGTCGAGGGCGCCTCGCCATAGGCCGCCTGGTACTCGTCGAGATAGGCCGTCACCACCGGCTTCTGCGGGTCGGAGTCGGCGAGGAGGCCGCCAACCAGAAGCGCGGTGCCCGGCAGCCGAACGCCCTCGGCGGCCGCGGGGCCGGCGAGGTCGATGAAGCCCTTCGAGGCGACGCCGTGGCTCTGGTAGAGCGGCAGGCCGACCGCCAGCTGCTGGTAGTTGCGCGTCACGACGGACGGCCCCTGACCGAAACCGGGGTTCAGCACTGCCTGCACCCCGGCAGTGTTCTTGATGTTGGTGAGCTGCGGCGTCATGTCGGCGTCGGTCGGGCCATAGCTCTCGTCCGCCACGATTTCGATCCCGTAGTCGCCGACGACCTCGAGGCACTGCTTGCGCATCGACGCGCCGAAGCCGTCGGTGCCCGAGATCATGCCGATCTTGGTGATGCCGCGCGCCTTCATGTCCTCGAAGAGCTTCTGGCAGGCCATGCGGTCGGTGTGCGGGGTCTTGAACACCCACTCCTTCACGGGGTCGATGATCTCGATCGCGCCCGCGAGGGAGATGAACGGGATCTCGGCATCCTCGGCGACCGGGATGATCGACATGGTGGTGCCGGTCGTCGTGCCGCCGATGATCGCCACGACCTCGTCGTCCTCGACGAGCCGGGTGGCGAACGTGCGCGCCTTGTTCGGATCGCCGCCGTCATCGTAGAGCGTCAGCGCGATTTCCTCGCCGTTGATCCCACCGGCAGCGTTGAGCTTCTCTACCATCATCTTGAGGGTCTTGGCCTCCGGATCGCCGAGGAAGGCGGCGGGGCCGGTCTCGGACACGGTGGCGCCGATGCGGATCTCCGCCGAGGCGGCGGTAGCGACGCCGAGGGCGGCGAAAGTGGCAAGCGCGGTCAGGGTCTTCACGGGTTTCCTCCCCAAGGTTTGTGATTAGGTGTTTGGTGGCTCAGGCGGCGACTGGCCGGCGCCACATCGCCCGCACGAAGCGGCCGGCGATGAAGGCGGAGTCGGTCAGGCTGGCGTTGCCGGCCGGGTTGAGGCCGGTAACGTGGAAGTCGCTGAAGGCGGCGGACTGGTTGACGAAGATGTTGCCGGTCAGGTTGACCGACAGGTTGACCCCCGCCTTCGCGAAGGCGTCGGCGGCCGCGAGGATCCGCCCTTCGTCGCTGTCGTAGAGCGCCGCGGTGATCGCGCCCTTGCGCCGTGCCAGCGCGGCTGCCCGGGCAATGCCGTCCTCCGCGCTGTCCACGGCCACAACGAAGACGATCGGCCCGAAACGTTCCTCGCCGTAGGCTGCCTCGTCCGCGGCGTCGACGGCGACGATCAGCGGCGTCGCGCTCCGCCCTTCCCCAAGCGGCGCGCTGTCGCGTACCACGCGTCCGAGGCTGCGCGCGGCGGCAACGCGGTCGAGCGTGGCGGGGTTGGCGATCGCCCCGGCAACGCCCGACGCGCGGACGGGGTCGGCGAGGAGCGAATCGACCGCGGCGGCGATCCCCGCCGCCACCTCGTCGAACGACTTGTGCCCCTCGCCGGTTTCGATCCCCCCGCGCGGGACGAAGATGTCCTGCGGCGCCGTGCACATCTGGCCCGAATAGAGCGCGAGCGAGAAGGCGACGTTGGCGCACATCGCGGCGAAGTCGTCAGTTGCCGCGACAACGATCGAGTTGACCCCGGCCTCCTCGGTATAGACCTGCGCCTCGCCCGCATTCTCGCGGACCCAGGCGCCGAAGGTGTTCGACCCGGTATAGTCGATGATCCGAACGGCCGGGTGCTGCACGAGCGCCTTGGTCACCGGCGCCTCGGCCGAATCGGCTGCGAGCACCACCACGTCGCGCGGCAGATTCTCCTCGGCAAGGAGGTCGCGGAGCACCGCCACGGTCAGCGCCATCGGCAGCGTCGCGCCCGGATGCGGCTTCACGATCACCGTGTTGCCGGTCGCGAGGCTCGCGAACAGCCCCGGATAGCTGTTCCAGGTCGGAAAGGTCTGGCAGCCGATCACCAGCGCCACGCCACGGGGAACGACACGCCAGTGCTTTTCGATGACGAGCGGCGTGGCCTTTCCCTGGGGCTTCTGCCAGATCGCGCGCGCGGGCACCTGCGACATCTCCACCCACGCCGTCGCCACCGCCTCGAGCCCCCGATCCTGCGCGTGCGGCCCGCCCGCCTGGAACGCCATCGGGAACGCCTGTCCGCTGGTGTGCATCACCGCGTTGCCCATCTCGAAGCTCATCGCGTTCAGTCGCTTCAGCGCTTCGAGCAGGATTCCGATTCGGGTTTCCGGCGATGTTGCTGCCCACCCCCGGCCCGCCGACTCGGAGGCCGCGACCAGCGTCGCGGCGTCGGTTGCCGGATAGCTGACCCCGAGCGCCGGCCCCCAGGGGGACACCTCGGCCCCGACCCGCCCCGATTCGGGATGGCCGGCGAGCTCGAATGCGCGCCCGAGCTGCGATTCGTAAGCCTTCAGCCCATCCTCGCGTGCAGTCTCGCCATAGATCTTTCCGCTCGGAACCTCCGGGAAAGGCGTCCAGAATCCCCGGTCCGAAAGGGCGGCGACGGCCTGATCGAGAAGCATGCGATGCCGGTCGAAGAGCGAGCCCATCTTGCGTTTCCCCTCATGTTCGTTGCTTTTATAATTGACTGACCGGTCGGTTTATGCAATATCTTTTTTCGACAGCCGACGGACCCCCGATCAAGGGGCGGGCAACGGGAGGGAATACCGGATGACCGAAACGACGACCCTGTCGGAGACGGTGCTCGTCTCTCTCGACGCAGGGGTCCTTACCCTTACGCTCAATCGCCCGGACAAGCTCAACTCCTTCAACGAGGAGATGCACCGTGCGCTCCGGGCAGGTATGGAGCGCGCGACATCCGACCCGGAGGTCCGGGCGGTTCTGCTCACCGGTGCCGGCCGCGGCTTTTCCGCCGGCCAGGATCTCGGCGACCGCGACCCGCGCAAGGGCGGCGGCGCGCCTGATCTCGGCGCCACGCTCGAGACCTTCTACAACCCGACGCTTCGCCTGATCCGCGCCATCGAGAAGCCGGTCGTCTGCGCGGTCAACGGCGTCGCCGCAGGCGCTGGTGCAAACATTGCCTTTGCCTGCGACATCGTGCTGGCGGCGAAATCGGCGAAATTCATCCAGGCCTTCGCGAAGATCGGCCTTGTGCCGGACGCCGGCGGCAGCTGGTCGCTCGCGCGCATCCTTGGCGAGCCGCGCGCCAAGGCGCTGGCACTGCTTGCCGAACCGCTCGACGCCGAAACGGCGGCGACCTGGGGCCTGATCTGGAAAGCGGTGGACGATGCCGCCCTGCAGACCGAGGCCGGCTCGATCGCGAAACGCCTCGCAGCCGGCCCGACCCGTGGGCTCGGCCTGACCAAGCGCGCGATCCAGGCGGCCGCGGTCAACAGCCTCGACGCACAGCTCGACCTCGAGCGCGACCTCCAGCGCGAGGCAGGACGGACCGCCGACTACGCCGAGGGCGTCGCGGCCTTCCTCGAGAAGCGCAAGCCGGAGTTCCGCGGGCAATGACCACCGCCACCACGCTCTCCGCCCAGGCCCTGGCCGAAGCCTGCGCCGAGGCGATGTGGTCGACCGACTCGACCTCGCAGCGTCTCGGCATGACGCTCGACAGCATCGCTCCCGGCCAAGCGACGCTTTCGATGGAAATCACCGATCTCATGCTGAACGGCCATGGCCTAGCCCACGGCGGGTTCGTCTTCGCGCTCGCCGACTCGGCCTTCGCGTTCGCCTGCAACGGCTACAACCAGCGCACTGTCGGCCACCAGGCGACGATCACCTACATGGCGCCCGGCCGCCTCGGCGACCGCCTGACTGCCACCGCGCGCGAACTCTATCGCGGCAGGCGCGACGGCATCTACGACGTGCACGTCACGAACGAGCGGGGCGAACAGGTCGCGGAATTCCGCGGCCATTCCCGCACCGTCAAGGGAACCCACCTGCCGGAGTAACCGGCAAGCGGCAAACAAACATCTGGAGGAAACGACAATGACGGCTGCCACCCTGTCCCGCGAAGGCCTGCACGCGATCGAGAACGCCTCGCGCGACGAGATCGCCGGGCTCCAGCTCGAGCGGATGAAGTGGTCGGTGCGCCACGCCTACGAGAACTCGCCCTTCTATCGCAGGCGGTTCGACGACCATGGCGTGCACCCTGACGACCTCAGGACCCTCGCCGACCTCGCGAAGTTCCCCTTCACGGTGAAGCAGGACCTGCGCGACACCTACCCCTTCGGCATGTTCGCGGTGCCCCGTGAGCAGCTCTCCCGCATCCACGGCTCCTCCGGCACCACCGGCAAGCCGACCGTCGTCGGCTACACCGCGAACGACATCTCGACCTGGGCAGACCTCATCGCCCGCTCGATCTACGCCGCCGGCGGCCGCCCGGGCGACATCCTGCACAACGCCTACGGCTACGGCCTCTTCACCGGCGGCCTCGGCGCCCACTATGGCGCGGAACGCCTCGGCTGCACCGTCGTGCCGATCTCCGGCGGCATGACCGAGCGGCAGGTGACGCTGATCCAGGACTTCAAGCCTAGGATCATCATGGTCACCCCCTCCTACATGCTCTCGATCCAGGATGAGTTCCGGCGCCAGGGTCTCGACCCGCGCGAGTGCTCGCTCAAGGTCGGCATCTTCGGCGCCGAGCCCTGGACCAATGCCATGCGGCAGGAGATCGAGACGGCCTTCGACATGGACGCCGTCGACATCTACGGCCTCTCGGAGATCATGGGGCCGGGCGTCGCCAACGAGTGCGTCGAGACCAAGGACGGCCTGCACATCTGGGAGGATCACTTCTACCCGGAGATCATCGACCCCGAGACCGGCGCGGTGCTCCCCGACGGCGAACTGGGCGAACTGGTGTTCACGACCCTCACCAAGGAGGGCCTGCCGATGATCCGATACCGCACCCGCGACCTGACCCGGCTCCTGCCGGGCACGGCCCGCTCGATGCGGCGGATGGAGAAGGTGACCGGCCGCTCCGACGACATGATCATCCTGCGCGGCGTCAACGTCTTCCCGACCCAGATCGAGGAGCAGATCCTGAAGTGCGCCGGCCTCGCGCCCCATTTCCAGATCGAGCTGGTCCGCCGGGGCCGCATGGACGACATGATCGTCCACGTCGAGGCGAACGCCAAAGCGGCTGCGCCGGACGCGCGGGCGGCGTCGGCCAAGGAGCTGGCGCATCACATCAAGAGCGTCGTCGGCGTGTCGACGAAGATCGACGTGGCCGACCCGGACAGCCTGCAGCGCTCCGAGGGCAAGGCGAAGCGGCTTGTGGACAACCGACCGAAAGAATGATTTGACCGGCCAGACGGACGACGATTGTTTTTGGGGGGCGGCCATCGGCCGTCCCCTGTCGGTCGTCGGCAGGTCCTGCGCGAGACGGAGTGAAGGGTATGGCTAGGACACGTGCCAGCGATTTCGAGGAAAAGCAGCACGGCCTCCTGATGAGTGCCGCGGCGGTCTTTGCCGAGCAAGGCATGGACAAGGCTTCGATGGCGCAGGTCGCCAGCCATTCCGGCGTATCGAAGGCCCTGCTCTACCACTACTACCCGAGCAAGGACGTGCTGATCTTCGCGATCATCCACAGCCATCTCGTCGATCTAGAGGCGTCGGTCGCCGCGGCAGCGGACGAGACGCTGGCGCCCGAGGAACAGCTGCGGCGTCTCGTCGGAGTGGTGCTTGAGAAGTATCGCGGGGCCGACGACGCCCACAAGGTGCAGCTCGTCGGGGTTTCGGCGCTCTCAGACGAGCAGCGCGCCGAGATCCGGGCGGTGGAGCGGCAGATCGTCCGGCATTTCTCGACGGTGCTGCGGCGGATCAATCCCGACCTCGACCGGCCGGAGCGACCGCTGCTGATGCCCGTCACCATGTCGCTCTTCGGGATGATGAACTGGGTCTACATGTGGTTCCGCGACGGCGGAACCATCACCCGCGAGGACTATGCCGAGATGGCCACGACGCTGGTCCTGGAAGGCATCAAGGCGGTGCGCTGAAACCACGGCGCCGTCAGTCGCCGAGCTTGAGGCGTTCGGCAATCAGCGGGTCGTAGTCCGGGGCGCGGACCCGCCGGCGGCCCGTCTCTGGCGCGGCGAGCGCCTCCGCGGGCGCGAGCTTTGTCCGGGCTTCCGCCGCAAGGCGCTGGTAGACTCCGGTGCCCCGGGTCTTCCAGTCGATCTCCTGGTCGGTCAGTTCGCGGACCACCTTCGCCGGCGAACCTACGGCGAGGCTGCGAGGCGGGATCTTTGCGCCTGCCTTGACGAAGGCCATGGCGGCGACGATCGCGTTCTCGCCGATCTCCGCCTCGTCCATCACCACGGCGTTCATGCCGACCATCGCGTTCCGGCCGATGCGGCAACCGTGCAGCACGGCGCCATGGCCGACGTGGCCCGAAGGCTCGACGACCACGCCGAGGTTCGGGAAGGTATGCACAACGCAGGTTTCCTGGACGTTGGCGCCGGCCCCGATCTCGATCCGACCGAAATCGCCGCGCAACACGCATTGGGGACCGACATAGACGCCGGCCGCAATGATGACGTCACCGATGACGGTGGCGTCGGGGTGAACGAAGGCGTCGGGGTCGATCACCGGCACGATATCGTCCCAGGACCAGACGCTCATTCGTCGCCCTCCGCCGTCCTCGTCGCAACGATCTTGCAGGAGGCGCCGTGGACGAGAAGCGCGCGCCCGCGGACCCTGCCGGAACCGCCCGCCACAAATGGCTTTACCAAGGTTGTGCCAAGGCAGCGGTCCATCTGGCTTCCCTCTCGTCTGTATTCGAACCGGACATTCCCGCCCGCACAGGAGTCGTCCGCCGGGCGTTACCGCCCGGCGGCAGCATCATTCGACGGTAAAGGTCATTCGCGCCACCGCGGACTTCTCCACGTCGTCCACGAAACGGATCATGTCGTTCTCGGTGCCGCGGTTCATCGCGGTCCCAACCGCCAGGACCTCATCCGGACCGGCCTGCGGGATGCCGAGATAGTTCTTGGTGTCGAAGACGTGCCGGTCGAGCGGCAGGCGCCAGGTCGCGACGTCCGGGCTGCCGAACTCTTCGGTCAGCGCGGCTCGGGTCTTTTCAAGTGCGGCCAGCATGGGCGTTTCCTCCAGATTTTCTTATGATTTCGCGGGCGTCATTCCGCCGGCGGCCAGGTCTTTGCCACCATGGTCAGCACGTCGTACTGCGCGACGAGGGCGCCGTCCTGCTTCGTCACCTGGCAGTCCCAGCGGACCTCACCATGTTCGGCGCCCGAGCGCGGGTTTATCTGCTTGCAGGTGAGCCGCACGCCAAGCGTGTCGCCGGGATAGACCGGGGTGAGGAAGCGGAGATTGTCGACGCCGTAGTTCGCGAGGACCGGGCCCGGAGCGGGATCGACGAAGAGGCCGGCCGCGAACGACACGATCAGGTAGCCGTGGGCGACGCGGCCATCGAAGAACGGGTTCGCCTTGGCCGCAGCCTCGTCCATGTGGGCGTAGAAGGTGTCGCCGGTGAAGGCCGCGAAGTGTTCGATGTCCTCCAGCGTGACCGTGCGCGTCGCGGTGACGAGCTGGTCGCCGATGGCAAGGTCCGCGAGCGACTTCCGGAACGGATGGACACCGTCGTTCCGCGCGTCGGCGCCCTCGATCCAGAGACCCGTCACCGCCGAGAGAAGCCGCGGCGCGCCCTGGACGGCCGTCCGCTGCATGTAGTGCTTCACGCCACGGATGCCGCCCATCTCCTCGCCGCCGCCGGCGCGGCCGGGGCCACCATGGACCAGCACCGGAAGCGGCGAGCCGTGGCCGGTCGAGGTCCTGGCGCTCAGGCGGTTGCCGATCAGCACACGGCCATGGAACGGCGCGAGCCCGAGCACGACCTCCTCGGCGACGCGCTTGTCGTCGGTGAAGACGGAGGCGACGAGGGAACCCTTGCCCCGCTTGGCGAGCGCGACGGCCTCGTCGATATCGTCATAGGGCATGACGGTGGACACCGGACCGAACGCCTCCACGTCGTGGATGGCGCTCTTGCCAAGCGGATTGTCGGCAAAGAGGACGATCGGGTTCAGGAAGGCGCCCGCCTCCGGATCGCCCGACGCGACGCGCACCTCGTCGGGATCGCCGGCGACGATCTCGGCTTCCTGCTGCAACTCGCGGATGCGCTCACGCACCTCCTTGCGCTGGTCGAGGCTGGCGAGCGGCCCCATGCGGGTGCCCTCGGCCGACGGATCGCCCACAGCCGTCCCGGCGAGGCGGTCGCCGAGGGCGGCGATCAGCGCCTCCGTATGGGCCCGCGGCGCGATGACGCGGCGGATGGCGGTGCACTTCTGGCCCGCCTTCACCGTCATCTCGCGGGCGACTTCCCTGACGAAGAGATCGAACTCCGGCGTCCCCGGCCCGGCGTCCGGCCCGAGGATCGAAGCATTGAGGCTGTCCGCCTCCATCGTGAAGCGGACCGAGTTCTCGACGATGGCAGCGCCGGAGCGCAGCTTGCGGCCGGTCCAGGCCGACCCCGTGAAGGTGACGACGTCCTGCCCGGTCACGTGGTCGAGCAGGTCGCCGGTCGATCCGGAAATGAGCTGGATCGCGCCCTCGGGCAGGATGCCGCTCTCAACGATCCGCCGGACCACGAGCTCGGTCAGATAGGCGGTCTGGCTCGCCGGCTTCACGATCGACGGCACGCCGGCGATGAAGGTCGGCGCCACCTTCTCCAGCATGCCCCAGACCGGGAAGTTGAAGGCGTTGATGTGGATCGCGACGCCTTCGAGCGGCGTGAGGATGTGCTGGGCGGAGAAGGTTGTGTCCCTCGACAGCGACTCGACGTCGCCGTCAGTGAGGACGCGGGTGTTGGGCAGCTCGCGCCGGGCCTTGGAGGCGTAGGAGAGAAGCGTGCCGGCGCCGCCCTCGATGTCGACCCAGCCATCGGCGCGGGTGGCGCCGGTGGCGTAGGACTCGGCGTAGAATTCTTCCTTGTTCGCCATCAGGAACTGGCCGAGCGCCTTCAGCATCCCGGCCCGCTCGTGGAACGAGAGCCGGCGAAGCCTGCGGCCAGCCTCGCGGCCGTAGTCGAGCGCCCCAGCGAAGTCGACGCCGGAAGAGTCGATGCGGGCGACTGGCGCCCCGGTGGCAGCGTTGAGCAGGGTCTGGCCCTTGCCGGTGCCCGTGACCCATTCCCCGCCGACGTAGCTTTCGAGCGTGCGGGGCCTGGTGGTGACGTCGACGGTCATTGTGCTGTCCTCAGTCGAGGCCGAGGGGCGCCAGCGCCTCGCGGACCGATGCGGTCCAGTCGGCGAGCAGCGCCTCGTTCGGGCGGTGGCGGAGGCCGAAGCGCTTCTGCGTCTCGAACCGGGCGGAGTTCATCGTGCCGAAGCTGTCGGCAACCTTGGGCCGCCAGTAGGCGATGGCGGCGCGTGCGCCGGCGCGGCCCCCGTCGGTGGCGGCGATCTCGGCCAGTCCGGTGATGCCGAGGTCCGTGTGGTGCTTCTCGCGCGGGGCAATGGCGCGGAAGACCTCGGCGAGCGGGGCGTAGGACACTCTGGAGAGCTCCCCGAGCGTCACCGCGGCGGCAAGGCCCTGCAGGACGTTCAGGACGACGGCGTCGGTCCAGTCTTCGATCGGATAGTGGAAGACGGCGAGACGCATGTCGTTGCCGTGGCGGGCCTGGCCGAGCGCGGCGTCGCGCGGCAGGCGGACCGCCCACGGGTGCTGGGTCGCGTAGCGGCGCTCGTCGGCACCGAAGTCGCCCATCAGGTCGAGGACGCGGCCGGCGTGGTCCGCCTTCTCGAGGGTGATCCTGCAGGCGGCGATCCGGGCGGTGATGCCGGGCGCGTCGTTGATCGTGTCCGCGAAGCCGGCGGAGGCGGCGAGCTCGCTGTCGACGAAGGTCGCCATCAGGCGCAGGAGCTCGCCGCGGTAGCGCGGAGGGACGTTGGCGGGCGAGGTGAGCTGGCCGCCCTGGGCCAGATAGTCCTCGATCGGCATGGCTGCGGTGTCGTCGTTCATGGTTCCCTCCCTCACTGGTCGTAGCTGACGACGACCTTGTCGCTCAGCGGGAAGCACTGGCACGTGAGGACGTAGCCCTGGCGGACCTCGTAGTCCTCGAGCGCGTGGTTGATGGCCATCTCGGTCTCGCCCTCCAGCACCCTGGCGCGGCAGGTCGAGCAGACCCCGGCCTTGCAGGCATAGGGCGCGTCGATGTTCGCCTCGAGCGCGGCGTCCAGCAGGCTGACGCCGGCCTTGGGCATGCGGAACATCCGCGTGGCGCCGTCGAGGGTCACCGTCGCCTCGGTGGAGTTGGAGGTCGAGACCTCGGCCGAGGCCACCCGCTTCTTCGCGCGGCCGGGCTGGCCGGAGGCGAAGAGCTCGAACTTGATCTGCTCGTCGGAGAGTCCGTGCTCCTTCAGCGCCCCGGCGATCGCCAGCATCATCGGCTCGGGCCCGCAGATGAAGGCGGTGGTCACGCTCGGCAGGTCGATCCAGGTCCTGAACAGCGCCGCGCACTTCGCCGCGTCGACGCGGCCGGTGAACAGGTCGATGTCCTGCGCCTCGGATTCGAGGACGTGGATGATCGAGAGACGGCCGAGATAGCGGTTCTTCAGGTCCTCGAGATCCTCGCGGAACATGATCGAGCTGATCTGCCGGTTGGCATAGACGAGGATGAAGGTGGAGCGCGGCTCGGCCGCGAGCACCGTCTTGATGATCGACAGCAGCGGGGTGATCCCCGAGCCGCCTGCGAAGCCGAGATAGTTCTTCGCCGCGTCGGGTTCGATCGCGGTGAAGAAACGGCCCATCGGCGGCATCGCCTCGATGGTGGTGCCGGCCTTGAGGTCCTCGTTCGCCCAGGTCGAGAAGGCGCCGCCGTCGACGCGCTTGATGCCGACCTGAAGATGGCCTTCGCCCTTGCCAGCGCAGATCGAATAGCTGCGACGCAGCTCGTCGTCGTCGAACCTGCGGCGGAAGGTCAGGTACTGGCCCTGGGTGAAGTCGAAGAGGGCCGCATCCTCGGCCTTCGGTTTCAGGGTGACGACGACGGCGTCCCGCGTCTCCTTGCGGACGTCGACGACATCGAGGGAATGGAAGCGTGCCATTTCGGGTGTCCTTGTCCGCTCAGATGCACTTGAAATAGTCGAAGGGTTCGAGGCAGTCGTCGCAGCGCCAGCTCGCCTTGCACGGGGTGGAGCCGAACTGGCTGACCCGGGTCGTGTGCGACGATCCGCAGCGCGGGCAGACGACGGTGGCGTGGTTGCCGCCCGCCATCCGGCCGACCCGGCCCATCAGGCGCCCGTCGGCGGCGGTACCGTCGATTGGCGGCGCGATGCCGTAGGCGCGGAGCTTTTCCCGTCCCTCCGCGCTGATCCAGTCGGTCGTCCACGGCGGCGAGATCTGCCGTTTCAGCGTCAGTTTCGCGATGCCCCGGTCGCGGAGCGCCTTCTCGATGTCGAGGTTGATGATCGCCGTGGCCGGGCAGCCGGAATAGGTCGGCGTCACGGTGACGACGAGGGTGTCGTCGTCCCAGGCGACATCGCGGATGATGCCGAGGTCGGTGAGCGAGATCACCGGGATCTCCGGGTCCGGGACATGGCTCAGCCAGTCCCAGACCTGCTTGGTGCTGGGGTGCGTCACGGTTGCCATCGGGGTCGACCTACCAGGAGGCGCCGGGATAGGCGCGCTGCAGGAACTGCATGTCGGCGAGGATGTAACCGAGATGCTCGGTGTGGACGCCGCGCTTGCCGCCCTTGTGGGCAAAGGCGGAGTCCGGAACCGAGAGCGTCGCCTCACTCAGCACGTCGCGCACGGTCGCGTCCCAGGCCGCCTTGAGGTCGCGCGGGTTCGGGGCAATGCCCGCCGCGGCGACAGTGGCGTCCTTCTCGTCCGCGAGAAAGAACTCGCCGGTGTAGGGCCAGAGCGCGTCGAGCGCGGCCTGCATCCGCCGGTGGCTTTCCTCCGTCCCGTCGCCGAGGCGGATCACGAGGTCCGATGAGCGCTCGAGGTGGTAGGCAACCTCCTTCGCCGCCTTCGCGGCGATCTCGGCGACGCGGGCGTCCGACGAGGACTGGAGCGCCCGCAGGAGCTCGAGGTGGAAGGCATCGAACAGGAACTGGCGCATCAGCGTGTGGCCGAAGTCGCCGTTCGGGCGCTCGACCAGCAGCAGGTTGCGGAAGTCCCAGGCGTCGCGCAGGTAGGCGAGGTCGTCGGCGCTGCGACCCTTGCCCTCGACCTCGGCGGCGAGGCCGAGCCACATCTGGGTCTGGCCGATCAGGTCGAGCGCGGTATTGGCGAGCGCGATGTCCTCCTCCAGCGCCGGCGAGTGGCCGCACCATTCGGAGACGCGGTGGCCAAGGATCAGCGTCGAGTCGCCGAGGCGCAGCAGCGTCTCGAAGAAGGCCTCCTGGCCCGCGTCGGGCGACGGGATCTCGGTGTGGTGGCTGTGCGACGCGGCCTCGCGGGCAAGCCCGGCGACGTCGGGGGTGTTCATGTCCGGGAGCGAGGGCATCTTACATGTGCCCCACTTCTTCAGGGATGTCGTAGAAGGTCGGGTGGCGGTAGACCTTCGCGTTCGACGGCTCGAAGAGCGGGCCCTTGTCGGACGGGCTCGACGCCGTGATCGCGGCGGACGGCACCACCCAGATCGACACGCCCTCGTTGCGGCGGGTATAGACGTCGCGGGCGTTCAGGATCGCCATCTCCGCGTCCGGCGCGTGCAGGCTGCCGACATGGCGATGGTTCAGCCCGTGCTGGCCCCGGATGAAGACTTCCCAGAGCGGCCATTCCTTGGACATTTCTCTCTCCCTATGGACTTTGCCGGCGCGCGGACGCGCACCCGGCTTATTCGGCGGCGACGGGGGCCCGGCGGGCGGCGGCCTTCTCGGCGTGGGCGACGAGGCCCTCGCGGAACCAGGCTCCGTCGTTCCAGGCCTTGACGCGGGCGCCCAGCCGGTCGGCGTTGCAGGGGCCGTTTCCGGCGATCACGTCGAAGAACTCCGACCAGTCGGGCTCGGAGAAGTCATAGCCACCCTTCTCCTCGTTCCACTTGAGGTCCGGGTCGGGCACGGTAAGACCGAGGTACTCGGCCTGCGGCACCGTCTGGTCGACGAACTTCTGGCGAAGCTCGTCGTTGGTGTTCATCTTGATCTTCCAGGCCATCGACTGGGCGCTGTGCACCGAGTCCTTGTCCGAAGGGCCGAACATCATCAGGGACGGGTACCAGAGGCGGTTGAGGGCGTCCTGGGCCATGGCCTTCTGCGCGGGCGTGCCCGCGGCCATCTTCATCATGACGGCGTAGCCCTGGCGCTGGTGGAAGGACTCCTCCTTGCAGATCCGGATCATCGCCCGGCTGTAGGGACCAAAGGAGGTGCGCTGCAGCGGCACCTGGTTCATGATCGCCGCGCCATCCACCAGCCAGCCGACCGCGCCCATGTCGGCCCAGGTCAGCGTCGGGTAGTTGAAGATCGACGAATACTTCATCTTGCCCTTGTGGAGCAGCTCCATCAGCTCGTCGCGGCTGACCCCGAGCGTCTCGGCGGCGCAGTAGAGATAGAGCCCATGCCCCGCCTCATCCTGCACCTTGGCCAGCAGGATCGCCTTGCGCTCCAGCGTCGGCGCGCGGGTGATCCAGTTGCCTTCGGGCAGCTGGCCGACGATCTCGGAATGGGCGTGCTGGCCGATCTGGCGGATCAGCGTCTTGCGATAGCCCTCGGGCATCCACTCCTTGGGCTCGATCTTCTCGCCGCGGTCGATGCGCTCCTGAAAGGCGCGCTCCTCGGGGGTCATGTCCTCGGGCTTCTTCAGGCCGTCGGTCTGGACCAGCTGGGCGTACATGGGTTCCTCCTCACACGCGTTCGATGATCGCGGCGATGCCCTGCCCCACGCCGATGCACATGGTGCAGAGCGCGTAGCGGCCGCCGCGGCGGTGCAGTTCGTACATGGCCGTCGTCACCAGCCGCGCCCCCGACATTCCGAGCGGGTGGCCGAGCGCGATCGCGCCGCCATTCGGGTTCACGTGCTCGGCGTCGTCCGGCAGCCCGAGATCGCGCAGCACCGCGAGCGCCTGGCTCGCGAACGCCTCGTTCAGCTCGATCACATCCATCTGGCCGAGCGAAAGCCCGGCACGCTCCAGCACCCGGCGCGCAGCCGGGGCGGGGCCGAAGCCCATGATCCGCGGCTCGATCCCGGCGGCGGCCATCGCGACGACGCGCGCCTTCGGGGTCAGCCCGTGCGCCTTCGCGGCAGCCTCCGAGGCGACGACCAGCGCTGCGGCACCGTCATTGACGCCCGAAGCGTTTCCGGCGGTCACCGTCAGGTCCGGTCCGTTCACGCCCTTCAGCTTCGCCAGCGTCTCGACCGTGGTGCCGGCACGCGGATGCTCGTCAACCGAAACGACGACCGGATCGCCCTTCCTCTGGGGGATCGTCACCGGCACGATCTCCTCCGCGAACAGACCCTTTTCCTGCGCCGCGGCCCAGCGAGCCTGGCTGCGGGCCGCGAAGGCGTCCTGGTCGGCCCGGCTGATGCCGAAATCGGCGGCGACATTGTCGGCGGTCTGCGGCATCGAGTCGACACCCCAGTCCTTCTTCATCTTCGGATTGACGAAGCGCCAGCCGATCGTGGTGTCGTAGATCGCATTCGCCCGGCTGAAGGCGGTCTCGGCCTTGGGGACAACGAACGGCGCGCGCGACATGCTCTCGACGCCGCCCGCCAGCATGAAGTCGGCGTCCCCGGCGCGGATCGCCCGCGCCGCCTGTCCGATGGCATCCATGCCGGACCCGCAGAGGCGGTTGATCGTCGTCCCGGGCACGTTGACCGGCAGACCCGACAGCAGCACGGCCATACGGCCGACGTTGCGGTTGTCCTCGCCGGCCTGGTTGGCGCAGCCGAAGATCAGGTCATCCACCTTCGCCCAATCGACCTGCGGGTTGCGGTCCATCAACGCGGTGAGGGGGATCGCGGCGAGATCGTCGGCGCGGACGGCGGCCAGCGCCCCCGCATAACGCCCGATGGGCGTTCTGACCGCGTCGCAGATGAAGGCGTCCATGTCGGTGCTTCTCCCCCCGAGTCGTCTTGCTTGTTGGCCCGACATTAGCCGACCGGTCGGTCAATGTATAGCGAAAAGCGTCACAGGCCGTTAAAAAAAGTTGGACAGTGTGTGACGTTTCGCCAAGGCTCGCGCAAGGGAAGCGTGACGGAGATGGCAGGGCCGATGCAGCCGCGAAAGACTCTGGCGGATCAGGCAGGTTCTGATCTGGCCGGGATGTTTGCCGGGCTCGCGGACGCCTTCCCGATCAGCGCCGCACCCTTCGTCGTGACGCTCTACGGCGATGTCGTGGCCCCCCGCGGCGGCGAGCTCTGGACCGGAAACATCGTCGAGACGCTTGGCGCGGTGGGAATCAGCGAGACGGGGGTCCGCACCGCGCTGAGCCGGCTCGTCGCCGCCGGCCGGCTCAGCGGAACGAGGGAGGGGCGGCGCAGCTTCTACCGCCTTACCCCGGCCGCCGAACACGAATTCTCGGCCGCCGCCCGGCTGATCTACGCTCCGGTCGAGCCGCCCCCGATGCGCGGCTGGCACCTCGTCCTGCTGCCCGAGGAGGGACGCGACACCGCCGCCGCGTCGCTTTCCCGGCTGCGGTTCGGCTTTCCGACACCGCGGCTCGCAGTCTTGCCTGACCGCGGCCTGCCCCTGCCAGCGCTGCCGGGCTGCCACTTTCAGGCGGTGACCGGGGACGATCCCGGCGCCGCGCTCGCCGGCGCCTGGCCGCTCGCCGACCTCGCCGCGCGCATGCAGGAATTCATGGACAGCTTCGGCCGGCTGGCCGTGGCCGACCTCGCACCCCGGGCCGCCCTGGCCCTCCGCCTCGTGCTGGTGCACGCCTTCCGCGAAATCGCCCTGCGCGACCCGCTGCTGCCCCCTTCCCTCCTCCCGCCGGCCTGGCCGGGCGCAGCCGCCCGCGCCGTCTTCGTCCGCCTCTACCTCGCACTGATGCCCGCAGCCGACGCATGCATCGCGCGGCTCGAGTCCAGCACCGGACGGCTTCGCGCCAACCCGCAAAGGCTCGCCCGGCGTCTCGCCGACCTGTCAGGCCGCTCCCGCCACGGATTGGAGGATCAGGGCTCGCAAACGTGAGCGAAAGCGGGCCGATCCCTTATGGCTCGCGCATCTCCCTGCTGACCGACATCCGCGTCATGCTCGCGACGGCCCGGGTGGTCGTGCAGGCTACGGGGCGCTGACGTCCGGACGGCGATGCGCCTGATGCCGAGGGGCGGCCGCGCGCAGGCATGGGCCGCTGTGCCGACAGGCCGACCGGGGGCCTAGGCAGACTGGACGGCGAGGCAGAGGCTGGGGTGTGGGCCGGAGGCGATCCCGTCGCCGCCGGCCACGACGTCGCCCGCGCCATACCGCTCGGCA
>JBGALW010000311.1:0-2430 GCA_044223585.1 Amaricoccus sp.
CGGCGCCCTGCTTGAGCACGAACGCCTTCTGCGCCTCCGAGAATCTCGATGCCTTCATCCTTCTCCGCTCCTCCCGGCCAAGGGATCAAATCCGCGGAAAACTCTAACTCGAAGCGGTCCAGATTTCAGGGCTCACATCACTTGATAGCGGATCTCTGTCGCCGACGGTAGCGGCCGGCCGGCGGAGCGGTTGGGGTGGCGGAGGCGGCCGGCCGCGGGGTCCTGGCGAACGGCGTCGGGGGTGAGGCCGCCATGCGCCGAGTGCGGTCGGACGAGGTTGTAGTCGAGCCGCCAGCGCTCGATGACGGTGCGGGCCTCGGCGAGGGTGGCGAAGACCTCCTCGTTCAGATGGAGTAGTCGGGGCTTGGGCTCGCCTGGCGTTGGCGCGATCCTCCCCGGGGACATCTGCTACGGGAGTTACCCCATGACCAAGCTCTATGCCGGCCTCGATGTATCGCTCGAGATGACGAGCGTCTGTGTCGTCGATGAAGACGGCCGCATCTGCCTCGAAGCGAAGGTGGCGAGCGAGCCGACCGCCTTGGTCGAGACCCTGCGCGCCCTCGACGGCACCTTTGTACGTGTGGGTCTCGAGGCTGGCCCGCTGTCGCAGTGGCTCTTCTTCGGCCTGACCGATGCGGGGCTGCCGGCAGTCTGCATTGAGACTCGGCACCTCAAGGGGGCGATCGGCGCGATGGCGGCGAACAAGACCGACCGCAACGACGCCCGCGCCATCGCGCAGGTGGTCCGGTCGGGATGGTTCAAGGCGGTGCATGTGAAGTCGACTGAGAGCCAGGAGCTGCGGGTCCTGCTGTCGGCGCGGGAGTTCCTGGTCAACAAGGTCCGCGACCACGAGAACGAGATCCACGGTCTGCTGCGGCCGTTCGGACTCAAGGTCGGACGGATCGGGGCGGCTGGCTTCGAGGCACGGGTGCGCGAGCTCGTCGCCGAGCGACCGGTGCTCGTGCTCTGCGTCGAGGCGCTGCTGACGGCACGGGAGGTGTTGCGGCGGGAGCTGAACCGGCTGCACCTGGCGCTGCTACGGGTGGTGAAGAACGACGAACTGTGCCGGCGCTTCATGACGATCCCGGGCGTCGGTCCGGTGACCGCGCTCGCCTTCAAGACCACCATCGACCGCCCCGAGCGGTTCCGGCGCTCCGCCGATGTCGGCGCGCATCTCGGGCTCACGCCGCGGCAGTACCAGTCCGGCGAGATCGACCGGCGGGGGCGGATCACCCGACGCGGCGACACCTTCACGCGGACCGCGCTGTTCGCCGCCGCCAACGTGATGCTCAGCCGGACGACGCGGTGGACCGCGCTGAAGGCGTGGGGAACGCGGCTCGCGGCGCGCAGTTCGCTGAAGAAGGCCAAGGTCGCCGTCGCGCGCAAGCTCGCGGTGATCATGCACCGGATGTGGCGGGACGAGACGCCGTTCCGCTGGACCGCGGCCTGATCCAACCCCATCCGGTCGGAGCCGGCTGACGGCTGCGATCGGTCCGAGGTCCCGGCAGGGACGGGGATGAGGCGAAGGCCGCACGAATGTCTGGAGCCGCCGGCTGATGCCCGCGAGCCCGCCGTTTAGCTTGGTCCGCCTCACCTTCGGAACCCATCATGCGGCGGTACCCGCCGACCGCGGACAGAAGCGAGACCCCAGCCGGGTCAGGATCGAACGTTGCGCTTGACGCCCAAGCCCCGACTACAGAAGGCACTCGTCGCGCAGCCGGCCGTTGAAGCTCTCGACGAAGCCGTTCCGCCGCGGCTTTCCCGGCGCGATGTAGTGCCAGGCAATGCCCGATCGGTTGGTCCATTCGAGGACGGCGCGGCTGGTCATCTCGGCGCCGTTGTCGCTGACGATGACCGCGGGCTTGCCGCGGCGGGCGACGAGCGCGTCGAGCTCGCGCGCCAAGCGCCTTCCGCCGATCGAGGTGTCGATGACCAGGGCCAGCGCTTCGCGGGTGAAGTCGTCGACGATCGCCAGGACGAGCCATTGTCCGCCATCGGTCCGAGGACGATGGCGAGCGAAGCGCCGGCCCCGGTCGAGGGCGTCGCTGACGAAGTCGAGGCTCCAGCGCTGGTTCGGCCCGTCCGGCAGGGCCATCGGTGCCCGCGTCCCTGTCGCGCGCTCGCGGCCGCGGCGGCGGCGCACCGCCGGCCCCTCCTCGGAATAGAGGCGGTAGAGCTTCTTGCTGTTCATGCGGATGCCTTCTCGCCGCGGCGGGATGCCGAGCCGCCGGTAGCCGAAGCGGCGCCGTTCCGCCGCCAGGCTCCGCAACCGCTCGCGAACGTCGCCGTCGATCACGTCCGTCAAGGTGGTGGAGAATGGGGGTGTAGACTGGCGGCCGTCGGTCATGCTGCGGCGTCGGCTTCTGCAATGAGAGAATGGGTCGTTTCGGCGGGCGCATCGAGCTCGGCCATGCCTTCGATCCGCATGTA
>JBGALW010000056.1:0-19939 GCA_044223585.1 Amaricoccus sp.
GTCCACGACCTGCGCAACGGTCTCACCACCTGTGCCGAAGGCGGGCCGCCGGCCATGATGCTCGGCGTCGTGCTCGGCGACCGGACCTTCGACGTGGCGCTGCACCGCCACAAGGGCAGCGTGGTGCTGGAGTTCGAGCCGGCCGCCGGCGGCATAGACCCTCTGCAGCGCGCCCGCCTGCTGATCGGCCGGATCCGCGACATCGACGACATCGACCGGCTGATCGCCCGCGCCGCACGGCTGCTGCACGGCATGCTCGGCTATGACCGGGTTATGGTCTACCGTTTCGAGGCGGACGGTTCCGGCAAGGTGGTGAGTGAAGTCCGCCGCCCGGATCTGGAGAGCTTTCTCGGCCAGTATTTTCCCGCCGGCGACATCCCGCAGCAGGCCCGGGAGCTCTACCTGCGCAACACGATCCGCATCATCTCCGACGCGAGCGGCGCGACGGTGCCCATCGTGCCGGCGCTCGATGCCTCGGGCGAGCCGCTCGACCTGTCGCTCGCCCATCTGCGCAGCGTTTCGCCGGTCCATTGCGAATATCTTCGCAACATGGGCGTGGCCGCCTCGATGTCGGTCTCGGTCATCACCGACGGCCGGCTGTGGGGTCTGATCGCCTGCCACCACTACAGCCCGCGGGTGCTGACGATGGCCGAGCGGATCGCGGCCGAGCTGTTCGGGCAGTTCTTCTCGCTGCACCTGACGGCGCTGAAGCAGAAGCGCAGCCTCGCCAGCGCGACCGAAGCGCGGCAGGCGCTCGACCGCTTCCTTCGGCTCGCTTCGCACCAGTCGGAGATCGACGTGGTGCTGCGCGACAACCTCGTCGATTTCAGCCGGCTGATGCCCTGCGACGGGATCGGCCTCTGGATCAACGGCCAGTGGACGGGCCACGGCACGACCGCGCCCGACGCTGCAATCCCGGCGCTGGCGCGGTTCGTCGCGACGGTCGCGGACGGGCGGGTCTGGGCGACGCATGCGCTGTCGCGCCACCACGCCCCCGCCGAGGACTATCACGCCGAGGCATCCGGCCTGCTCGCGATCCCGCTCTCGCAGATCCCGCGGGACTACCTGCTGTTCTTCCGCAAGGAGCTGGTGCGCACGCTCGACTGGGCCGGCAACCCCGAGAAGTCGTACGAGACCGGCCCGCTCGGCGACCGGCTCACCCCGCGCAAGAGCTTCGCGATCTGGAAGGAGACGGTGGACCGGCAGGCCCAGCCCTGGACCGATGCCGATCGCGACATAGCCGAGGCGACCCGTGCGGCGATCGTCGAGATCGTGCTGCGGCACACCGAGATGATGGCGGAGGAACGCGGCAAGGCCGACATCCGCCAGCGGATGCTGAACGAGGAACTGAACCATCGCGTGAAGAACATCCTCGCGGTGATCCGGTCGCTGGTCGGGCATCCCGTCGCCGAGGGCCGCTCGCTGTCCGACTATGTCGCGGCGCTGAAGGGCAGGATCCAGGCGCTCGCCTTTGCCCACGACCAGGTGGCTCGCGGCGACGGGGGCGGTCTTGTTGCCGAGCTGCTCGCGGCCGAACTCGGTCCCTACCGCGGCGCGGGGGCCGCGGTGACCCTGGAGGGGCCGGGGCTCTGGCTCGACAGCCGCGCCTTCTCGGTGATGGCCCTCGTGCTGCACGAGCTTGCCACCAACGCCGCAAAATACGGCGCGCTTTCGGTCGCGGGCGGCCGGCTCGAGGTCCGCTGGGCGATCGACGACGACGGCTCGGCGCGCATCGTCTGGCGCGAGACCGGCGGGCCGCCGGTCGTGCCGCCGTCGCGCACCGGCTTCGGGTCCGCGCTCATCAACCGGTCCGTACCGTTCGACCTCGGCGGCGAGAGCGCGGTCGACTACCGGCCCGGCGGGCTGGAAGCGCGTTTCACGGTGCCGGCGCGCCATGTCTCCGCCACCGTCACGCCGACGCCCCGGCCCGGCGCGGTGACCGGAGAGACGGCCGGCCGCGCGGCGCTGCCGGGCCGGCTCGACGTGCTGCTGGTCGAGGACCAGATGCTGATCGCGATGGACGCCGAGGCGATGCTGACCGACGCGGGCGCGGAGCGGGTCGTCACCGCCCGCACGGTGTCCGAGGCCGAAGCGCAGCTCCGGCGCGCGGCGCCCGACGTGGCGGTCCTCGATGTCAACCTCGGCTTCGGCACATCGATCCCGGTGGCCGAGGCCCTGCAGGCCCGCGGCATTCCCTTCGTCTTCGCCACCGGCTACGGCGAGGGCTCGCAGATCCCCGGCGCCTTCCGGGCGGTGCCGGTGGTGCGCAAGCCCTATGACGGCGCGGCGCTGGTGGAGGCGATCACCGGCGTGGTGCGCGCGGGTTGACCCGGCCCGACGGATTGCCGCAAAAGGCCTTGGCGCCGGGCGATGGCGCCGCTGAGACCCGAGGCGGCGGATGACTGAAGCGCGCGACCCCCTGACGCTCTACCTCGCCGCGCCGCGCGGCTTCTGCGCCGGCGTCGACCGGGCAATCAAGATCGTCGAAATGGCGCTGGAGAAGTGGGGCGCGCCGGTCTACGTCCGCCACGAGATCGTCCACAACCGTTTCGTCGTCGACGGCCTGAAGGCCAAGGGCGCGGTGTTCGTCGAGGAACTGGCCGACTGCCCGCCCGACCGGCCGGTGGTGTTTTCGGCCCACGGCGTGCCGAAGTCGGTGCCGGCCGAGGCGGAGGCGCGGCAGATGCTCTACCTCGACGCGACCTGTCCCTTGGTCTCCAAGGTGCACGTCGAGGCGGAGCGGCACCACGAGGCCGGGCTGCAGATGGTGATGATCGGCCACGCCGGCCACCCGGAGGTCATCGGCACCATGGGCCAGCTCCCCGAAGGGGCCGTCCTGCTGGTCGAGACCGTCGCGGACGTCGCCCGGATCGAGCCGGACGACCCGGAGCGGCTCGCCTACATCACCCAGACCACCCTTTCGGTCGACGACACCGCCGAGGTGGTGGCGGCGCTGCGGGCGCGGTTCCCTGCGATCGCCCTGCCGCGCAAGGAGGACATCTGCTACGCCACGACCAACCGCCAGGAGGCGGTCAAGGCGATGGCGCCGAAGGTGGAGGCTCTGCTCGTCATCGGCGCGCCGAACTCGTCGAACTCGCAGCGGCTGGTCGAGGTCGCCCGGCGCGCCGGCTGCGGCTATGCCCAGCTGGTGCAGCGCGCCGCGGACATCGACTGGCGGGCGCTCGCCGGCGTGCGGGCGGTCGGCATCACCGCCGGCGCCTCGGCGCCCGAAGTGCTGGTGGAGGAGGTGGTGGCCGCCTTCCGCGCCCGCTACGCCGTCACCGAGCAGGTCGTGGAGACGGCCGAGGAGCGGGTGGAGTTCAAGGTGCCGCGCATCCTGCGCGAGAAGGTCGCGTGATCGCGCTGACCGCCTACACCGACGGCGCCTGCTCCGGCAATCCCGGCCCGGGCGGTTGGGGCGTCGTGCTGGTGGCCCGCGACGGCGAGCGTGTGGTGAAGGAGCGCGAGCTCTCGGGCGGTGAGGCGGTGACCACGAACAACCGCATGGAGCTGATGGCCGCAATCGCCGCGCTGGAGGCGCTGGACCGCGGGGCGGCGCTCCGCGTCGTCACCGACAGCGCCTACCTGCGCGACGGCATCACCCGCTGGGTGCATGGCTGGAAACGCAACGGCTGGCTGACCGCCGACCGCAAGCCGGTGAAGAACGCGGATCTCTGGCGCCGGCTGGAGGAGGCCGGGGCCCGGCACACCGTCACGTGGGACTGGGTCAAGGGCCACGCCGGGCACCCGGAGAACGAACGCGCCGACGCGCTGGCCCGCGCCGGCATGGCGCCGTTCAAGCCGAAGAAAGCCGCCAAGGCTCCCGCCAGCTGCCCCTGACGGCACGGTCAGTTTCCCGGTTCAGCGCGCGCCGCCGCGACGTCCAGCCATCGCATACCCCGCGACCGCGTCGGTGGCGTATCCAGCGTTCCCCAACCATACGGATCCTCACGAGCGGAAAGATAACGCGGCTGCTATTGAAGTCGGCGGCGGAACCCGGGGCCACGGCTGAACTCGAAACAAGCCACGACCCGGCGGAGCATCCCGTTGCGCTATGCGCAGAATTGTGGCATGGTCGTTACGCGACCGAGCCGAATACCATACCTATCTGCTTTGCTTAATTTATTGCGGGTGCATTTACGAAAGTACCTTGACGCAGGTTCGCATCCAACGATGCGAATTCTTGGGTCATTGTGCCGGAGTTAGGACATGCGACAGTTTGTGAGTGTGACCCTCGACGACTTCGTCGAGCTGGTTGAGGCCTCTGACTATACTCGCAACGTCGTGGAGGTGCACCTGCACCGCGACTGGTGCCCCACTCAGCCCGTAGTTCCTCGGCCAGTCGACGCTGCAGGAGATGTGGCGCCCGATGGCGGCGTCGGTCCGGTCGGCACGCGTTCCAGGGCCGGACGGGTAGGTACCTTCTTACCCCGTCGCCGAAATGATCCTTCTGCACAAGACACGCGCAGGAGCACGGGCGGTCCCGGCGCCGGCACGGCAGCGCCCGTCCGCTCAGGCCTTCTCGACCCCCTGTCATGTCTGGCATGGAGATGATGCGCATGTGTTCGGCTCGTCCCTGCGGCGCCCAAGCCGCGACTTCCGCCCCCGCTCTCGCCATTGCGTTCGCCCTGTCATGCCTCGGCGCCCCGGCGCCCGCCGAGGAATCGGTGCAGGAAGCGGCCCGGACCTGTGCGGCGCGTGACGCGATCTCGGTCTCGCTCGAGGCGCAGCCAGGCCTGACATGGGCCACGATCCAGGCCGGCTGCCAGGAGACGGCGGCCGCCGTCTGGGCGGCCGATCCAGTCGGCGCGTCGTGGTTCGCGAATGCCGGCAACGGCTTCGTCGGGACGCCCCTCGTGCTCCTCAAGCTGCTGCCGGAGATCGCCCCGGAGATCTTCGGCGACGCGAAGGACTTCGGTCGCTTCGGGCTGTTTCCCGATCCCGACGACCCGGACCGGATACTGCCGCGCGGCCTCGGCGTCACCGGGTCCCGGGGGCGGCGCGTGAACGCTGCGGGCAATCTCACCGGCGAGATCGACTATGGCATGGTGCAACCGCTGTTCGTGACGCTTGCCTGTGGAGCCTGCCATTCCGGTCGGGTCGACCTCGGCGACCGGGCGCTGACGCTCGAGGGCGCCCCGAACACCCAGTTCGACGTGCGCAAGTGGCGCGCGGCCTTCACAGAGTTCCGCGACCGCTATCTCGCGCCCGACCAGATCGGCACGGCCGAGGCGCCGGGTCCGACGACCGTCGCCCTCCTCAATCTGGCCAGGACCCAGCCCGACGGCTTCTTCGCGCGCGGCCTGCCGGGAATCGCGGCCGACGAGATCGGGCCGGTCGACGCGGCGCAGCGGGCAATCTTCGCGCAGAACGCCGTCCCGATCCTCACCGGCTTCGCCCAGGGAACCGCGGTGCGGGCGGCGGCGGTGGCGCTGCAGACCCGGCCTGGCGCCAGCTACGGCCACGGCGAGCACTCGCCCGGCCTCGGCGGCCACAGTGCCGGCCAGTCGGACGGCAGCGGCGACCTGCTTGCAGACCTGCTGGCGTCGCGGTCGGCGGCAAGCGGCAGCCTGGAGCCGCTGCTGACCGGACCGCTGCCGCCGGAGCTGCCCCGGTTCGCGACGGTGACCGACATCCCCTCGGTCTGGAACCAGGCCGACCGCTCGGTCGGCCAGTGGGACGGCAGCGTCCTCGAGCGGTTCTGGCGCAACATCGCCGCGCAGCTGCCGATCATCGGCGACCCGAAGGCGGTGGACCTGCAGAATGCCGCGATCGTCGCCGAGTTCCTGCTCGCCCTGCCGCCGCCGCCCTATCCGTTCGATGTCGACCTCGCCAAGGCGGCGCGCGGCGAGACACTGTTCGCGGAGAATTGCGGCGGCTGCCACCGCCCGCGCAACGAGCAGCGCTATCCCGAGATCGGCACCGACATGAACCGCGCCGCGGTCCTGAACCCGGCCGGATCCGCGCTGTTCCTCGCGGCCTTCCAGTCGGCCTGCCATGATCCCGGCTTCAGCTATTCCGACCGGGACGGCCGGCTGATCCGGCCCTGCGTCATGCCGCCCTACCGCATCCTGCGCGACACCGCCGAGATCGCGAACCAGGGCTACCTCGCCCCGCCGCTCGACGGCCTCTGGGCCCGCGCGCCCTACCTGCACAACGGCTCGGTGCCCACGCTTCGCCAGCTGCTCCAGCCCGCCTCGCGCCCCGACAGGTTCCTGCGCGGGGTGATCTCCTACGACCCGGACGCCGTCGGCTGGCAATGGGACGTCGCCCGGCAGGCGGAGTTCGCGGGCAAATATCCGACGGTATCCATCGAGGACACCAACCGAGACGGCTGGGGAAACCGCGGCCACGATCGCGACCTCGTGGTCGACGGCCGGACCTATCGCCTCGACTGGAGCGGCACCGACCGGGCGGAGGACCTCGACGCCCTCGTCGAATACCTGAAGACCCGCTGACGCCTCCCGCCTCCCGAACCCAAGCAAGCGGACCGTACCATGAGCGACATCGGCACCGACATCGAGACGATCACCGGGATCCAGCTGGCGATGATGCGGGCGACGCATCCGCAGATCCGCGGCCAGCATTTCAAGATGCACGGCTGCGTCGACGCGATGTTCGAGGTGCCGGCCGGGCTGCCGGACGGGCTTGCCGTCGGCCTGTTCGCCGCGCCGGGGGCGTATCGGGCCATCGTGCGCTTCTCGAACGGTGCACAGCAGGATGACCGGATCCCGGATATCCATGGAATGGCGATCAAGGTCCTCGGGCTTGCCGGCCCGCGGGCGCTGGCCGAGGCGCCGGACGGCGAGCAGGACTTCGTGCTGGCCGACAAGCCGGTCTTCTTCATCCGCACGGCATCGGACTATGCGCTGTTCATGACCGACTTCGCGCAGTCGGCGCCCCACGGCCAGCCCCCGGCAAAGTTCATCGCGCACCTTCAGGAACAGCACCCGGAGGACGTCCCGGTCCTCCTCGGCTTCCGTCAGCAGATCCAGGAGTCGCCGCTCACCGCCACCTACTGGAGCCAGGTTCCCTACGCGTTCGGCCCGGAGCAAACGACGGCCGCGCGCTACCGCGCCGTGCCACGGAGCGCGTCCGAGGCCGAGGCGGCGCCGGGCGGCAGCCACGACTATCTTCGCGAGCGCATGGTGGCGCGGCTGGGACAGGGCGCCGAACCGGTCGTCTTCGACTTCCAGGTCCAGTTGAGGCACGACGCCGACCCGGCCGTCCTCGACAACCCGACCGTCGAATGGGACGCCCCGTTCGTGACCGTGGCGGTGGTCACCATCCCGCCGCAGACATTCGACACCGGAGAGCGGGTAAGCGCCGGCGAGGCCATGCGCTTCTCGCCGTGGCACGCGCTGGCCTCACACCGTCCGCTGGGCCAGGTCAACGAGATCCGCAAGACAGTCTACCTCGCGAGCCAGGCCGAGCGATCCCGGCTGGCGCCACTCGGCAGGGAGAACCTTCGGCTGAGCGAAGAGGAACTGCGCCGCGACATCGACGACGACTTCAAGGCGGTGCTGGACCGGCTGACGAGCACGTTCACCTTCCTGTCCCACATGAAGCGGGGCCGCGGCACGCACACCTACGGGGTCGCCGGCTACGGTACCGCGCGTTTCATCGTCTCGCCGCACTTCCCCGCCAACGACTTCTTCACCTTCGGCCGCGTGCTTCCGGTGATCCTGCGCCATTCGTCACCGGGCGCGCGGGAGGACGACCGCGCGCGGGATGGTGTCGCCGCCTCGATCAAGTTCTTCGACGGCACCAGCGGCTATGACGGGCCGGGTATCTTCGACGTGCTGATGAATGCCGGCCGGCAGCTTTTCGTCCGCTCGATCCGCGACTTCAGCACCTTCGTGCACGCCAGCGAGGACGAACGGAAGCAGCTGGTCGCGGATGGCATCATGATGGAGCCCGAGTTGATCGAGGCCTACCGGATCCGCGGGTCCTTCCTCGACAGCCGCTATCACTCCTGGCAGTGCTTCGAGTTCTTCGACGCAGGCAATGTCCGCTCCTACATCCGCTTCCGGGTGATCCCCGGCGACCGGGGGCCGGAGCGCGGGTTGCCACGGCCGGACTTCCGCGCCAACGGCGCGCCGTCGATGGACCCGGAGCCCGACGACCCCAGGGCGCCCGACTTCCTGCGGCAGGAATGGATCCACCAGGTCCGGCGCTCGACCGTCAGCTATGTCTTCCAGGGCCAGATCCACCCGGAGCCGGCGGACATGCACCCGAACCACGAGCTGCTGAACCCGGCAGCGGCGTGGAACGAGCTGCACTATCCGTGGCATGATCTCTGCGCGATCACCATCGACCAGCCGATCCTCGACAACGAGGTGGTATCCGGGCTCGACGTGACGCCGAACCGCAGCCCCGCCTGCATTCGGATCCCGCTCGCCACCTCGCCGGACCAGTATGCGTCGCTCGGCCATGCCCGCGCGCTGGTCTACCCGGTGGCCCGCGCGGTGCGGGCGGCGGCGGCCCGGCCGCAGAACAACTGAACCCCGGCGCAAGCGGAGAAGAGCCATGGCGAGCATCCCTGCCCCCCACCCGCCGCGCGACCCGAGCGCGGACGGCCTCGTCAATCGCTTCGAGGCATACGTCCTTACGCACTTCCCCGGGATGTGGCGTCTGGTCATGGGGGTACCAGCGTTGCGGCGGTGGGCCAACCGGTTCATCGTCGACCGGGCGGCAACGCGTGCGCGGACGCGGCCCTCGCCCTACGGCTCGATGGCGGTTCACGGCGACAGCGTCAACGACATGGCCGGCTACACCTCCTGGGAGCTGATGACGGACCGGGCCTGGTTCGGGCGGCATCTTCCCCCCGGCCAGCTGGACACCCCGGACCGGCCGCTGCCGGCGATCGAGGACCTGCGGAGCCTCTTCACCGTGGCATCGGGCGAAGCCGTGCTGTCGGAACGCTCGACACTCCTGTTCCCGTCCTTCGCCCAGTGGTTCACCGACGGCTTCCTGATGACCGATCCGGCGGACAACCGGAAGACGCACACCTCGCACCAGATCGACTTCAATCCCCTCTACGGCCTGACGCGCGCGGAAAGCGACGCGATCCGGGAAGGCTCGTCCGCGTCCGGCCGCAAGGGCCGGCTTAAGTCCGAGACGGATCCGGCCACGGGGGAGGAGTTCGCCCCGCGCTACTTTGACGCCGACGGCACCGTGAAGCCCGAGTTCGACGCCCTCCAGCCGCCCCTGCGCCTCCAGACCTTTCTGAAGGACCTGCCGGACGACAGGGCGGCGGCCGTCCGCAGGTCGATCTTCGCCTTCGCGGGCGAGCGCGCAAACTCGACGCCCTACACCGCGATGCTCAACACCCTGTTCCTGCGCGAGCACAACCGGCTGGCCGGCCTGATCGAGCGGGCCAATCCTGCCTGGGACGACGAGCGCGTGTTCCAGACGGCGCGCAACGTCAATGTCGCGCTGCTCATCAAGATCGTGGTCGAGGAGTACATCAACCACATCTCGCCCTATCTTTTCAGCCTCAGCGCGGACCCATCGGTATGCTGGCGGGCCTCGTGGAACCGCCCGAACTGGATCCCGATCGAGTTCAACCTTCTCTACCGGTGGCACAGCCTCACCCCCGCCGGCTTCGACCTTGGCGACCGGACGGTACCCCTGGAAGAATTCCTGTTCGCGAACGATCACCTGCTGCGAATGGGCCTCGGGCAGACGATGGCGCAGGCCAGCAAGCAGCGGGCCTGGCGGCTCGGGCTTCACAACACGGCCGACGCGCTCATAGAGGTCGAACTCGCCTCGGTGCGACAGGGCCGGCGCAACCACCTTGCCTCCTACAACGACTACCGCGAGGCGTTCGGCTACGGGCGGGTGCACAACTTTTCGCAGATAACCGGGGATCCCCGCCGGATCGAGGCGCTCCGCCGGCTCTACGGGGACGTGGACAACGTCGAGTTCTTCGTCGGCCTGTTCGCCGAGGACATCGCCCCGCGCGCTGCCGTGCCGCCGCTGATCGGCCGGATGGTCGCGCTCGACGCCTTCTCCCAGGCGCTGACCAACCCGCTTCTTTCGGAACATGCCTTCAACCCGCAGACCTTCTCCGCGGTCGGAATGGCCGAGATCGAGCGCACCACCAGTCTGCAGCAGATCCTCGACCGCAACTCGGCCGGCCCGGCAGGGAGCCACAAGGTGACAATGGAGACCGCCCCGGACGCCTGACCGCGACGCAGGACTGACCGCTTTTTCGGCTTCCCGGCCTGAATCGGGCCACCCCATCGTTCGACTGTCCGCTGAAGGCTGCCGGGCAGGCCCAAGCCATTGATCCGGCGGAGGGCGATCCTCCGGACGACGCGCGGGCTCACAAGCGGGACGGGAAACGCCCGGCAGCGCCCTCAGTCCCGGCGTGCAATCGCGGGTGCGTGACACATAACCGCCACACGATTGTTGCAGAACTGTCGTTCCGAGGGTTTACCCGGAACGGGAACCCCTCAGCGCCGGAGCTCCCATGCGCCGCTTCCTCCCGATCCTTGCCGCAACGACCTGCCTCGTGCCGGCCGCCCATGCCGCGACCGTCTTTCCGCTCGACCGCGCGACGATCCTTGCCGGCTCGCCCTTCGACCTGAAGGTCGAGTTCGACGGCGTGGTGAAGCCCGAGGACGTCAGCGTCACCGTCAACGGCCAGCCCGTCGCCGAGGTCCTCGGCAAGGACGTCACCTTCGTCGAGAAGGAGGATGGCGCCGACGCCTCCGCCGTCCGCATCGACGCCGTGACCATCGCGACGCCCGGCAGCTACACGGTCGAGGCGAAGGCCGGCGACGAGACGCGGACCGTCACGTGGGACGTCTACGGCACGCCCGACACCGCCGTCGCGAAGAACGTGATCTTCATGATCGCCGACGGCCTCAGCGTTGCCGACCGCACCACCGCCCGGCTGATGTCCAAGGGCATGACCGAGGGCAAGGCCAACGGCCGGCTGAACCTCGACGACCTGCAGTACGCGGCCTTCGTCGGCACCTCGGCGACGAACGCCATCGCCACCGACAGCGCCAACACCGCCTCGGCCTACATGACCGGCCACAAGACCGCGGTGAACGCCCTCGGCGTCTACGCCGACCGCACCCCGGACCCGTTCGACGACCCAAAGGTCGAGCTCGTCTCCGAGGCGCTGAAGCGCGTGGCCCCGGAAAAGGCCTTCGGCATCGTCACGACCGCCGAGGTCGAGGACGCGACCCCCGCCGCGCTGGTCGCCCATACCCGCAAGCGCGCCGAGAAAGCCGCCATCGCCGACATGCTGCTGGCGCACCAGCCGCAGGTCCTCCTCGGCGGCGGCTCTGCCTACTTCCTGCCGCAGTCGACCCCCGGTTCGAAGCGCAAGGACGACGAGAACCTGATCCAGTCGTTCGAGGACGCGGGCTACGCCCTCGCCACCGACGCGGCGAGCCTTGATGCGGCGAACGCCGGCTCGAACTCCGGCCAGATCCTCGGGCTGTTCCACACCGGCAACATGGACGTGGCGCTCGACCGGATGTTCCTGAAGAAGGGCAGCGTCGACAAGTTCCCCGACCAGCCGGGCCTCGTGAAGATGACCGAGGTGGCGCTGAACCAGCTCTCGAAGGACCCGGACGGCTTCTTCGTGATGATCGAGGCCGCCTCGGTCGACAAGCAGAAGCACACCGTGGACTGGGAGCGGGCCGAGATCGACATGATCGAGTTCGACCAGGCCGTCGGCGTCGCGCAGAAGTTCGTGGCCGAGCACCCGGACACGCTGCTGATCGTCACCGGCGACCACACCCACGGCAACGCGCTGATCGGCACGATCGACCCGGCGCGGGGCGTGGGCCGCGAGAGCGTCGGGGTCTATGGTGATGCCGGCTTCCTCGCCTACACCGACGACAACGGCGACGGCTATCCCGACAAGCTCGACGTCGCGCCGCGGATCGCCATGTTCGCCAACAACTTCCCGGACTACTACGAAACCTGGGGCCCGAAGCTGGACGGCCCGTTCGAGCCGGCGGTGCAGGACGCGGACAAGGCCTACGTCGCCAACGCCGAGTACAAGGACGTGCCGGGCGCGGTCCTGCGCGAGGGCAACCTGCCGAAGAGCGCCGACACCGCGGTGCACGCGGTCGACGACATCGTGCTGCAGGCTTCCGGTGCCGGTGCCGACCAGTTCCACGGCTACATGGAGCAGAGCGACGTCTACAAGAAGGTCGCCGAGATCCTCGCCCTCGCCCCGGTCAAGCCGAGCAACTGAGGCGGTCCTCTCCCCTCGCGTCCCAGGGCCGGACTGGTCCGGGACGCGGGGGGCCCTACCATGATAAAGTCCCTTACCGGTCCGCAATGATCCCCTCCCGCCCCGCCCGTCCGCCCCACCCGGCGCGCCCTCCTCCTCTCGGGCGCGGCGCTTGCGGTCGTTGGTCCGGCGTGGGCCAGCGAAAGCACCGGTTCGCTGGCGTTCGGCGAGCTCTACGGCACGGTCAGCGTCCTCGGCCTGTCCTTCTCGGACAAGCTGAAGGCGCTCGACGGCCACCGGGTGCGGATGGAGGGGTTCATGGCCCCGCCGCTGAAGGCCGAGGCGAAGTTCTTCGTCCTGACCGAGCGGCCGATGGCGCTCTGCCCATTCTGTTCCTCCGACGCCGACTGGCCGCCCGACATCGTCGTCGTCTACCTCGACCGCGCCCAGACCTTCGAGCAGGCCAATGCCGAGATCGAGGTGACCGGGCAGCTGGAACTCGGCTCGTGGACCGATCCCGAGACCGGCTTCGTCAGCCTGGTGCGCATCGTCGGCGCCAGTTTCCGGCGGGTGTGACCATTGGCGTCGCTCGTCATCCGCGGCCTCGTCGTGCGCTACCCCGGCCTTGACCTGCCGGCGCTCGACGTGCCCGCGCTCGACCTTGCGGCCGGCAGCAGCGTGGCGCTGGTCGGTCCGTCGGGCTCGGGCAAGACCACGCTTCTCAACATGATGACCGGCCTTGCCCGCGTGCCGGAGGGGCGCGTCGCCTGGGACGGCGTCGACCTCGCGGCGCTCGGCGAAGGCGCGCGCGACCGCTGGCGGGCCGCGCATGTCGGCCTCGTGATGCAGGACTTCCATCTCTTTCCCGGCCTATCGGCGATCGACAACGTACTGCTGCCGCAGCGCCTGCGCTGGAAAGGGGCGCCGGCCGGCGCGCGCGACGTCGCACTGCAGCTGCTGGCCCGAACCGGCGTGCCGCGCCCCGACCAGCGGGTCGAGACGCTGTCGCGCGGGCAGATGCAGCGGGTCGCCGTCGCCCGCGCGCTGGCGGCGCGGCCGGCGATCCTCGTCGCAGACGAGCCGACCGCAAGCCTCGACGCCGAGGCCGGCGAGGCGGTGGCCGCCCTCCTGACCGGCCTCGCCGCCGAACTCGGCGCGACCCTCGTCGTCGCCACCCACGATCCGCGACTGATCGACCGGGTCGGCGCAATCCTCCACCTCGCCGACGGCCGTCTCGCCGACGCCCGGCGCGCGGCCTGAGAGGAACGCCGATGCTCGGCTTCATCCTCGCGGACCTCAGGCGCAGCTGGCCGGGCGTGCTCGCCATCGGCCTGATCGTGGCGCTCGCCACCGCGCTCGGGATCGTCGTGACGCTGCAGGAGCGGGCGCTCCGGCTCGGCAGCGCGCGCGCCGCCGACGCCTTCGACCTCGTGATCGGCGCGCCGGGCAGCGAGACGCAGCTGGTCCTGTCGGCGGTGTTCCTGCAGGCAGCCCCCCTGCCGCTCATGTCCGGGTGGGTGCTGGCCGGCCTCGCGCACGACCCGCGTGTTGCCTGGGCCGCGCCGGTCGGCTTTGGCGACGCGATGGACGGCCACCCGGTCGTCGGCACCACCGCCGCGCTGGTGGACGGCCTCGGCGGGATCGCGGAGGGTTCGGGCCTTGCCCTGCTCGGCGACGCCGTCGTGGGTTCGGACGTGCCGCTGGCGCCCGGCGACAGCTTCCATCCGGTGCATGCCGAGCTTTCCGCGGCCGGCGAGGTGCACGAGGGCACCACCTACACCGTGCGCGGGCGGCTCGCCCGCACCGGATCGCCCTGGGACCGGGCGATCCTCGTGCCGATCGAAGCGGTCTGGCAGACCCACGGCCTCGGCGCCCATCATGACGAGGATGAGGACGAAGACGAGCCGCACGGCGCCGAACCGGAGGCGGAACATGCCGGCGAAGCCCACCACCACGGCCACCTCGACGCCGACGCGCCGATCCGGCCCGAGGCGCTGACCGATCACGACGCGCCGGGCGTGCCGGCGATCGTGGTGCGCGGCCACACCATCGCCGACGCCTACAACCTGCGGCAGCAGTACCGGAAGGATCCGACCATTGCCGTCTTTCCGGCGGAAGTGCTGACCCGCCTCTACGGGACGCTCGGCGACGCCCGCGCGGTGGTTGCCACCGTCGCGTTGGCGGCGCAGGCGCTGGTGGCCGCGGCGGTGCTCCTCGTCGCGGTGCTGCACGTCGTCCAGCGCCACCGCCAGATCGGCGCGCTGCGCGCCTTCGGGGCCAGCCGGGGTGTCGTATTCCTGATCGTGTGGGCCGAGGTGGCGTTCATCGCCGCCGCGGGGGTGGCCGCCGGCATCGCCATGGGATACGCCGCCGCACGGCTGATCTCCGCCCGTCTGCAGGTCGCGAGCGGCCTGCAATTTCCGGTCGAGTTCACCTCCGGCGACCTCGGCCTCGTGCTTGGCCTTCTGGTCGCCGCTGGCGCCTGCGCCCTCATCCCAGCGGCAATCGCCTACCGCCAGTCCCCGGCCGTCGCGCTGCGCGGTTGAGCCGAGCCGCCCCGTATCGGCGACCCCGCCGGTCCTGACGCGTCGGACGGGGAAACATGAACCGGAGACGCGAGGGCGTGGCGATCAGTCCGCGACCAGATCGGGCCCGCGGCGGAACGGGCCAAAGGCGGTCAGGACCTCGATCTCGTGGTCGACCGCGTCGGCTTCCGCCTTCAGGTACTGCGCCACGGCGCGGGCAAAGCCGCGATCGGCGATCCAGTGCAGCGAGTGCGTCTGGACCGGCAGGTAGCCGCGCGCCAGCTTGTGCTCGCCCTGCGCCCCGGCCTCGACCCGCGCAAGACCGTTCGCGATCGCCCAGTCGATCGCCTGGTAGTAGCAAAGCTCGAAATGCAGGCAGTCATGCTCCTCGATCGCGCCCCAGTAGCGCCCGTAGAGCGTGTCCCGCCCGATGAAGTTCAGCGCCCCCGCCACCCAGCGCCCGGCCCGGCGGGCGAGCACCAGCAGCACGTCGTCGCGCAGGCCGTCCTGGACCCGGTCGAAGAAGTCGCGGGTCAGGTACGGCCGGCCCCACTTGCGGTTGCCGGTGTCCTGATAGAAGCGCCAGAACGCGTCCCAGTGCGCCGGCTCGATGGCGGCGCCGGTCAGCGCCACGATCTCGCCGCCGAAGGCCCGCGCTCGCTCACGCTCGCGGCGGATCGTCTTGCGCTTGCGCGAGGCGAGGTCGGCGAGAAAGGCGTCGAAGTCAGGGTAGCCGCGATTCTCCCAGTGGAACTGCTGGCTGGTCCGGCCCAGCAGGCCCTGTGCCTCGCCCCACGCCCGCTCCCCGGCGGTGCAGAAGGTGACATGCAGGCTCGAGACGCCGGCCTGCCGCGCCAGCGCCAGTGCTCCCTGCAGCAGCGCCGCCCGTCCCTCCGACTCGTGGCCGGGCCGCGTCAGGAAGCGTCGGCCAGTCGCCGGCGTGAACGGAACCGCGCCCTGAAGCTTCGGATAATAGCGGCCGCCGGCATTCTCGTAGGCGTGCGCCCAGTTGTGATCGAAGATGTATTCGCCCTGGCTGTGGGCCTTGGCGTAGAGCGGCATCACGCCGATCGCCTGCCCCGACACCCGCGCCACCAGATGCCGCGGCGTCCATCCGGCGGCCCGGCCGACCGAGCCGGACACCTCCAGCGCCGTCAGGAAACGCCAGGTGGTGAAGGGATCGAGCGGCCGCCCCACGCCGCCGCCGGCCGCGCAGGCGTCCCACTCCGCGGCGTCGATCTCGTCGAGCCCGCCAAGCACGCTGATCTCGATGCTCTCGGAACCGTCCATCGGTCTCTCCTGCGGGCAATGACATGGGCGGTTTGTGCAGCGCGTCAATGCCTGAAGCGCAGGAGGGGCATCATGGCCGCGAGCAGCTGCGCGGCGAGACCCGGCCATTCCGCCGGCGCCGCGAGCCGCGCCAGCCACGCCCGCGGGCCGATGCCGGCCAGCGCGCCCGCGAGCGCCGCCTCGCCCGCGAGAAGCACGGCGAGGGTCGTGACCGCCATGGCCCGCCTTTCCGCGCGGGACAGCGGGCTGCCGAGGCGACCGGCGAGCCACCAAGCGAACGCCAGCATCAGCGGGATCTCGGCCGCGAGCGCCGCGCCCGCGCCGACCCGCGGCGCGACGACGAGCACCCGCAGCGTGCCGAGGAGGGTGCCCGCCGCGAGGAGGGCAAACCCGGCCAGCGCACCGGCGCGGAGGCCGCGGATCATCCCGGAATCGCCGGCAGGTAGCCCTCGAAGGTGATGTTGTCGGCCACCCGGCGCGCCTCGGCCTCCTCGGCGGCCGAGCGGACGGTCCAGGTCAGCACCGCCAGCCCCTCGGCCTTCAGCCGCGCCACGGCCGGTTGCCCAAGGTCGCGGCGGTCGTGCGAGATGAACGACGCCCCGACCCGCTCCGCGTCGGTCAGATTGGCGAGCTCGGCGCGACGATAGTCGGGCAGCGACCACTCCGTCGCCTCGAAGTCGCAGGTGGTCAGCCCGCGCGGCCGATCCGGCGCCGCCGCGGCCAGCGCCGCCACCGCGTGCGGATTGAACGACATCACCGCGGCGTCGCCGCCATACCCGGCGAGCAGTGCCGCCACCCGCGTCTCCAGCGGCCCGACGTCCGGGCCGAGCGCGCCGTCCTGATCCTTGATCTCGATCAGCAGCGGCGCCCGACCGGCGACCAGCGCGAGGAACGCGGCCAGCGTCGGAATCGTCTCGCCGCTGCCCTCCAGCAGCAGCGTCGTCAGGACCTCCGCGGCGTGGTCGCGGACCAGTCCGCACCCGGCGGTCAGCCGGGTCAGCGTCTCGTCGTGAAATACCATCGCCTCGCCGTCGGCGCTGAGCTGCACGTCGAGCTCGATGCCATAGCCCGCCGCGATCGCCGCCTCGGCGGCCGCCCGGCTGTTCTCGATCACACCCAGCGCCCGGTCGTGCAGGCCCCGGTGGGCGATCGGCCGCCTCAGCAGGGACGGCGGCAGGGGCGGGGCGGGCGGCATGGCAGTCTCCGTCAGGGATCGCGGGCGACCCTACCCCTTTTCCGGCCCGAGGGAACCTCGTCGGCCGGGCGGGGGCCCTCGCGAACGCGCTTGCCACGCCGGGGACGGCGTGCGAGAGGCGGGCGAGGTATACACCGCGATGACCACCACCGTCCCAGCTTCGCCGCAAGCCACCCCGGAGGCCCGTGCCGCCTTCTCGGTCCTGCTTGCGCTCAGCCTCTGCCACCTGCTGAACGACACGATCCAGTCGCTGCTGCCCGCGATCTACCCGGTGCTGCAGCAGAACTATGCGCTGAGCTTCACCCAGATCGGCGTGCTCCACATGGTGTTCCAGGCGACGGCGTCCCTGCTCCAGCCGGCGGTCGGGCTCTATACCGACAAGCGCCCGATGTTCCGCCTGTCGACAGCCGGCATGGGGGCGAGCCTCGCCGGCCTCGTGATCCTCGCCTGCGCTCACCACTATTGGGCGCTGCTCGTCGCCGCCGCGATGATCGGCATCGGTTCGTCGATCTTCCACCCCGATTCGTCGCGGGTTGCCCGCGCCGCGTCCGGCGGCCGCTTCGGCTTCGCCCAGTCGCTGTTTCAGGTCGGCGGCAACACCGGCACCGCGGTGGGCCCGCTGCTCGCCGCCTTCATCGTGCTGCCGTTCGGCCAGCCGAGCATCGCCTGGTTCTCGATCATTGCGCTCGTCGGGATGGTGCTGCTGTGGAACGTCGGCACCTGGGCGAAGGCGCAGCACGCCGCCCGCCGCCGCGCGCGCGGTGCGGCGGCGCCGGTCTCGGCGCTGCCGCGGCGCCGCGTCGCCGTCACCATGGCGGTGCTTGGGCTGCTGGTGCTGTCCAAATACCTCTACGTCGCCAGCCTCACCGGCTTCTACACCTTCTACCTGATCGAGCGGTTCGGCGTTTCGGTGCGCGACGCGCAGCTCCTGCTGTTCCTGTTCCTCGGGGCGGTGGCGGCCGGCACCTTCGCCGGCGGCCCGATCGGCGACCGGGTCGGCCGCAAGGCGGTGATCTGGGTGTCGATCCTCGGCGTGCTGCCGTTCTCGCTGATGCTGCCCCACGTCAGCCTGTTCTGGACCGCGATCCTCAGCGTCGTGATCGGCCTCGTCATCGCCTCGGCCTTCTCGGCGATCCTCGTCTATGCCCAGCAACTGGTGCCGGGGCGGGTCGGTGCGATCTCCGGCCTCTTCTTCGGATTCGCCTTCGGCGTCGCCGGCTTCGGCGCCGCACTGCTCGGCATGGCGGCCGACTGGAAGGGCATCCTCTGGGTCTACCAGGTCTGCGCCTTCCTCCCCCTGCTCGGACTCCTCACGGTCTTCCTGCCCGCGGACAGGGAGCTGAAGGTCTGGTGAGTGTTCCTGTAGACGCGAATCCGGATTAACCCAGATCGGCGCCCCCGGGGCGCACACCTCAACGTTGTCAGAGGCGTGACGCAGGAATCCGTGACCGCCTCGTCGACACGTCGATCTCAGGCCAACAGATCAGAAGTCAGCATCAGATTGGCTCGCCTGCGCGGCGAACGCTGCCGCGCCGCGGTCACTGACCCGCGCTGAAAGACCACGACCATGTTCGCAGACTATGCCGCGACGGGCTCGCCTGGCGCGCCGGGATACCACCGGCTCAGGCCGACAGGTGTTCTCCAAGGCGGCGGAGCAGGGCGCAGCAGGCGGCAAGCTCGTCCGCAAGGATGTACTCGTTGGCGCGGTGGGCGCGTGCGATGTCGCCGGGGCCGCAGATCACCGACGGGATACCGGCGGCGGCGAAGAGGCCCGCCTCGGTGCCGAAGCTGACGGAGGCAACCGGCTCGGTGCCGGCGAGCCGGGCGAGCAGCAGGGCGAGCGCTGGGTCGTCGGCGGGCGGCAGCGCCGGGTAGCTCGACAGTTCGCGATGGCTGGCGCGGATGCCCTCGTTCCCGGCGACCACGGCGGCGAGGTCGTCGAGCACGCCGGCCATCACCGCCTGCGGCGTCTGGCCGGGAATGCTGCGGGCCTCGATATCGATCTCTGCCCGGTCGGGAATGATGTTGACCGCGGCGCCCCCGTGGATCACGCCCGCCTGCAGCGTGGAATGCGGCGGGTCGAAGCGCGGGTCGAACGGCCCCTCGGCCGCCAGCCGCGCCGCCCGGTCGCGGATGGCGACCAGCAGTTCCCCCGCCGGATAGAGCGCGTTCGCCCCGAGCGCCGGCGCCGAGGAATGCCCGGCCCTGCCCTCGATGGTGATCGCCAGCGCCTGCTTGCCCTTGTGCGCCAGCACCGGGCGAAGACCGGTCGGCTCGCCCACGATGCAGCCCGACGGCGCGGGACAGAGGTCCGGCAGCCGGGCGATCAGGTGCGGCACGCCGCGGCAGCCGATCTCCTCGTCGTAGGAAAGAGCGAGGTGTACGGGCCAGCGCAGCGGCATCGCCGCGAACGCCGGCACCATTGCGAGAACGCAGGCGAGGAAACCCTTCATGTCCGATGTGCCGCGCCCGACCAGCCGCGCGCCGTCGCGCGTCAGGCGGAACGGGTCGGAGTTCCAGCTCTGCCCCTCGACCGGCACCACGTCGACGTGGCCGGAGAGGATCAGGCCGCCGGGGACCCGCGGGCCGATGCTGGCGAAGAGGTTGCTCCGGTCGCCCTCCGGCCCCCGAACCAGCGTGTTTTCGACACCGTGCCCCGCCAGCAGGGCGGCGATATGGCCCACGATCGCGGCGTTCGGTGTCCCCGGCAGGGACGGAAAGGCG
>JBGALW010000057.1:0-20181 GCA_044223585.1 Amaricoccus sp.
GATGCCGGGGGTCCAGGCATAGCCCTGTCCGCTCGGGCTGACCTGCGATCCCTCGGTGACGATCAGCCCGTTGCCCGCCCGCTGGGCGTAGTATTCCGGCGCCAGCGGCCCCGGAACGTCGCTGCCGGGAACGGCGCGGTTGCGTGTCAGCGGCGCCATTACCACCCGGTTCTTCAGGTGCAGGCGCCCGGCGTCGAGCGGCGTGAACAGCTTTGCAGTCATCTGGTCTTCCTTCCATTCCGGACCGTCCGGTCCACAATTCGCGACAGTTCAGCCCTGTTCATCCCGCCGTCAGGCAGGGCTTCGTCCCAACCGGTCCACGGCAAGCGCCAGCGTCTCCGCCCCGTCCGGCGCGGCGCCGCTCCGGCGCAGCATCTGCACCCCGAGTGCCAGCGCCACCAGCGCCCGCGCCCGACTGTCCCGCTCCGGCCCGTCCTTCACCCCGCCGGGGAGGCAGCCGTGGACGATCGACTCGATCCGCGCCATGTGCCGCGCCCCGAAGGCCGCAACCTCGGCGTCGCTCGGCGCGAGCTCGGTCACGCAGTTCACCATCAGGCAGCCATGGGAATCCTCGTCGACTCCCGCGATTGCCCGAAGCGCCGCGCCGAGCCCGCCCGGCCCGGCCGCCACCGCGGCCAGCGCCGCCAGACGTTCGCGCGAGTAATGCTCCAGGGCGGCCAGCAGGACGCCGCGCTTCGACCCGAACGCGGCATAGAAACTCGAGCGGCTGATTCCCATCGCGCGGGTCAGCGCCTCCAGCGACGCGGCCTCGTACCCGACCCGCCGGATCAGCCCGATCCCGGCGTCGATGGCATGTGCCACGTCGAACTCCCGCGGCCGCCCCGGCCCCGCCGGCGCCTGCCCGTCTCCGTCGACACTGATCGTCCGCATTGCCATCACCGCCAATCTGGACCAGCCATTCCAGAATGCAAGGGGCAGCGCTGGAAAACGCATCCGCGCGCGTGTATCCGGGAACCCACGTCGGATTTCAGGCAAGGAGCCCCCGATGCCCAGAGGCTACTCCCTCACCCAGATTGCGTTGCACTGGACGATCGCCGTCCTTGTGCTCCTGCAGTTCCTCAACGACGAAGCGATCGGCACGGCCTGGCGGGCGCTCCGCCGCGGCACCGAACCGCCGGCGGACATCCTCGCCACAGCGCACATCTATGTCGGCGTCGCGATCCTGGCCCTCGTCCTGTGGCGCATCGTCCTCCGCCTGACCCGCGGCGCCCCGCCGCCGCCCGCCTCCGAGCCGCGCCCGCTGCAGATCGCCGCCGCCGCGACCCACGGCCTTCTGTATCTGCTCCTGCTCGCGCTCCCCGTGTCGGGTCTTGTCGGCTGGTATGGCGGTGTCGGTTCCGCGGGAGAGGTGCACGAGCTGATGAAGACCGTGCTGATGCTGCTCATCTTCCTGCACATCGCCGGCGCGCTCTACCAGCGGTTCGTTCTCAAGACCGACGTCGTCACCCGCATGATCCGCCCCGGCGCCTGACACCCGCCGGATCGCTTCCGACCAGCGCCGCGTCGAGCCAAGGGTATCGGCGGGGCGCTGGTTTGCTGTCATCCCGAGGCATGGACAACCAGTGCGCGTCCAAAGTGCGCCGGCGCGAGCAGAGGCTATCCCTTGTTTCCCTCCCGCGGTTGTCCCGCCCCCTGAAATCCGCTAGACTTGTCTGACAGTCGCAAGGACCCGGTGAAAACCCGGGTGGCTATTCCGGCCGCCGATCCGCCGGACAACCAGACCGGCGCCGCGCCGCGGCGAGCACCTCGCCCGATCCCGCCGGTTCAGACTTACGACAAGATCAGCCATGCAAGAGGTGACCGCGTTCGCGCGACCAGCCGGCTTTCCGGCATTCTCCGCCATGTCCGCAGCCGCGGAACCCCGAACGTCCGGAGGGGGCGCCGATGGCTAGCACGACCGCGATGATGCCGGCGAAGCCTGCTTTTCCCGAACCGGAGGCGGCAACAGGTCGCCGCCTGGTCTTTGTCGGCGGTGCCCCCCGTTCCGGCACGACCCTGGTCCAGAACATGCTCGACTCGCATCCGGACATATTCGGCGGGCCGGAGTTCATCCACATCGAAGCGCTGATGCGCCTCCGCCGCGGCTTCCTCGCCACCGACGACTACGAATGGACCCGCGACTTCTATTCGGCGGATCAGGCGGACGCGCTGTTCGCCCGGATGATCCACGACCTGCTCCTGCCCGCGGCCGACCGCAAGCACGCGCGAGTCATCAGCGAGAAGACACCGGTCAACGTGCTGGTCTTCGAGGACCTGCTCGACCTGATGCCCGAGGCAAAGTGCGTCCACGTCGTGCGCGATCCGCGCGCGGTGGTCGCCTCCATGCTGCGCGCCGGCGCCCGGACCCGCGGCACCAAGGCCGAGCGCGAGGCGCCACGCGACGCGGCGGTCCGCGCCTTCACCACGGACGTCAGCGAAGCCATCCTCTTCGTCCAGCGGTCCTACCGGGCCGGCTTCGCCGCCGCGCGCCGGTTTCCCGACCGCTGCCTGACCATCCACTACGAGGCCCTCGTGCGCGATCCCGCCGCGATGTCTCAGAGGCTCTGCGACTTCATCGGACTGCCCTGGTCCGAGGCAATGCTGCGCCCCGGCGACGTCGAGCATCCGGGCGAACGCCAGATGACGCAGGGGTTCGGCGATGTCTACTACGACCGCACCTCCTACCGCAGCAACCCGGACGTCTCGCGGCTGGAGCGGTGGCGCGAGACGCTGTCGCCGCTGTACCAGGCGCTGATCGCCGACCGGTTCACCGGCTTCGAGCACAACGCGATGCTCCCCTACGATCTCACGCCGTCGGCTGGCATCCTCGCGCGAACCCTCGCGCCGGGCTATGGCCGGATGCTCGGGCTCCGGCGGCGGCTGGAGGAAGCCTTCCGGCGCACCTGAGCCCGCGCCGGAGGGAAACGCCAACAAGTTACTGGCATCATTTCGATTTTCTCAGATGCGGACGGCGATCGCGCCCCCTTGCGCAGCGCCGCGCCACCCCTTATTCCCCGCGCATGACGCACCAGCCCGACCACCAGCGCCTCCTCATCGTCGACTTCGGCAGCCAGGTGACGCAGCTCATCGCCCGGCGCCTGCGGGAATCCCGCATCTATTGCGAGATCCACCCGTTCCAGAAGGTCGACGCCGCCTTCCTCGCCGACTTCGCGCCGCAGGCGGTCATCCTCTCGGGCGGCCCCGCCTCCGTCACCGAGGAAGGAAGCCCGCGCGCGGCGCCCGCGATCTTCACGCTCGGTGTCCCGGTGCTCGGCATCTGCTACGGCCAGCAGGTGATGATGGCCCAGCTCGGCGGCCGTGTCGAAGCCGGCCACCACGCCGAATTCGGACGCGCCTGGGTGTCGCCGACCGAAACCTCCGACCCGCTCTTCACCGGCCTCTTCGCCGCCGGGCGCGAGGAAGTCTGGATGAGCCACGGCGACCGCGTCACCGCCCTCGCGCCCGGCTTCTCGGTGATCGGCGAGAGCCCCAACGCCCCCTTCGCCATCACCACAGACCCCTCGCGCCACTTCTATGCCGTGCAGTTCCACCCCGAGGTGCACCACACGGTGAACGGCGCACGCATCCTGAAGAACTTCACCGACCTTGCCGGCTTCACCGGCGACTGGACCATGGCCGCCTACAAGGAGCAGGCGATCGAGGCGATCCGGGCCCAGGTCGGCGACGCGAAGGTGATCTGCGGCCTCTCCGGCGGCGTCGACTCCTCGGTCGCGGCCGTCCTCATCCACGAGGCGATCGGCGACCAGCTGACCTGCGTGTTCGTCGACACCGGCCTCATGCGCCAGGGCGAGGCGGAGGAGGTCGTCACCCTCTTCCGCGACCACTACAACATCCCGCTGATCCACGCCGACGAGACTGACCGTTTCCTCGACGCGCTTGAGGGCGTCACCGACCCGGAGGTGAAGCGCAAGACCATCGGCCGGCTCTTCATCGAGGTCTTCGAGGCCCGCGCGACCGAGGTCGGCGATGCGAAGTTCCTTGCCCAGGGCACGCTCTACCCCGACGTCATCGAGAGCGTCAGCTTCACCGGCGGCCCCTCGGTCACAATCAAGAGCCACCACAATGTCGGCGGCCTGCCCGAGCGGATGCACCTGAAGCTGGTCGAGCCGCTGCGCGAGCTCTTCAAGGACGAGGTCCGCGCCCTCGGCCGCGAGCTCGGCCTGCCCGAGAGCTTCGTCGGCCGCCACCCCTTCCCCGGCCCCGGCCTCGCCATCCGCTGCCCGGGCGAGATCACCCGCGACAAGCTCGCGATCCTGCGCAAGGCCGACGCGGTCTATCTCGACCAGATCCGCCGCCACGGCCTCTACGACGCGATCTGGCAGGCCTTCGCCGTCCTCCTCCCCGTCCGCACCGTCGGCGTGATGGGCGACGGCCGCACCTACGACTACGTCTGCGCGCTCCGCGCCGTCACCAGCGTCGACGGCATGACCGCCGACTACTACCCCTTCCCTCACGATTTCCTCGGAGAGACCGCGACGCGGATCATCAACGAGGTCAAGGGCATCAACCGCGTCACCTACGACATCACCTCGAAGCCGCCCGGCACGATCGAGTGGGAGTGAAGGAATCTGGCCTCGTCGCGTGTGGTGCCGCTGATATGCGACACCCCCGCGTTCAGGCAGAGCGCGCGGCCGCGAAACGGCTTGCGATTTCCGCAACGCGAACGCCATAGCGCCGCGCGGTTTCAAGGTCGCCTTCCGACATCTCTTCGGGCGCGGCGTCCGCATCCGACTGCGCCATCGGGCCGATATAGGAGCCGATCCGGTTCGGATCGTCGCGCCTGGAGGCCTTCACGTTCGACGGCTTGATTGCGAGGCTCACCCAGATACCGCCGTGCTGTCCGGCAAGCAGGACGAAATATTGCAGCGTGTTCAGCTTGTCGCCGTTGAGGGTCGCGCTGTTGGTGAAGCCGCCGAAGATCTTGTCCTTCCACTTCTCGGCGAACCAGGGCTTCGAGCTGTCGTCGGCGAACTTTTTGAACTGCCAGCTCGGGCCGCCCATGTAGGTCGGCGAACCGAAGACGATGGCGTCCGCGGCGAGGAGCGTCTGCCACGCGCTCTCCGGAATGTTGCCCTCGGGGTCGATCGCGATGAGCGTTCCCGCTGCCCCCTCGGCGACCGCCTCGGCGACGCGGTGGGTGTGGCCATAGCCCGAGTGGCAGACGACGGCGGTGGTGATGGCTTTCTGGGTCATGTCGATGTCCTGATGTTTGAAGTTTGGGTGTGTCGAGGCTTCGCGCGAGTCGCGCAGATAAAGGCCGCCCCAGGCCAGCAGGCCCAGCAGCAGCGATATGAGTTGCGGCGGAGATCCCATCTCGCCGAGCCGGACGTGCGCGCAGATCGCCCCACCCAGAAATCCCGTCACGAGGATCGCGCCGAGGAAAGCGGTGGCCGGGATGGCATAGAGAACTGCGCAGGCGACCATGATCGTGCCCAGAACCGGGGCGATGGCCGGTGCGAACCCCGCGTTACGCAGCATGCTAGCCGCCAGATCCGGCACGAAGAACTGCACCGAAGCGTCCATGAACAACGCCGCGACGACCACGGCGCTTGCCGAACGTCCAATCCATGACATGCCGTCCGGCCTAGCTCTCTCCGACATGGTGTTCCCCGTTTGAAGTGTCCTTCCAGCCCGCCATCTATCGCGCCATATTGATGCAACAAGCTATGCCAAACTGAACGCATTGTTCTCCTGGAAGATAACAGATACAGGGCATGGCATGCAGAATCTCGAACACCTCCTCATCTTCATCCGGGTCGCCGAGATGCACAGCTTCAGCCGCGCGGCCGAAAGCATGGGTATCCAGAAGGGGCGCGCCTCGACCGTCGTACGGCAGTTGGAGGACGAGCTGGGCGTGCGGCTTCTGCATCGGACGACACGCAGCGTGCAGTTGACCGAGGACGGGCGAAGCTTTCAGGAGCGCGCGCGGGAACTGCTGAGCCAGTTCGACGACTTGCAGTCGATGTTTGCAGAGGACGGCGTCGCGCTGCGGGGGCGGCTTCGGGTCGGTCTGCCGACCGAACTGGCGCGCACGACGATCGTGCCAGCCTTGCCGGACTTCCTGGCCGTCTATCCCGGGTTGGAACTGGAGATGTCGAGCACGGACCGGCAGGTTGATCTGGTCGAGGAAGGGTTCGACTGCGTGTTGCGGCTCGGGCCGATCGGAGACGAAACGCTGATCGCCCGCCCGCTGGGCCGGTTGCGCATGGTGAATGCCGCGAGCCCGACATATCTCGCGCGTCACGGCACGCCCCGGTCGCTGGAGGATCTGCAGCGGCAAGGCCACTGCACGATCCACTACAGCCGGACCCTCGGCGCCAAGCCCTATGGCTGGGAATACCCGGCCACCGACGGCTACGCGACGCTGCCCCTGCCCGGCGTCCTGCACGTCAACAGCGTGCAGACCTACGAGGCCGCCGGCCTCGCCGGCATCGGCCTGATCCAGGCTGCGCTCACGGGAATAGGCCGACACTTGTACAGCGGGGCGCTGGTGGAGGTTCTACCTGATTTCCGCCCCGGACCACTCGACGTGTCCCTTGTCGTAGCCGATCGACGGAACCTGTCGCGCCGCGTCCGCATCTTCATGAAATGGATCGAGGAGGTGCTGGCTCCCTATCTCGACTAGGTGCCTCGATCAGGCGGCTGGACACTCACGAGCCGGCTTGATGGCACTTCCACCCCGCTCGTTTGCACAGGTTAATGGCTGACGGCACTTCGCAGATTTTCTGATATATTTCGTCAATTTTCCTGAAATCACTCGAACAACCCCGTGACACAAATTCGATTCAATAGAGACACACGCCTTAATTGCTGAAACATCTTGTTGCTCTATACCCCGGTCAAACGCAGGGGTGCGGGAGGGGGTGGACATGAGGGGCGTGGCAATGGAACCGATCTCTGGATCGGAGCTCGCGGCCGCCATCGCGGAATCCAACCGGAAGGGGCGCGGCATCAATTCGATCCCGGTGCGCTTTGCCCTCATGACAGCCGTGGTCTGCCTGTTCGCGTTCGCGAGCCGTTACTTCTTCCTGCTGGAGCCGAAACCGGCCTCCCTGTCCATCGGGCAGGTCACTGTCGGCGTCCTTACGCTGGCGCTTCCGCCGGCGGTGACGTTTCTGGCCGCCCGCAAGCTCGCGGCGATGATCGCCGCCCTGCGACAGAGCACGCTCGCGATCCTTGACGGGGAAATCGACAGTCCGGTCAACGTCGATTGCGCCTGCGAAGTCGGCGGCCTCGCGGACAGCTTCCGCGCGATGGTCGCGCGCCTCAACGGCAACATCCTGCGGATGAACGTGCTCGCCTATACCGACAGCGTCACGGGCCTGCCGAACCGGGCGGTGATCAATCATGTGCTCGACCTCGCAAGGCAGAAGGCGCCAGGCGAATGCAAGGGCGCGGTGTTCTTCATCGATCTCGACGGCTTCAAGCGCGTCAACGACACCTACGGCCATGACGCCGGCGACGAACTCCTGCGCCTGGCCAGCAAGCGAATCGTCGAGAATGGGTTCGGGGTCGATCTCGACCGGCTCGAGACCTGTACGACGGCGTTCGGTGAACTGTGCAGGAGCTGTCCCGAAACCCTGGTCTTCGCTCGCTTCGCCGGCGACGAGTTCGTCGGCCTGCTCCCCGGCGACCGGTCCGAGGCGAACCTGAGAGAGATCGCCGAGAACATCCTGAAATCGCTCAGGCAACCCTTTTCCGTGTTCGGGAATGAAGTCCGCATCTGCGCGAGCATAGGCATCGCTTCCGCCAACCTGAGCACCGACCCGCGCGATCTGGTCGTACACGCCGACATGGCCATGTATCGCGCGAAGGAAACCGGAAGGAACTGCGTCTCCTTCTTCGATCTGGAACTGAAGCATCGCGTGGCCGAGCGCACAGAGCTGGAAAAGGATCTGCGCGATGCCCTGGAGCGCGACCAGCTGCACCTCAATTTTCAGCCGAAGGTGTGTGCACGGACCCATGCGCTTGTGGGTGTCGAGGCGCTCGCCCGGTGGGATCATCCGCGGAGGGGTCCGATCGGACCGGACCAGTTCGTGCCCATAGCCGAACAGAGCGGTTCGATGATCGCACTGGGAGAGGCTGTCCTGCGCATGGCAGCGAGACAGGGGCAGAACTGGAGCGAAGCGGGCGAGCCGATACCGATCGCGATCAATGTTTCACCGGTCCAGTTCCACTGTCCGCGTCTGGTGGAGAACGTCCTTTCGGCCCTGGAGCGGTCGCACCTCGATCCGGCGCTGCTGGAACTGGAGCTTACCGAAACCCTGGCGATGGCGGACTACGCCACCACAAAGCATCGCCTCGACACGCTGCGGGCAGAGGGCGTCCGGATCGCCATCGACGATTTCGGCACGGGCTACTCGAACCTGTCACAGCTCGCCCGGCTCAATTTCGATCTGATCAAGATCGACCGCTCCCTCGTCTCCGGCATCGGCATGAACGGCAAGAGCGAGGCGATGCTGAACGCGACAGTCAACATGGCGCACGCCCTGGGCTACAAGGTCGTCGCCGAGGGCATCGAGAACCAGGAGCAGATGGCGTTCCTCGCCAGCATCGGGTGCGATCAGTTTCAGGGCTTTCATTTCGCCCGCCCGATGCTGGCGTCCGACCTCATCCCGTGGGCGAAAGACCGGCTTGTCGGCCATGCCGGGGGCAACATCGAGACGCTGCACCAGAGGTCGAACGCCGCCTGACCGCATTGCCGGCGGGAGCCGCCGGAACCTGCCGCGGCGCGGGTCGTGAGGCGAAGCATGCCCCTAGCCTCGCAGGAACGTCTCCACCGCCGCGATGAAGCCGTTCGGCTGGTCGGCGTGGAGCCAGTGCCCGGCCTTGGGCAGCGCCACATGCTCCGCCGCCGGGAACAGGGCGCGGATCCGCACCCAGTCCGCCGCCTTCACATAGTCCGAGTCCGCCCCGGTCAGGAACAGCGCCGGTCCGTCGAAGGCACCGCCGAACGCCGGGAAGTCCATGATCCGCGGCATCTCGGCGCCGAGCGTGTCGAGCGCCAGTTTCCACGAGGCGCCGGTGTCGCCGACCGTCAGGCTCTGCAGGAAGAACGCCCGCAGCGCCGGCGCCGGCACCACCGCGGCCAGCGCCGCATCCGCCTGCGCCCGCCGCGTCACCCGGCCGAGGTCGACCGACTGCATCGCCTGCACGTAGCCGATCTGGCTGTGCCCGTAGGCGACCGGCGCCATGTCGGCGACGACCAGCCGCCTGACCCGCGCCGGCTCGGTCAACGCCAGCGCCATCGCCGCCTTGCCGCCCATCGAGTGCCCGAGCAGGTCCGCCTGCCCGCCGTGCGCCGCAATCACCCTGCCGAGATCACCCGCCATTGCCTCGTAGCCGTGGTCGGCACTGCGCGGGCTGTCGCCGTGGTTGCGCATGTCGACCGCGACCACCTGCCGGTGCAGGGCCAGCCGCTTGCCGATCGCGCCCCAGTTCTTCGCCGAGCCGAACAGACCGTGCGCGATGACGAGCGGCGGTGCATCGGTCGGCGCCCCGTGGACGATGGTGTTGAGCTTCATGGCCCCCTCAGACGATCAGGCTGGTGATCACCGTATCCTCGGTGATGTCGAGCCAGGTGAACCCCGCGGCGCCCATCCGCGCTTCCAGCCGCTCGAAATCCGCCCGGCTGCGGCTCTCGATGCCGAGCAGGACCGAGCCGAAGTTGCGCGCCGACTTCTTCAGGTACTCGAAGCGCGAGATGTCGTCGTCCGGCCCTAGTACGTCGAGGAAGTCCCGCAGCGCCCCCGGCCGCTGCGGCAGCTGGAGGATGTAGTACTTCTTCCGGCCCTCCCAGCGCAGCGCCCGCTCCTTGACGTCCGGCAGCCGCTCGAAGTCGAAATTGCCGCCCGAGACGATCGCCACCACCGTCCGGCCGGCGATCGGCAGGTCGCGCAGCGCATCGACCGCCAGCGCGCCGGCCGGCTCCAGCACCATGCCCTCGATGTTCAGCATCTCGACCATCGTCGCGCAGATCCGGTTCTCGGGCGCCAGCCGCACCTGCTCCACCGCGAACCGCGAGAGCGTCACGAAGTTGAGGTCCCCGATCCGCGCGACCGCCGCGCCATCGACGAAATTGTCGACCTTCGGCAGCGTGACCAGCCGCCCTGCCGCCAGCGCCGCCCGGAGGCTCGCAGCCCCCTCCGGCTCGACCAGCACCACGCCGGTCTCCGGCGCCCTGGCCGCCAGAAGCCGCACGAGGCCGCTCGACAGCCCGCCGCCGCCCACCGGGATCACCACGAGATCCGGCGCCCGGCCGAGCTGCTCCAGCACCTCAAGCCCGCACGTCGCCTGCCCCTCGATCACCGCGGCATCGTCGAACGGCGGCAGGAAGGCCGCCGCCTCCGCCGCTGCGAAGGCCTGCGCCGCCGCCAACGTGTCGTCGAAATAGTCGCCGACCAGCCGGATCTCGACGAAGGCGCCGCCGAACTGCCGGGTCTTGTCGATCTTCTGCTGCGGCGTCGTCACCGGCATGAACACCACGCCCGGCACGGCGAAATGCCGGCAGGCATAGGCCATGCCCTGCGCGTGGTTGCCCGCCGAGGCGCAGACGAACCGCGCCCCCTCCGGCCGCGCAGCGAGCACCTGACGCATGGCGTTGAATGCGCCGCGGAGCTTGTAGGAGCGGACCGGGCTCAGGTCCTCGCGCTTCAGCCAGACGTCGGCGCCGTACTTCGCCGAGAGGTAGTCGTTCCGCTGCAACGGCGTCGGCTCGAACAGCCCGCGCAGCGCCGCCGCGGCCTCGCCAACCGCCGATGTGAAGTCCTGATCGTCCCCATCCATGACGCGCGGTTAGCACGGCCGGACGGCGGGGGCCAGCGGGCTGGCCGGGGTCGTCAATGTCGTTCGGGGCCGGTCCACCGGGCGCCCGGCGAGCGCAAGACTGGTGCAAGGACTGCACGTGCGATGTTAGAGAGGTTCCACGTCGCCGATACCACCCGAAAACGGCCGGTTGCACTCCCCACAGGTTTTGCCCCAACTGGCCCCCCGAGGTCGCCCCAGCGAGGCATCGACACAGTGTTCGTCTCCTTTTTCCCCAATCCTCCGAAGATCTTCTTCTGGTCGGTCGTCCTCTGGTCCGCGGTCTGCGTCGCCGGCTGGTACCTTGGCGGCGCCGGCCTCGGGGATACGCTCGGCTTCGGGCTCGACGGGGACCTGCCTATTGGCGTCGAACGCTTCTGGAGCGGCCCTTTCCTCTGGTTCTACGTCTATTTCATTGCTGCGGTCGCCGTCTTCACGATCGTCTGGCAGACGGTCGCGCCGCACCCGTGGTGGCGCTGGTCGATCCTCGGCTCGGCGCTGATCCTGTTCGTGACCTATTTCCAGGTCGAGGTCTCGGTCGCGATCAACGCCTGGTACGGGCCCTTCTACGACCTGATCCAGAGCGCGCTCGGCAAGACACGGCCGGTGACGATCGGCGAGTTCTACCACCAGATCCTGACGTTCCTGGAGATCGCCCTCGTGGCCGTCGCCGTCGCGGTCATGACCCGCTTCTTCGTCAGCCACTACGTGTTCCGCTGGCGCACGGCGATGAACGGCTACTACATGAGCCACTGGCCGCGCCTCCGCCGGATCGAGGGCGCGTCGCAGCGTGTTCAGGACGATACGATGCGATTTGCCGCCACGACGGAACAGCTGGGCGTCAGCCTGCTCGACGCGATCATGACGCTGATCGCGTTCACGCCGATCCTGATCGGCCTGTCGGCCTACGTCACCGAGATTCCGATCTTCGGCTCGATCCCGCATCCGCTGGTCGCCGCCTGCCTGCTCTGGTCGGCCTTCGGCACCGGCCTGCTGGCGCTCGTCGGCATCAAGCTGCCGGGGCTGGAATTCCGCAACCAGCGGGTCGAAGCGGCCTACCGCAAGGAACTGGTCTACGGCGAGGACGACCCCGACCGCGCCGACCCGCCGACGGTAAGGGAACTGTTCGCCAACGTGCGCCGGAACTATTTCCGGCTGTATTTCCACTACATGTATTTCAACGTCGCCCGGATATTCTACATCCAGACCGACAACGTATTTCCCTACGTCGTGCTCGCCCCGACGATCATTGCGGGCGCGATCACGCTCGGGGTGATGAACCAGATCCTGAACGCCTTCGATCAGGTCCGCAGTTCCTTCCAGTATCTCATCACGTCCTGGCAGTCGATCGTCGAGCTGACCTCGATCTACAAGCGCCTGCGCGCCTTCGAGGCAACCATCCACGGCGAGCTTCTCCCGACAATCGACCAGGATTTCATTGCGGCGACCCGCGAGCACAAGGGCTCCCGCCCGCTGCTCGACGGCTGACCCCCTCGCCTTCCTTCCCACGACGGGCCGCGACACCAGAATTGATCGGTTCGCGCCTGTCGTGGTACGCTTGTGGCTGATTTACGCACCGGCCGTTTCCGGCAACCTTTTTGAAAGCCAGACCTATGAAAATGTTCATTGATCTTGACGGCGACATCTGCCGGACCGCCGGCGCCATTGCCGCCGGAACGATCTGCGGCCAGCCGTTCGCCAATCTCTACCCCATCGCGTCCCGACCCGATGCCGTGACGGTCCGCCGGGTGAACCTGATGAAGGGCCGGCCGGCCCACCAGGTCGGCAGCATCCTCACCACCTGGCGGCACTTCCCGACGCTGTTCGACTGGGCCCGCCTGCCCGAAGGGCTCGATTCCGAGACCGTCGTCGCCCTCATCGACCGCCTGTTCGCCATCGGCCCGTTCGGGTTCCGCGGTCCCGCCGCGGGCCACATCCCGGACCACCTCGCAAGCCGCGACGGCGGCATCCGTACCACCCAGTTGATCGCCCCTGGCACCGCCTGCCCCTCGAACGCCCTCATCGACGCCGCCATGGCCGCAGGCGGGACCCGGTTCCTGTACGTCACCTCGGCGAACCGCTCACGCCACGCCACCGGCGGCGAGGAGCCGGCGCACTGGCGGGCGCGCGGCCTTGCGGCGGATTTCGGCCATGAGCCCGACTTCATCCTGCTGCGCCACCACGACGAAGCGGCGGCGCGCGCCCGCTTCCCGCTGCATGCCCCGACCTCGACGACCATCCTTGCCTTTCACCGTCTCGGTCAGCCGGATGCCGCCGGCCGCCCGACGCTCGTTGTCGAGCGCCACGGGTCGCTCGGCCTCGCCGACCTTGCGCCCATCGTCGCGGAATGGGGCTTCGGGCTCGAAACCGGTCCCGGCGCGGGGGCACGGGTCCCGCGGCGGACCTATCCCGACGCGCTGCCCGACTGAGGGCGGCCGCCTCCGCTTGCCGGCAGACCGAAACTCGCCTAGAGGGCGGGCGTCCGGGAACCTGGGGGAGAGCCGCCGATGTCGTCGCCGAAGAAGGTCGTCCTTGCCTATTCCGGCGGGCTCGACACCTCGATCATCCTGAAGTGGCTCGAGACCGAGTATGGCTGCGAGGTCGTCACGTTCACGGCCGATCTTGGCCAAGGCGAGGAGCTGGAGCCGGCGCGCAGGAAGGCCGAACTGCTCGGGGTGAAGTCGGACAACATCTTCATCGAGGATCTGCGCGAGGAGTTCGTGCGCGACTTCGTCTTCCCGATGTTCAGGGCGAATGCGCAGTATGAAGGCGTCTACCTGCTCGGCACCTCGATCGCCCGGCCGCTGATCTCCAAGCGCCTCGTCGAGATTGCCGAGGCGACCGGCGCGGACGCCGTGGCTCACGGCGCGACCGGCAAGGGCAACGACCAGGTCCGGTTCGAGCTGTCGGCCTATGCGCTGAACCCGGCGATCAAGGTGATCGCCCCGTGGCGGCTCTGGGATCTGACCAGCCGCACGAAGCTGCTGGAATTCGCCGAGCAGCATCAGATCCCCATTGCCAAGGACAAGCGGGGCGAGGCGCCCTTCTCGGTCGATGCGAACCTCCTGCACACCTCCTCCGAAGGGAAGGTGCTGGAGAATCCGGCCGAGGAAGCCCCTGCCTACGTCTACCAGCGCACCGTCGCGCCGGAAGATGCGCCGGACACGCCGACCTACGTCGAGATCGGCTTCGAGAAGGGCGACGCCGTCTCGATCGACGGCGAACGGATGTCGCCGGCGACGCTCCTGACCCGGCTCAACGAACTCGGCGGCGCCAATGGCGTCGGTCGGCTCGACCTCGTGGAAAACCGCTTCGTCGGGATGAAGTCGCGCGGGGTCTATGAGACGCCTGGCGGCACCGTCCTCCTGGTGGCGCATCGCGGCATCGAGTCGATCACGCTCGACCGCGGCGCCGCGCACCTCAAGGACGAGCTGATGCCGCGCTATGCGGAACTCATCTACAACGGCTTCTGGTTCAGCCCCGAGCGCGAGATGCTGCAGGCCCTGATCGACAAGAGCCAGGAGCGGGTCGAGGGTACCGTGCGGGTCAAGCTCTACAAGGGGTCCGCCACCGTCGCCGGCCGCTGGTCCCCCGCCTCGCTCTATTCGGAGAGCCACGTCACCTTCGAGGAGGACGCGGGCGCCTACGACCAGAAGGATGCCGCCGGCTTCATCAAGCTGAACGCGCTGCGTCTGCGCCTGCTCGGCACCCGGGACCGCACCTGAGACCGGGGCATTGCCCGTCCGTTCGTCCGGCCGGGCAATGCCTTGGGAATTCGGAAGGCTTACCCGCTCTTAACGCATCCCGCTCCACCCTTGTGCCCTGCGATGGCTGCACCCATGATCGCAGGCACAAAGCCGGCGCCGGGAGGAGGCATGATCAGGATCGCGACGCTTGCCGACAAGCAGGCGGTCGAGGCGGAGATGCCGTGGCAGGACCGCTGGACGGCGCGTTCGCTGTACGAGCAGCTGGCCGAGACCGCCGGCCGCTTCCCCGGCCGTCCCGCCGTGACCTTCCAGCTGCGTTCCGGGCCACACGACAAGGTGGTCGCCTACGACTGGCGGACGCTCAAGGCGCGCGTCACCCAGACGGCGAACCTTTTCCGGCGGCTCGGCATCGGGCCTGACGACAACGTCGCCTACATCCTTCCGAACGGCATGGAGGCGGTGCTGACGCTGCTCGGCGGCGCGACGGCCGGGATCGTCTGCCCGGTCAACCCGCTGCTGGCGCCCGAGACGATGGGGATGATCCTGCGCGAGACCCGCGCCCGCGTGCTCGTCAGCCTCGGCGCCTTCCCCAAGAGCGACCTCGCCGCGACGGTCGCCGAGGCGCTCGCCCATGCGCCGAACGTCGAGACGCTGCTGGAGGTGAACCTCGCCCCCTACCTTGCGCCGCCGCTCCGGTGGATCGTACCGCTGATCCGTCCGAAGGCCGTGCGCGGCCACAAGGCGCGGGTGCTCGACTTCGCCACCGCCGTCGCCGCGGAGCCGGCCGACGCGCTGACCTTCGCCGAGACGCTGGACGACCGGGTGTGCGCCCGCTTCCATACCGGCGGCACCACCGGGCTGCCCAAGGTGGCGCAGCACCGGGCGAGCGGCATCCTCTACAACGGCTGGTGCGGAAGCTCGTACATCTTCACGGAGGTGGACGTGCTCATGTGCCCGCTGCCGCTGTTCCACGTCTTTGCCGCCTATCCCATCCTGATGTCCTGCCTGATGTCGGGCGCCTCGATGGTGATGCCGACGCCGCAGGGCTATCGCGGCGAAGGGGTGATGGACCATTTCTGGAAGCTGATCGAGCGGCACCGCGTCACCTTCCTCATCACCGTGCCGACGGCCGTCGCCGCGCTGATGCAGCGCAAGGTCGATGCCGACGTCTCCAGCCTCACCCTCGCGATCAGCGGGTCGGCAGCGATGCCGGTCGAACTGTTCCACCGGTTCGAGGAAGCGGCGGGAATCAAGGTCATGGAAGGCTACGGCATGACCGAGGCGACCTGCCTCGTCGCCGTGAACCCTCCCTTCGGTGAACGCCGGATCGGCAGCGTCGGCCTGCCCTTTCCCTATACCGACGTCCAGATCCTGCACTGCGACGGCGATGGCCGCATCCTAAGGACCTGTGCCACGGGCGAGGTCGGCGAGATCTGCGTGAAGAACCCGGGCGTGGAGCCCAATGTATACTCCGATCCGGCGCGCAACCGCGGCGTTCTGACCGAAGCCGGCTATCTGCGCACCGGCGACCTCGGCCGGCTCGACCCCGAGGGCTATCTCTGGATCACCGGGCGGTCCAAGGACCTCATCATCCGCGGTGGCCACAACATCGATCCGTCGGTGATCGAGGACGCGCTGATGCAGCATCCCTCGGTGGCGTTTGTCGGCGCGATCGGCCAGCCGGACGCCCACTCGGGCGAACTCCCGGCCGCCTATGTCGAACTGACCGGCGGCGCGGGGGCCAGCGTCGCCGACCTGCTCGCCTTCGCGAAATCCCACATCGGCGAGCATGGGGCGGTGCCCAAGTACGTCGAGGTGCTGCCGGAACTGCCCAAGACCGCGGTCGGCAAGATCTTCAAGCCCGACCTGCGGCGGCTCGCGATCGCCCGCGTGTTCAATGCGGCGCTCGAGGAGGCCGGCTGCTCTCCCCGCGTCGTCGCCGTCGTGGAGGACCGGCAGCGCGGCCTCACCGCACACCTCGCGCCGAAGCCGGACGCGGCGGAGGCGGAGAAGGTGGCGGCGCTCCTCGGCAGCTACACCGTTCCCTGGCAGTGGGCGACACCATGATCCGCGCGTTCACCGCCGGGGGCGGCCACCTGCGCGCCGTCGACGACCCGCTGGCGGACGCCGCCGGGATCGCCTGGTTCGACCTCGTATCCCCCACCCGCGCCGAGGAGGACGCGGTGGAGGCGCTGGTCGGCATCGACGTTCCGACGCCCGAGGAGATGGCCGAGATCGAGGATTCGAGCCGCCTCTACCTCGACGGCGGGGCCGTGTTCATGACGGCGATCATTCCCTCCCGCGCCGACTCCGGCCAGCCGGTGCCGGTGCCGATCACCTTCATCCTCGCCGGGCAGCGCCTCATCACCGTGCGCCACGACACGATCCGCGCCTTCGAGACCTTCCCTCAGCGGGCCGAACGGGTTGATGTCGGATGCGTCGACGGCGAAACGGTGCTGCTGGCGCTGCTCGACGCCATCATCGAACGGCTTGCGGACGTGCTGGAGCTGACCGGCCGCGACATCGACCAGCTCTCGCGCGAGGTGTTCCGCGGTCGGGCGACGATGACCGGGAATGCGGCGCCGGACTATCAGGCGGTTCTGGTCGGCGTCGGGCGGCAGGGGGACGTGCTGTCGCACGTCCTGTCCGGCCTCGTCACGCTGGAGCGGCTCGTCGCCTTCTATGGCGCGGTCCAGGGCCAGGCGGCACCCAAGGACCTGCGCACCCGCGTGAAATCGCTCGGCCGCGACACGCGGTTCCTGTCCGAGCACGCGACGTTCCTGGCCCAGAAGGTGAACTTCCTGCTCGACGCGACCCTCGGGATGATCTCGATCCAGCAGAACGCGATCATCAAGATCTTCTCGGTCGCGGCGGTGATCTTCCTGCCGCCGACGCTGGTCGCCTCGATCTACGGCATGAACTTCGAGGACATGCCCGAACTGCACTGGGCCGTCGGCTACCCGATGGCGCTCGGCCTCATGGTCGCGTCCGCGGTAGTGTCCTACTGGGTGTTCAAGACCAAGGGCTGGCTGTGAGCGCCGGTCAGTGCCCGTCGCCGCCGGCGTTGCTGACCCGCTGCGTCGTCTTGCTGCGCCGCCCTTCGGCGACCAGCAGCATCATCGCATCGTCGAGCTGCTCCGCCAGCCGCGGCAGCTTGTGCATGGCCGCATAGACCCGGAGCTCGGTCAGGATGTCGAACATCTGGGCGTCGTTCTCGGGCAGGTACATTGGCGGATCTCGGTACGAGCTTGCCGGCGCGCGCCAGCCTGTACACAGACCTAAGCCCGTAACGGTCCGCTGTGTAGGGGGAATTTCAACCTAAGGCGACGCGGTACGGCGCTTTTCCGCCGGGTGGTTAAATTGACGGCAGAATCTGCGAGCAGCCGCTCGCCCCGGGATTGCGGCAGGCCGGCATCGACTTCCGCCGGGTCAGCGGCTAGATCCTCCGGGCGGCAAGGGAGGCCACGGGTTGGCGGGTTTCGACGAACGGAAACTGCGGGACGCGCTCGGGTGCTTCGCGACCGGAGTCACGGTGGTGACGACGATGACCGCCGACGGGCCGCTCGGCATCACCGCCAACAGCTTTGCCAGCGTCTCGCTGGCGCCGCCGCTGGTCCTCTGGTCGCCGGCGCGGCGGTCGCGGCGCTTCCCGGCCTTCGAGCGGGCGCCGTTCTTTGCCGTCCATGTCCTCAGCGCCGACCAGCTGCCGCTGGCCGAGGCCTTCTCGGCCGCGTCGGACGGCTTCACCGGCCTCGCCTATGACCGGGGGCTCGGCGACGCGCCGCTGCTCGATGGCTGCACCGCGCGGTTCGAGTGCCGCCACTCCGCCGGGCACGACGGCGGCGACCACCTGATCGTGGTTGGCGAGGTGCTGCGGATCGTGCAGGCCGACCTCGCGCCGCTGGTGTTCCATCGCGGGCGGTACGTGACGCTCGGGGACGGCGCAGGAAGCTGAAAATCGACCTGAGTGAAAGGCGTGGGGCAAGCTGCTGAAAGGCCGCCGTTTTTCTGGCTGGAATCGGGCTGGAACGCGGCTGGAATCCGGCTTGCCACTTTCGAAACTGACGGTTCTGTCTAGGGTCGCGGAAGGGTTTCGGGCGCGCGTCGGGCCTGGGCCGGCGCGCCGGCGGGGATCCCCCTGAAACGCTGCGGGAGGGGCCGGTGGCCCCTCCCGTCGTTTGCTGCGGGCACTTCGAAGGCTGGTCCTGCTCGACCGGTTCCGCGCCGCACCCCCCCGGGTTCCCTCAGCTGCAGCCGCTGGTGCCGCCGCAGGTGTTGCACTTCATGCAGGTGCCGTTGCGGACGAGCGTGAAGTTCCCGCACTCGCCGCACGGGTCGCCTTCGTAGCCCTGCATCCGCGCCTTGGCCCGCGCGTCGATCGCCGTCTCGGTGCCGGTGCGCACCGCGAGGCCGGAGAGGACGCCGAGCTCCAGCGTGCCGGACACCCCCGCGCCGCCCTGCAGCACCATCAGTTCCTGCGGCAGCCGCTTGCGCAGGTAGCCGGTGGACGAGATCTGCTTGATGACCGCGATCGAGTTCTGCGTCGTGCTCGCGACCTCGCCCTCGGCCAGCCGCGGCTGTTCCGCCTCGCCGCCGCCGATGGTGTCGAAGCTCTCGCCCGCCGGCTTCACATGCGCGAGGTCGGTGCGGTCGAGGTAGCTGACCGCCAGCTCGCGGAAGATGTAGTCGAGGATCGACGTCGCGTTCTTGATCGAGTCATTGCCCTGCACCATCCCTGCCGGCTCGAACCGGGTGAAGGTGAAGGCCTCGACGAATTCCTCAAGCGGAACACCGTATTGCAGGCCGACGCTGACAGCGATGGCGAAGTTGTTCATCATCGCCCGGAAGGCCGCGCCCTCCTTGTGCATGTCGATGAAGATCTCGCCGAGCGAGCCGTCGGCATATTCGCCGGTGCGCAGGTACACCTTGTGCCCGCCGACGATCGCCTTCTGGGTGTAGCCCTTGCGGCGCTCCGGCAGGCGCTGGCGGTTGGCCTTCTCGATCTCCTTGACGATGACCTTCTCGACGATCCGCTCGGCCAGCACCGTCACCCGCTCGGCGGGCGCGGCCTCGGTCAGCACCTCCTCCAGCGTCTCGTCGTCCTCGATCAGCGCGGCGCTGAGCGGCTGGCTGAGCTTGGACCCGTCGCGGTAGAGCGCGTTCGCCTTGACGCCCAGCGACCAGCTGAGCTCGTAGGCCGCCTTGCAGTCGCCGATCGTGGCGTCGTTCGGCATGTTGATGGTCTTGGAGATGGCGCCGGAGACGAAGCTCTGCGCCGCGGCCATCATGCGGATGTGGCTCTCGACCGAGAGATACCGCGTGCCGGTCTTGCCGCAGGGATTGGCGCAGTCGAACACCGCCAGATGCTCCGGCTTCAGGTGTGGCGCGCCTTCGAGCGTCATCGTGCCGCAGACATACGCGTTGGCCGCATCGACCTGGGCGCGGGTGAAGCCGAGATGCCGCAGCAGGTCGAAGGACGGATCGCGCAGCTTCTCCGCCGGGATGCCGAGCACGCCGGTGCAGAAGTCCTCGCCCAGCGTCCACTGGTTGAAGACGAAGCGGATGTCGAAGGCGGTCGGCAGCGCCGCCTCGATCTTGGCGATCTCGTCGGCGCCGAAGCCGTGACCGACCAGCGCGGTGGCGTTGATCG
>JBGALW010000058.1:0-19566 GCA_044223585.1 Amaricoccus sp.
CGGCGCCCGCGGAGTGATCGTGAACACCGCTTCGGTCGCGTACCAGGACGGCCAGATCGGCCAGGCCGCCTATGCCGCCTCGAAGGGCGGCGTCGCCTCCCTGACCCTGCCGGCGGCGCGCGAACTCGCCCGCTTCGGGATCCGGGTGATGACGATCGCGCCCGGACTCTTCGAGACGGCGATGTCGGCCGGCCTGCCGCCAGACGCGCGCGCGGCGCTGGCGGCGAGCCTGCCGTTCCCGTCGCGCCTCGGCCTGCCTGACGAGTTCGCCATGCTCGTCCAGCAGATCGTCGAGAACCCGATCCTGAACGGCGAGGTGATCCGTATCGACAGCGCCGTCCGCCTGGCACCGAAATGAGGGAAGAAATGACCAAGGGCACGTACACCGAGGGCCGCGTCGACGGCCTGATCGCCGAACTGGAGCTGATCCGCGAGGACAAGCGCAACGCGATGTCCGACGGCCTGCTCGCCGAGGTCGAGGCCTTCTACGCCAGCCTGCCAAAGACCGTCCGGGTCGTGGTCCTGCATGGCCGCGGCGGCCACTACTGCTCCGGGCTCGATCTCGCCGAGCACGTCGCGCGCTCGGCCGAGGAGGGCATCTACCACTCGCGCAACTGGCATCGCGTCATGGACATGATCCAGTTCGGCGGCCCGGTCACGGTCAGCGCCATGACCGGCGCGGTGATCGGCGGCGGGCTGGAGATGGCGGCGGCGACCCACGTCCGCATCGCCGAACCGTCGGTCATCTTCCAGCTTCCCGAAGGCCGGCGCGGCATCTTCGTCGGGGGCGGCGCCACCGTGCGCGTCGGCCGCATCCTCGGCCCGGACCGAATGGTCGAGATGATGCTCACCGGCCGCAAGTACAACGCCGAGGAGGGCCTTCGCCTCGGCCTCACCCACTACGCCGTCGGCGAGGGCGAGGCCCTGCCGCTCGCCCGCAAGCTCGCGGCGACGGTCGCCGAGAACGCGCCGCTCTCCAACTACTTCATGGTGCAGGCGCTGAGCCGCATCAACGACATGTCGCGCGCCGACGGCCTCTTCACCGAGAGCCTCGCCGCCGCGCTCGTCCAGACGACGCCGGATGCCGAGGAGGGCCTCAAGGCCTTCCTCGAGAAGCGCCAACCCAAGTTCCGCTGAAGGGAGCCCGATCATGGGGGAGGATATGACGCTCGAGATCCCGGTCGCCCCGACCGGCACCGCAGCCCGCGCCGATTGGGCGCGCAAACACACCCTGACCCGCTACCTGCCGCACAGGGTCACGCGTGAGGACCGGCCGGACGGGACGATCCTCTTGACGTCCGGCTACCCGATCGGGCCGGTCGCCAACACCACCGGCGACTGGCTCCACGAGTGGGCGGAGAAGGCACCCTACCGGGTCGCCGTCTCCGAGCGCCCGCTCACCGGCCCGGGCTGGCGCAACCTCACCTACGCCGAGCTTCTCGAGCAGGTGCGCGCCGTGGCCTCCGCGCTGGCGGGCCGCGGGCTCGGGCAGGACGACACCATCGTCGTCATGTCCGGCAACGGCCTCGACCACCTCGTGCTGTCGCTTGCTGCCCAGTATGCCGGCGTTCCGGTCGTGCCGCTCGCCGAGCAGTATGCCCTCATCTCCGAGGCGCATGGCCGGCTGACTTACGTCCTCGACAAGGTGAAGCCGAAGCTGGCCTTCGTCGACGACGCGACGCGCTACGCCTCGGCGCTCGCCCTGCCGGAACTCGACGGGGTCGAGATTGTCGCCTCGCACGGCGAGGTCTCCCGCCCGGTCACCGCCTTCTCCGAGCTCCTGAAGGGCGACCCCTCGGTCGACATCGACGCGGTGCACGCCGCGCTCGGCCCGGACAGCCTCGCCAAGATCCTCTTCACCTCCGGCTCCAGCTCCGACCCCAAGGGCGTCCTCACCACCCACCGGATGATGTGCGTCAACCAGGCCCAGCTGTCGGCGGTGCTGCCGTTCCTCAGGGACCATACGCCGCGCATCACCGACTGGCTGCCCTGGAACCACGTCTTCGGCGGCAGCCACAACGTCAACATGATGCTGGCGAACGGCGGCACGCTCACCATCGACTCGGGCAAGCCCACCGGCCGCGCCTTCGCGACCACGCTCCAGAACCGCACCGACCGCCCCGGCACGCTCGCCTTCAACGTGCCGGTCGGCTGGGGAATGATGGTCGATGCGCTCACGAAGGATCCGGCCCGCGCCCGCCACATCCTGAAGGAGCAGCAGCTGCTGTTCTATGCCGGCGCCTCGCTGCCGCAGAACGTCTGGGAGGCACTCGAGCGCTTCTGCTTCGACGCCCGCGGCGGCCTGCCGCTGATGATCTCGAGCTGGGGCCTGACCGAGACCGCCCCGGCCTGCGTCATCGTCCACGAGCCGATCGGCCGCTCTGGCGTCATCGGCGTGCCGATGCCCGGCGTCACCGTCAAGCTGATCCCCGACGACGACATGCGCTGCGAGATCCGCGTCAAGGGCCCGAACGTCATGCCGGGCTACTACAACGACGCCGAGCGCACCGCCGCCGCCTTCGACGAGGAGGGCTACTTCATCACCGGCGACGCCGTGCGTTTCGTCGACCCGGAAGATCCGGCGCAGGGCCTGATCTTCGACGGCCGCGTCTCGGAGGACTTCAAGCTCGAGACCGGCACGTGGGTGCAGGCCGGCACGCTCCGCATGAACGCGCTGGCCGAACTTGCGGGCCTCGCGCAGGACGTGGTGATCTGCGGCCACGACCGCGGCGAGGTCGGCCTCTTCATCTTCCCGGTCCCCGGCATCGCCGAGCCGGGCAACACCACCCGCGGCGCCGTCACCGACGAGCACGCCATGGCGCGCATCGAGGCCGGGCTGCGCTCGATGAACGCCCACGTCTCCGGTTCGGCCAAGCGCGTCACCCGCGCCCTGATCCTCGCCGAGCCGCCGTCGCTCCAGGACGCCGAGATCACCGACAAGGGCTCGCTCAACATCAAGAAGATCCTGACCCGCCGCGCCGACCTGCTGGAGCGGCTCTACGACAACGAAGACCCGGCGCTGATCCGCGTCTGAGGGAGGAAAGAAACATGGTCGACTTTGCATCCGTCCGCGCGATCGACTTCCACACCCACGCCGAGGAGCCCTGCGGCTGCCACGCCGACGACGGCTACGACGACCTCCAGTCGACGATGGCGAAATACTTCGGCGCTCCGTGGTCGCACCCGCCGACCATCGAGCAGACCGCCGCCCACTACCGCGACAAGAACATCGCGGCGGTGATCTTCCACGTCGACAGCGAGAGCGAGACCGGCTACCGCCGCTACGACAACGAGGCGATCGCCGAGGCGGCCGCCGCCAATTCCGACGTCCTCATCCCCTTCGCCTCGATCGACCCGCACAAGGGCAAGGCCGGCGCCCGCGAGGCGCGCCGCCTCGTCGAGCATTTCGGGGTGCAGGGCTTCAAGTTCCACCCGACGATGCAGGGCTTCTACCCCAACGACCGCCTCGCCTATCCGCTCTACGAGGCGATCGCCGAGACCGGCAAGCCGGCGCTGTTCCACACCGGCCAGACCGGCGTCGGCTCGGGGATGAAGGGCGGCAACGGCATGCGGCTCAAGTACTCGAACCCGATGTACATGGACGACGTCGCGGTCGATTTCCCCGACATGCCGATCATTCTCGCCCATCCTTCCTTCCCCTGGCAGGAGGAGGCGCTCTCGGTCGCCCAGCATAAGCCCAACGTCTACATCGACCTCTCGGGCTGGTCGCCGAAATACTTCCCGAAGATCCTCGTCCAGTACGCCAACACGATGCTGAAGAAGAAGATGCTCTTCGGCTCGGACTGGCCGATGATCGCGCCGGAGAAGTGGCTCGACGCCTTCGACAAGGCCGACTTCCGCGACGAGGTCCGCCCGCTGATCCTCAAGGACAACGCCATGCGCCTGCTCGGCGTGACCGGCTGACCCGTACCCCGGGTGCCGGGCGCCCGCCCGCCGGCGCCGCAGGTCGCCCGCGACCGCGGCGGCGATCCGAAGCGCGCCGGCAGTCCCGCCGGCACGCGGAAGGCCCTGACTGCTCCCGTCAACAGCCGCGCCGACCGGGCGCGCAAGGAGGAAACCCGCCATGAAGACGCTTGCCCTCGTCGCCGCCCTTCTCGCCGGCGTCGCCATCCCGCAGTTCGCCGCCGCCGACAGCGACTTCTCGGTCACGCTGCTCGGGACCGGCTCGCCGCGCCCGCTGCCGAACCGGTTCGGCATGTCGACGCTGGTCGAGGCCGGCGGCCAGACGCTGGTCTTCGACGCCGGGCGGGGCGCGACGATCCGGCTCTACGAGCATGGCGTCCGCCTCGGCGCGGTGGACGCGCTGTTCATCACCCACTTCCATTCCGACCACACGATCGGCATCCCCGACCTCTGGCTCTCCGGCTGGATCGGTACCTCCTTCGGCCAGCGCAAGGAGCCGTTCCACGTCGTCGGCCCGACCGGCATCGCGTCGCTGATGGAGCATCTCCAGGAAGCCTACGCTGCCGACATCTCGATCCGCGAGGCCGACGAGGGCCTGTCGCCCGAGGGCATCGCGGTGACGGTCGACGAGTTCGCCGCGAACGGCGTCGTCTACGACAGGGACGGGGTCAGGGTGACCGCCTTCGCGGTCAACCACGGCGACCTCATCAAGCCGGCGTTCGGCTACCGCGTCGACTATGACGGCCGCTCGGTGCTGATCTCCGGCGACACGCGCTACGACGAGAACCTGGTCAAGGCAGCGGAGGGGGTCGATCTGCTGATCCACGAGGTCATCGTCCCGCACCCGAAGATGATCGAGAGCCCGGTCGGCCGCGCGATCATCGAGCACCACACCACGCCGCAGGAGGCCGGACAGGTCTTCACCCAGGTCCACCCCGACCTCGCCGTCTATTCGCACATCGTCCTGTTCGGCAGCCCCGAGAATCCGGCGCCGAACGAGGCGGAGCTCGTGGCGTTCACCCGCGAGACCTACGACGGGCCGCTGGTGGTCGGAGAGGACGGGATGACCTTCGACATCACCCCCGACGGCGTCATCCCGGTGAACGGCGGATGACGGAGCGGGCGGCGCCCGCCAGCCGCCCTCCACACGCGCACGGAAGACCAGGCACGATGTTTCCCACTACAATCAGCGCGACAACCGGACCTTCAGCATCGAAGATCCGGGGTACCGCGCCGGAGGCCCGCCAATGACCGCCTTTCACGCCCCTGTTGACGACATCCTCTTCTCGCTCCGCGAGGTCGCCCGCGCCGACCGCCTTCCCGACTGGGACGACGACACGGCCCGCGAGGTGATCGGCGCCTTCGCCGCCTTCGCCGAGGGGCGCATCGCCCCTCTCGACGAGTCCGGCGACGCCGAAGGCTGCCGGCTCGAGAACGGCCGCGTCCGGATGCCCGCCGGCTTCCCCGAGCTCTACCGCGAGCTCGCCGAGGCCGGCTGGCAGAGCCTGTCCGTCCCCGAGGCCTACGGTGGCCAGGGGCTCGGCGAAGCCGTCCTCGCCGGGGTCAGCGAGATCTTCACCGGCGCCAACCATTCGATGCAGATGGTCGTGTCGCTTGCCGCCGGCTCGGTCGCGACCCTTCTGCGCTTCGGCTCCGAGGCGCAGAAGGACGCCTTCATCCCGCCGCTCGCCGACGGCCGCTGGCTCTCGACCATGTGCCTGACCGAGCCCGGCGCCGGCTCCGACCTCTCGGCGATCCGCACCCGCGCGACGCGGGACGGCGACGGCTGGCGGATCGACGGCGAGAAGATCTTCATCTCCGGCGGCGACCAGGACATGAGCGAGGGCCTCTTCCACCTCGTCCTCGCCCGCAGCGGCCCCGCCGATTCCGGCATCCGCGGCCTCAGCCTCTTCGCCTGCCTCGCCGACCTGCCGGACGGCAGCCGCAACGCGGTGAGCGTCACCCGCATCGAGGAGAAGCTCGGCCTGCACGCCTCGCCGACCTGCCAGCTCGCCTTCGACGGCGCGCGGGCAGAGCTCGTCGGCGAGGAGGGCGGCGGCCTCAAGGCGATGTTCGCGATGATGAACCACGCGCGGCTCGACGTCGCGCTGCAGGGCGTCGCCCACGCTGCCCGCGCCGCCGACCTCGCCCGCGGCTACGCCGCCGAGCGCCGGCAGGGCCGGGGGGCGGACGGCAAGCCCGTCACCATCGACCAGCACGCGGACGTCGCGCGGATGATCGACGAGTGCGACACCCTTGCGGTCGGGGCCCGTGCGCTCACCCACATCACCCTCGTCGCCCAGGAACTGCACGATCAGCCCGACTTCGTGGAGTTCATGACGCCGCTCTGCAAGTATTTCGGCACCGAGGCGGGCATCCGGGCGGCCGATCTCGCGATCCAGGTGATGGGTGGCTATGGCTATCTCCGCGAGTACCGCGCCGAGCAGAACTGGCGCGACGTCCGGATCTGCTCGATCTACGAGGGCACGAACGGCATCCACGCCCGCACCCTCGCCACCCGCGGCCTCGCGCTGAACGGCGGCGCCGGCGCCCGCGCCTTCGCCGCCTTCGTCCGGGACAGCGGCCACGGGCTTGCCGGGGAGGTCGGCGCCTGGGAGGCCGAAGCCGCGCGCGTCGCCGCAAGCAACGATCCGGCCGCCGAGGCGGAGGCCTTCATGCGCCGGACCTGCGCGCTGGCCCACGCCGCCGCCTGGGCGCGCATCGCCGACGCCGCCGACCGATCGCCCGACGCCGGGCGCCTCAACCGCCTCGCCGCCGGCGTCCTCGCCTCCCGCCCCCAGGCGGTCCCGGCCTGACGTGATAGAAGCCGGTCGCGCGGCTTTTCCCAAGCCGTCCGCGACCGGCAACGCCTGCTGCATCACACGCAATCGGTTTGATCGCTTGCGACGATCGCCTCTCCCGGCCTCTCGCGTCGGCGGTTGCACCGGTCCTGCCGACATCTCGATAGAGCACCGGCGGGAAACATCTGCGCCGGAGTCGCACACGCCGGCGATGTATATCGTGAGGCTGCGGATGTGCTGGCGGCGCTACGGGCGTCCCGTGGACCATTCCTCCGCGCTGATCGCGCTCAGCACGTGCCGCCGCAGGGCGTGGCCCTCCGGCAGCGACGGATGCTCGAAGCTGCGGCTCTCGTCGCGGCGCATCCCGAGCCGCCGCATCACCGCCAGCGAACGGGCGTTGGCCGGCACCGCGAAGGCGACGATCTCCGCGGCGCCAAGCGCGCCGAAGCCATGCGCCAGCCAGCCCGCCGCCGCCTCGGTGGCATAGCCCTGCCCCCAGGCGCCCCGCGGCAGTCGCCAGCCGATCTCCAGCGCCCCCTCCAGCGGGCCGGGCTCCCCGAAGCGGACCCGCGACAGGCCGACCATGCCGACGAACGCGCCGTCCGCGCGCCGCTCCGCCACGGCGAAGCCGATGCCGTCGGACGTCCACCGGTCCTCCAGCCGCTGCACCAGCGCATCGCTTTCGGCGCGGGTCAGCAGCCGCGGGAAGAATTCCATCACCGCCGGGTCGGCGTTCAGTGCCGCGAACGGCGCCCGGTCGCGCGGCAGCCAGCGGCGCAGCAGCAGGCGTCCGGTTTCGATCATGGCTCGATCATGTCCCGGTCACGGCAGCTCCGGCGCCAGCAGCCGCCGCGCTTCCGCCACGTCCTCGTGCATCTGCGCCGTCAGCGCCCCGACGTCGGCGAACGCGATCTCCGGCCGCTGGAAGGCGACGAGCGCCACCGACAGCGGCGCGCCATAGAGATCGCCCGCGAAGTCGAGCAGATAGACCTCAAGATTCGGCCGGTTCTCGCCGAAGGTCGGCCGGACCCCGATCGAGGCGACACCGCGGTACCGCCCGCGGTGCGGCCCGTCCAGCACGTCGACAAGCACGGCATAGACCCCGAAGCGCGGCAGGTGCAGCCCCTCGAGCGGGAGGTTCGCCGTCGGAAATCCCAGCAGCCGCCCGCGCTTGTCGCCATGCTGCACCACGCCTTCGATCCGGTGCCAGTGCCCGAGAATGCGCGCCGCCTCGCGCGGATCGCCCGCGGCAAGCGCGTTGCGGATCGCGGTCGAGGAGAAATCGCCGCCCGCCGGCCCGGTCATCAGCGGCGCCTCGGTGACGCCGAAACCCGCCGCTTCGCCCGCCCGCGACAGCGTCGCGCAGTCGCCGCTCCGCCCCTTGCCGAACCGGAAGTCGGCGCCGACCACCACATGCCGCACCCCGAGCCCGTCCCGCAGCACCTCCACGGCGAACGCGTCCGGCGCCAGCCCGGCCAGCTCCGGCCCGAACGGCAGTTCGTAGAGCCGCTCGACCCCGAGCTTGGCCATCCGCCGCGCGCGGGCATCCGCCGTCATCAGCCGGAAGGCCGGCGCGTCCGGCGCGAAGAAGCTGCGCGGGTGCGGCTCGAAGGTGATGACGCCGAACGGCGCGCCGAGCGTCGCGGCCACCGCATGCGCCAGCACCAGAACGGTCTGGTGGCCGAGATGCACGCCGTCGAAATTGCCCATGGCGACGACGGCGCCGCGGTCCTGCGGCGCGAGGCCGCGATAGTCCTGAAGTCGCCGCATCCCGTCCCTTGTGCGGGACGAGACGCGCGCCCCGTCCCTGGCCTGTCAGTCGCGTCCGCGGCTCGGCGCCAGCACCAGCGCCTCGCCTTCGAGGACGACCCTATCGCCCACCCGGCAGGCGCAATCAAGCGTGACGCGCCGGCGCGCGTGGTCGATCTCGCGCACCGCGACCGTCGCCTCAACCCGTTCGCCCGGCCGGACCGGCGAGCGGAAGCGCAGGGTCTGGCCGAGATAGACGGTGCCATGCCCCGGCAGATGCTCGCCGATGACCGCGGAGATCATCGAGGCGGTCAGCATCCCGTGCGCGATGCGCCCCTCGAACACCGTCTCCTGCGCATAGTCCTCGTCGAGATGCACCGGGTTGAAGTCGCCCGATACCGCCGCGAACGCCTCGATCTCGCTCATGCCGATGGTGCGGACCATCGAGCGCGACATCCCGGTCTCGATCTCGTCGATCCAGATCGTGCCGGCCTGCGGAATGGGAAGCGGGGCGTACATCCTTCACCTCTTTCGTTGCACTGCAGCAATAACACGCCCTTCGGCTCGACGCAACTTTCTTGCGCAACTTTGTGATGGGATGGCGGCAAAGGTTGTAACATTCTTGCGACACTTTTCGCCGCCGCATGGCGACGCCCGCCGCTCCATCGCGTGGTAAGGTCCGGCCATGGGGGTGATTCTCAGCACGCTGCGCAAGGCAGGTCGGCGGGTTCCGCCGGTGCGCCGGCTGTTGTCGGAGCGCGATAGCCTGCGCGCCGAGGTTGCGGCGCTGCGCCGGCCCTATCCGCCCGGGCACTATTATTCACCGATTCCGCGCATCGACGAGGCCGTGGCCTACCGGGAGCGGAACCTTCCGGTGCTCGACATTGACCTGAACGTCGCTGGGCAGTTCGCCCTCCTCGACGCGCTCGCGGCCTATCAGGAGGCGATGCCGTTCCCGGACGAGTCCGGCGGGGATCTGCGCTTCTTCTTCCGCAACGACTATTTCACGCGGATGGACGCGCTGGTGCTCTACGGCCTGCTCCGGCACTCGCCTCCGGCGCGGCTGATCGAGGTCGGGTCCGGCTTCTCCTCCTGCCTCGCGCTCGACACGAGCGAGCGGTTCCTCGGCAACCGGGTCGAATGCCTGTTCATCGAGCCCTACCCCGACCGCCTTCGCGGGCTGCTCCGGCCCGACGACCAGCCCTCCCTGATCGAGCGGCCGGTTCAGGACGTGCCGCTGGAGGTGTTCGACCGGCTGGACGCGGGAGATGTGCTGTTCATCGATTCGAGCCACGTCTCGAAGAGCGGCAGTGACGTGAACCACCTGCTGTTTGCGGTACTGCCGAGGCTGCGGCCGGGCGTCATCGTGCACGTCCACGACATCTTCTACCCCTTCGAATATCCGCGGGCCTGGGTCGAGGAAGGGATTGCCTGGAACGAGGTTTTCCTGCTGCGGGCCTTCCTGCAGAACAACCCGAACTACGAGATCCTGCTGTTCAACTCCTACCTGATGACCGTGCATCGCGACCGGGTGATGGCGGCGCTGCCGGCCCTGCGGCGCGACAGCGTCCCGGAGGGAGAAGCGCCGCGCGGCGAGGGCAGCCTCTGGCTGCGCAAGCGGTAGCGCCCGCCGGGATCGGCGTCAGCGCAGGTAGGGGATCGCGAACTGCGGCGCCAGCATTGATTCATTCAGGAATGCCGCCAGCCGCGCCGGATCCGGCCCCTCGTCCGGGCTCGTCCCGGTCGGCGCCGCCGCGAGCCCGCCGGTGACGAACAGCGCGTCGAGGCTCTCGCCCATCGCGCCGGCAATGTCGGTGGCGATCCCGTCGCCGACGCACAGGATCTCGTCCGCCGGCACCACGAAGCCCGTCACCTCGGCCAGCTTCTCGCGCGCCAGCGCGTAGACCGGCGGGTGCGGCTTGCCGAAATAGTAGCTCCGCCCCCCCGCCTCGGCATAGGCCCGGGCGATCGCCCCGGCGCAGTAGATGCGCTGCTCGCCGACATCGACGATGATGTCGGGGTTGGCGCAGAGCAGCTTCAGGCCCTTGGTCTTGCCGTAGAGGATGGTCGCCCGATAGTCGTCCGGCGTCTCGCTGCGGTCATCGAAAAGGCCGGTGCAGACGATCCCCTCCGCCTCCTCCAGCGGCACCCGCTCGACGGGCAGGGGCGCGCCGGACGCGTCGAGGAAGAAGCCCGCGTCGCGCGCCGGCCCGATATGGTAGACCAGCCGCCCGAACTGCCCGGCGGCCATCGCCGCCTGCGCCGCGTCCCCGGACGAGACGATGAGGTCATAGCAGTCGGACGGCGCCCCGAGAGCGGCCAGCTGCCGCGTGACGTCCCGCGCCGGCCGCGGCGAATTGGTCAGGAGCACGACGACCCCGCCCCGCGCCCGGAATTGCTGCAGTGCGGCAACCGCAGCCGGAAACACCCGGACGCCATCGTGCAGGCAGCCCCAGAGGTCGCAGTAGAGCGCGGTATATCCCTGCAGCTCCGCCAGATCGGTGATGATCGTCGTCATGCCGTCCCCTGCCCGTTGCCGCTTCGCGCCTATCCGATTTGCGGGGCGAGGGCAAAGCCTTGCGGTGGCGCGCGGGGACGACTAGGTCCCCGCCATGGCCAGGTCCGTGTCCCTTGCCGGAGGCTGCCTCTGCGGCGCGATCCGGTATCGCCTCGAGGGTCCGCTGCTGCACAGCGGCATCTGCCACTGTGCGACCTGCCGGCGCGCGGCCGGCGCGGAGAGCGTCGGCTGGCTGACCGTCGCGGACGCGGACTTCCGGCTGGAGCGCGGGGGGCTTGCCACCTACGCCTCCTCGCCCGGCGTGACGCGCGGCTTCTGCGCCACCTGCGGGACCAGCCTCACCTATACCAGCAGCCCCGGACGGACGATCGACGTCACGCTCGCCAGCCTCGACGACCCCGAGGCGGCACCGCCGTGGATGGAGGTCTGGCTTTCGCACCGGCTGAGCTGGAACCCGGCCAGTCCCGACCTGCCCGGATTTGCCGAAAGCGGCGACCCGGCCTCTTGACAGGGCGCGGCCCGCTCAATACCTCAGCGGCGCGTTAGCACTCATCGGTGGCGAGTGCTAAGACCGGACCCCAGGACCGGACCAGGCCACCGCAAGACTGGAACGCGAACCAAGGAGCGATCCCGATGCAATTCACCCCGCTTCACGACCGTGTGGTCGTTCGCCGCATCGAAGGCGAGGAGAAGACGAAGGGCGGACTGATCATCCCCGACACTGCCAAGGAAAAGCCCTCCGAGGGCGAGGTCGTCGCCGTCGGCGAGGGTGCCCGCAAGGACTCGGGCGAGCTCATCGCCATGACCGTCAAGGCCGGCGACCGCATCCTGTTCGGCAAGTGGTCGGGCACCGAGGTCAAGATCGACGGCGAGGACCTGCTCATCATGAAGGAGAGCGACATCCTCGGCATCATCACCGAAGGCGCCTCCAAGGCCAAGGCCGCCTGAGCGCGCGCCCTGCCGCCTGACCGAACCCGAGATTTGAGGAGTTAATCCATGGGCGCCAAGCAGCTCAAATTCGACACCGACGCGCGCAACCGGATGCTGAAGGGCGTGGACCTTCTGGCCGACGCCGTGAAGGTGACCCTCGGCCCCAAGGGCCGCAACGTCGTCATCGACAAGTCGTTCGGCGCGCCGCGCATCACCAAGGACGGCGTCACCGTCGCCAAGGAAATCGAGCTTGAGGACAAGTTCGAGAACATGGGCGCGCAGATGGTCCGCGAAGTCGCTTCGCGCACCAACGACGAGGCCGGCGACGGCACCACCACCGCCACCGTGCTCGCCCAGGCGATCGTCCGCGAAGGCATGAAGTCGGTCGCGGCCGGCATGAACCCGATGGACCTGAAGCGCGGCATCGACCTCGCCGTCACCACCGTCGTCGAGGCGATCAAGGGCCAGGCCCGCACCGTGTCGGGTTCCGACGAGGTCGCGCAGGTCGGCACCATCTCCGCCAACGGCGAGACCGAGATCGGCCGGCAGATCGCCGACGCGATGCAGAAGGTCGGCAACGAGGGTGTCATCACCGTCGAGGAGAACAAGGGCTTCGAGACCGAGACCGAGGTCGTCGAGGGCATGCAGTTCGACCGCGGCTACCTCTCGCCCTACTTCATCACCAACGCCGACAAGATGATCGCCGAGCTCGAGGACGCGCTCATCCTGCTGCACGAGAAGAAGCTCTCGTCGCTGCAGCCGATGGTGCCGCTGCTGGAGTCGGTCATCCAGTCGGGCAAGCCGCTGCTGATCGTCGCCGAGGACGTCGACGGCGAGGCGCTGGCGACCCTCGTCGTCAACAAGCTGCGCGGTGGCCTGAAGATCGCCGCCGTCAAGGCGCCGGGCTTCGGTGACCGCCGCAAGGCCATGCTGCAGGACATCGCGATCCTGACCGGCGGCCAGGTCATCTCCGAGGATCTCGGCATGAAGCTGGAGAATGTCGGTCTCGACATGCTCGGCCGCTCGCGCAAGATCACCATCACCAAGGACGAGACCACGATCGTCGACGGCAATGGCGAGAAGGCCGAGATCGAGGCCCGCGTCGCCCAGATCCGCCAGCAGATCGAGGAGACGACCTCCGACTACGACAAGGAGAAGCTGCAGGAGCGGCTGGCAAAGCTCGCCGGCGGCGTCGCGGTGATCCGCGTCGGCGGCGCCTCCGAGGTCGAGGTGAAGGAGCGCAAGGACCGCGTCGATGACGCGCTGAACGCCACCCGCGCCGCGGTGCAGGAAGGCGTCGTGGTCGGCGGCGGTGTCGCCCTCGTCCAGGCCTCGAAGAAGCTCGACGGCCTGACCGGCGCCAACCCCGACCAGAACGCCGGCATCGCCATCGTCCGCCGCGCGCTGCAGTCACCGCTGCGGCAGATCGCCGAGAACGCGGGCGTCGACGGCGCCGTGGTCGCGGGCAAGGTCATCGAGTCGAGCGACCCGGCCTTCGGCTTCAATGCCCAGACCGAGGAATATGGCGACATGTTCAAGTTCGGCGTGATCGACCCGGCCAAGGTCGTGCGCACGGCGCTGCAGGACGCCGCCTCGGTTGCCGGCCTGCTCATCACCACCGAGGCGATGATCGCCGACAAGCCGGAGCCGAAGGCTGCGGCCGGCGGCGGCATGCCGGGCGGCATGGGCGGCATGGACGGCATGATGTGATCTGAACCGATAGGGTTCAGGGACGGAACGGGGGGCCTCGCGCCCCCCGTTTTTCTTTTCCGCGGCCGGCGGATTCTTCGCCGCTTCCCCAATTCATGCTATGCTGGTCAAATAACCGGGCTTTGGGGGGAGCCAGAATGGCACGGGGTGCGATTGCGATCGCGGCGGTCCTGCTTGCGTCGGGGACGCCGGTTCTTTCTGCGACATTGAGGTATGATTTCCGAGCGGTCGCGATGACCGGCGATACGGCCCCCGGTACCGGCGGCGCGGTCTATCAGCGCCTCGAATACGCCGGCGGGCTCGACGACACGGGCAACGTCGCGTACGGCGCAGGCGTTTCCGGGGGCGCAACCACGTCCGCGAACGACACCCTGCTGATGCGGGCCACGCCGTCGGGCAGCACGGTCGTCGCGCGGGAGGGCGACGTCGTTCCCAACGCCGGCGGGGTGATGCTCGGTGACGCCATTGTCGGCGTGCAGTTGAACAATCACGGGACCATTGCCTTTGCCGCGGAGTTTGCCGGCCCCGGAGTCCGCGGCCCCTATGATTCGGGCATCCTCGTCGCAGAGGCTGGCAGCCTCAGGGTTGCGGCGCGCCGGGGGGACGCGGTTCCGGACCGTGCGGACGCAAGACTCGGGCCGCTGGGCCTGATGGCCCTGAACGACAAGGGAACACTCGTGCTCGGCACGCTCCTCGATTACCCGGGCGCCTACTACGACGCGTCCGCTCTCTATGAGGAAGTGAACGGCGCGATCGGGAAAGTGGTCGTCGGTGGCGATCCTGCCGACGCCAGCCTGAACAACGCCGATGAACTTCTCATCTCGTCGGGCCTCTCCGACCACACGTCGGCAGTCTTCTTGCGCGATGCCTCCGGCATGACGCTCGTCGCGCATTCCGGCGGCGCTGCCCCCGGGGTGGCGGGCCGGACCCTCGGGCCGGTTGGCGGCGTGCTGGGCGAGGCAGGGGAGTTCCTGCTGTCCGCGTCGCTTGTCGATCCCGCAACCGAGGTCGCCGACGGCGCGATCCTCTACCGGATCACGCAAGGAAGCTGGGATCCGCTCCTCATGACCGGGGTGGCGGCGCCCGGCTATGCCGCCGCCACCATCGCTGCGTTTGGCACGCCCGTCAGTCCAAATGCTGCCGGCGACGCGTTGATCGAGGTGTGGGTGACATATGACGGGTTTCCACGCTCGCAGGGGCACGCCGCCTACCTCGCCGGCGCCGATGGAAGCCTCAGCCTCGTCCTGCGTGACTTTCTGACAATGGACCTCGCCGGCGAAACGCGACTGCTGCAGTCCTTCCATGGGCTCGGATTCAACGACCAGGGACAGATCGCCTTCCAGGGCCACTATACGGATGGGTCGGTTGCCATCGTCGTCGGCACGCCAACCCCGATCGCACCGGTGCCGCTCCCGACCGCGATCGGGCTGGCGCTGGCGGGCTTTGCGGCGCTGGCGGTCGCGGGACGGCGGCGGGCAGGCTGATCCGGGCAACGGGCCTTCCCCTCCCCGGCACGGGGCGTTAAGGAGCGGGCTTTCACGACCGCCTCACGGAAAACGCCCGATGCCGATGGAAAAGACCTTCGACGCCCGGATTGCCGAGCCTGCCGTCAGCGCGGCCTGGGAAGCAGCGGGCGCCTTCCGCGCCGGGGCCAACGCAAGGCCGGGCGCGCCGGCCTTCTCGATCCTCCTGCCGCCGCCGAACGTCACCGGCAGCCTGCACATGGGCCATGCCTTCAATCACACGCTGATGGACATCCTGACGCGCTGGCACCGGATGCAGGGCGAGGACGTGCTGTGGCAGCCTGGTCTCGACCATGCCGGCATCGCGACGCAGATGGTGGTCGAGCGCGAGCTCGCCCGCACCGGCAACGTCTCGCGCCGCGACATGGGCCGCGAGGCGTTCGTCGCGAAGGTCTGGGAGTGGAAGGAACAGTCGGGCGGCACCATCCTCGAACAGTGCAAGCGCCTCGGCGACAGCTTCGACCTTTCGCGCAACCGCTTCACCATGGACGAGGGCTTCCACGACGCGGTGCTCAAGGTCTTCGTCGACTTCTACGAGCGCGGGCTCATCTACCGCGGCAAGCGGCTCGTCAACTGGGACCCGCACTTCGAGACGGCGATCTCGGACCTCGAAGTCGAGCAGATCGAGGCGAAGGGCCACCTCTGGCGCCTGCGCTATCCGCTGGAGGGCGGCGCGACCTACGAGCATCCGGTGGCCTTCGACGAGGACGGCAGGCCGACGGAGACCGAGAAGCGCGACTATCTCGTCGTCGCCACCACCCGGCCGGAGACGATGCTGGGCGACACCGGCGTCGCGGTCCACCCCGAGGACCCGCGCTACCGCCACCTCATCGGCAAGACCGTGCGCCTGCCGCTGGTCGGCCGCTCGATCCCGATCGTCGCCGACGAGCATGCCGACCCGGAGAAGGGCACCGGCGCGGTCAAGATCACCCCGGCGCACGACTTCAACGACTGGGAGGTCGGGCGGCGCGCCGGCCTCGCGGCGATCAACGTCATGGACAGCCGGGCGCGGATCGCGCTCCGCGGCAACACCGCCTTCTGGGAGGGGGCAAAGCCGTCCGAGGATCTCGACGGGCTCGACGGGCTCGACCGCTACGAGGCCCGCGACGTCGTCCTCACCATCGCCGAGCGGCAGGAGTGGCTCGACGGCGTCGACGAGGAGACGCATGTCGTGCCGCACGGCGACCGGTCCAAGGTGGCGATCGAGCCGTTCCTGACCGACCAGTGGTACGTCGACGCCGGCCGGCTCGCCGGCCCGGCGCTCGCCGCGGTGCGCGACGGCCGCACCCGGATCCTGCCGGAGAACCAGGAGAAGATCTACGCCCACTGGCTGGAGAACATCGAGCCCTGGTGCATCTCGCGCCAGCTCTGGTGGGGCCACCAGATCCCGGTCTGGTACGGCGACTATGTCGGCCCGGACGGCGCGATGCTGCACGGCCCCCGGCTGAACGGGCAGGCCGCGCCGGACGAGCCGCACGTCTTCGAGGAGCATGGCCGCTGGCTCCGCGCCTTCTGCGGGACCGGCGAGGACGCGGTACGCGAGGACGCCGAGAACTGGTATCGCGCGCGCATCGGCAAGCGGGTCATCGTCCGCTTCGAGGGCGAGTCCGACGACGAGGCGCACGAGTTCGCCGAGGAGCCGGGGACGACCTTCATCACCCTCCGGCGCGACCCGGACGTGCTCGACACCTGGTTCTCGTCCGGCATCTGGCCGCTCGGCACCCTCGGCTGGCCGGAAGCGACGCCGGAGCTCGCCCGCTACTACCCGACCTCGGTCCTCGTCACCGGCTTCGACATCCTGTTCTTCTGGGTCGCCCGGATGATGATGATGCAGCTGGAGCTCTCCGGCGAGGTGCCGTTCCGCGACGTCTACGTCCACCCGCTCGTCCGCGACGAGAAGGGCAAGAAGATGTCGAAGAGCCTCGGAAACATCCTCGACCCGCTGGAGCTGATCGACGAGTTCGGCGCGGACGCGGTGCGCTTCACGCTGGCCGCCATGGCGGTCATGGGGCGCGACCTCAAGCTCAGCCGCGACCGGATCGCCGGCTACCGCAACTTCGGCACCAAGCTCTGGAACGCCGCCCGCTTTGCCGAGATGAACGGCTGCCGCCCCGACCCGGCCTTCGATCCGGCCGCCGTGACGCTGACCGCCAACAAGTGGATCGTCGGCGAGACGGCCCGCGCCCGGGTGACGCTCGACGCCGCCCTGACCGCCTACAGGTTCAACGAGGCCGCGGCCGCGCTCTATGCCCACGTCTGGGGCAAGGTCTGCGACTGGTATGTCGAGCTGGCGAAGCCCCTGCTCCAGGACGCCGCCACGGCGGACGAGACGCGGGCGACGATGGCCTGGGTGCTCGACCAGTGCCTCCTGCTGATGCATCCCTTCATGCCGTTCGTCACCGAAAGCCTCTGGGCCGAGACGGGCGCCCGGCCGGGCCTCCTCTGCCACGCGCCCTGGCCGGACCATGGCGAGGCGCTGATCGACCCCGCCGCGGACGGCGAGATGGGCTGGGTCACCGGCCTCATCGACGAGATCCGCTCGGTCCGGGCGCAGATGCACGTCCCCGCGGGCGCGAAGGTGACGCTGGTCACCCTCGCGATCACACCGGCCCAGCAGGCGGCGCTGGAGACGAACCGCGCCCTCGTTGCCCGACTCGCCCGCGTCGAGCGGTTCGAGACGGCAGCCGAGGCGCCGAAGGGCGCGGTGACGCTGACCGTTCAGGGCGCGAGCTTCTGCCTGCCGCTCGCCGAGGTGATCGACATCGAGGCCGAGCGCGGCCGGCTCGCCAAGGCGATCGACAAGCTGGCGAAGGAGGCGAAGGGCATCGCCGCCAAGCTCGGCAACGAGGCCTTCCTCGCCCGCGCGCCGGAGGAGGTGGTCGACGAGCAGCGGGCACGGCTGGAGGCGGTGGAGGAGGAGATCGCCATCCTCCGCGCCGCGCACGACCGGCTGGCCGGGCTCTGATGCGCCTGACGCCGCTGGCGGCCGGACTGCCCGCCACCGTGCCTTTCGTCGGGCCGGAGGCCGAGGAGCGCCGGCTCGGCCGGCCCTTCACCGCCCGGCTCGGCGCCAACGAGAGCGTCTTCGGCCCCTCGCCGCACGCCGTCGCCGCGATGGCCGCGGCCGCCGCCGAGGCGTGGCGCTACGGCGACCCGGAGATGCACGACCTCCGCGCCGCGCTCGCCGCGCACCACGGCGTCCGGCCGGCGAACATAGCGGTCGGCGAGGGCATCGACGGGCTGCTCGGCAACCTCGTCCGCCTGCTGGTCGCGCCGGGAACGCCGGTGGTCACGTCCGCCGGCGGCTACCCGACCTTCGCCTACCACGTCGCGGGCTTCGGCGGGCAGCCCGTCACCGTGCCCTACCGCGACGACGCCGAGGATCCGGAGGCGCTGCTCCTCGCCGCCCGCAAGGCCGGCGCGCCGCTCCTCTACCTCGCGAACCCGGACAATCCGATGGGCAGCTGGCACACCGGCGCGCGCCTGCGCGAGATGATCGCCCGGCTGCCCGGCGGCGTCGTTCTCTGCCTCGACGAGGCCTATGCCGACTTCGCCCCGGAGGGGGTGATCCCGGCGATCGACCCGAACGAGCCCCGCGTCATCCGGATGCGCACCTTCTCCAAGGCGCACGGCATGGCCGGCGTCCGGGTCGGCTACGCCATCGGCCACCCCGACCTCGTCGCCGCCTTCGACCGGGTGCGCAACCATTTCGGCGTCGGCCGCATCGCCCAGGCCGGGGCGCTCGCCGCCCTCGCCGACCAGGCCTGGCTCCGCTCGGTGGTCGCCGCCGTCGCCGACGGCCGCGAGGCGCTCGCCGCCATCGCCGCGGCAAACGGCCTCCGCGCCCTGCCCTCCGCGACCAACTTCGTCGCGATCGACTGCGGCCGCGACGGCGCCTTCGCCCGCGCGGTGCGCACCGGCCTCGCCGCCCGCGGCGTCTTCGTGCGGATGCCCTTCGTCCCGCCGCAGGACCGCTGCATCCGCGTCACCGTCGGCCGCCCCGAAGACCACGCCGCCTTCGCCGCCGCCCTGCCGGAGGCCCTGGCGGCGGCAGCCTAGCGGCAGGCCCGTTCATCGCGACGGCCCCATCCCGGCATCGCGGAACCCGCTCCCGCATGGACCGGCAGCGGGCACTCTGCTATAGTGCCGGCATTGACTCACGTTCCTGATTTCCGCTTTTTCCTTTCGATGAGGTTTCAGATGAAGCCCTTGATTTGCGCTGCAATTCTCCTCCTCGCGACGACAGCCGGCCTCCACGCGCAGGACTGGACCGTGGCGAAAAAGCTCGTCGGCAAGGACGGCAGGAAGGCCGCGGACGTCAGCGGGATCGCGTGTTCGGGCGAGCTCGGGTACCCGCGCGACTGCCTCGTCATCGACGACGAGACGCAGGCGGCCCAGTGGGTGAGCCTGC
>JBGALW010000312.1:0-2379 GCA_044223585.1 Amaricoccus sp.
CTTCGGTGGTGAGGGACGGTATGCCGAGAGCGAGGATCGCGATGAGGAAGGTGAAGGCAGTGCTGCGGCTCCGCTATGATCTGCAGCTGAGCTACAGCCAGATCCGCCGCAGCTGCGGGATCAGCAACCTTTCAGTTACCCATAAGTGTTTGCTCGGTTTTTCCGATTGCGAACCCTTCGGCGAGATCGGCGAGGCGTGAGCAGCCTCGCCATAGGATGGTGGCGCCTGGCGGGGCGTCGTGCCGGCGAGCGAGATAGCCGCCGAGGCGGGCGACGCACATCATATAGAAGTCGAGGTTGCGTGCGATGCCCTGCCCGGCATCGGCGCGGGAGGCATCGAGGAACTCGATCTCCAGAGCGGTGAAGACCGCGCCCGGAGCGGCATCCGGATCGCCGCGCCGAAGCATGGTCATCCAGTGGATGCGCCGTGCGACGACGCAGCAGAGCGCGATGCAGTTGGCGAGACGGTCGGCAGTGGTGAGCCTGACCTCCTCGACGCGGCAGCCGGACTTGAGGGTCTTGAAGAAGGTCTCGATGCTCCAGCGTCGAGCATACCAGCCGAGCTTGTGGACCGCATCGGCATGGGTTGCGACCGCGAGGTTGGTGATCAGCTTCCAGAACACGGGCCGCCGATCTGCGGGCGGGTTGGTCTCCTCGGCGTGGATGATCTGAAGTGTCTGATGCGCATAGAGCTTCTGCTTGCCGATCGGCGGCCGGACGACCATTGTCGCGAACTCCACCGACAGGAGCGCCTCCTGATCCTGACCCGAGGCATCGCGAAACCGGATCCGGTGCATACCGCCGGGCGGAGTGTCCTGCATCACCTTGGCGATGGTCGTTCCGCCGGCTTGGGCGAGGCGGTCGACGCAGCGGCGGACCAGGAAGTTCGTGCCCAGGTCCTGCGCCAGGCAGAAGAGCTCGTAGATGTCGCTCTCGCGATCGCCGATGTGGACGCAGCGCTCCGGCGCGCCGATCAGTTCGGTCGAGCGGCGCAGGTTGTCGAGCCAGCGGACGCTCTCCTTCTGGTCGATCGGCACGCGGGTGGGGTTGATCTTCCGCTTCAGCGCCGCCGTGCCCTTGAACTTGTCCCGCGACCAGAGCTTCACCGCGGTGAGGCCGAGGGGCAGCCCGTCGGGCGTGACCGCGAGGCTCGCATGCAACAGCAGGCCGCACAGCGTGTGCTGGCGGAAGCGGCCGTCCTTCTCCTTGCGCCCGGTGGAGGTCTTGGTGAAGCCGATCTTCTCAGGGGCGGCCCGGGTGAAGGAGAATTCCGTCGTGTCCTGGAGCACCAGGATCGGCCCGTCGACGGCCTGCACACGCAGGGCAGAGGCCTGGAAGTGGCCGGCCAATATCTTGTCCTCGCTCACCTTCTCGTTGGAAAAGAAGCGATAGGCGGCCTTGGTGTTCGCCCAGTCCTGAAACGCCGTCGGCAGCGACTTGCCTGGCCTCTCCCCAAGCGCCGCCATCATCGCGCCCAGCCGACGGTTCAGCCTGCCGTCGCCCAGACCACAAGCCGCCGTCTCCTCCTCCACCAGCTTACCACCGGCCCGCACCTGCTCGCTTGTTGTAGGTGCTGGACAAGGAATCACGGCAGATTCAGTCCCTTCAACATCAAAGTTGCCGTACTTGTGGGTAACTGAAAGGTGAACCGGACGGTTACGACGCCGCGAAAGCTTTTCGATTTGGCGCCCCGGCGCGACCGCGACGAATGCCGCCCCGCGTCAGCGGCAGGCGCGCGGCCGAGGCCTCACGCGCTGAAATTGAACGACAGTATTTCTTCCTGTTTTTCACGGCGCCCTTGTGGCAGGCTCAAATCATTATTTGACCGATATCATTGCAAGGGAATCGCATGAGACACACCACCATAGTGGCCCTGTTCTGCGCGGCTTTTCTGATGTCCGCCTGCGCCTCCAAGCCGGTCGAGCCGCCACCGGGGGAGACCTATTTCCAGGTAACGCCCGCCGTGGCCGCGACCTCCGGCGTCACGATACTTCTGGGCATCGGCCTTCTCGCCATCGTCGCCTGCGGTATCGCATGCGCGCCATGAGGGGCGACGCTTGAGCCCGATCAGCGCCAGTCGGCCAGGATGTCGAAAATCTCCGGCTCCGGGACGCGCTCCAGATAATCGTGAAAGCGGTGCCAGATCGCGCGGACCCCGTCGACCGCCGCGGGCGAACCGCCATCCGCGTCGATCATCGCGACGACATGGCCCGAGCCGTCGTCGTTCATCGCGACGAGGCAGGCACGGATGCCGGGCTGCGCCATGATCTCGGCGCGCAGCCCCTCCATCAGCGCCCGTGCTTCGGACACCCCCTCGGGTTTCATCTTGAACCGCGTGATCCGCGCCTGCATCGGCGTCACCCTCCCCGCGCCGGCGCG
>JBGALW010000059.1:0-19483 GCA_044223585.1 Amaricoccus sp.
AGGGCGAGGGCTGGCTGGAGCGGGGCGAGGCGCTGACCGTCTATTTCGGCTTCGTCGCTAAGATCGCACCGCTCTGGACCGAACGGGAGGGGCGTGTGGTACGCCGCTTCGGCGGACTGCCGGGGGCGCAGGTGCTGGCGATGGCGCCGCTCGGGCCGGGGGCGGCGGCCTTCGTGGCGCTGGTGCTGGCGTCGGTCAGCTTCGACGGACTGTCCGAGACCTTCCGCTGGCTCGGCTGGCTCGGGATCAACCCGCTGGAATTTCCCGGCCGCTCGGCGGTGATCCTGCCGAACAGCCTCGGCCTCCTGCTGGCCTGGCCGCTGACCTTCGGCCTCATTCTCGGCGCCGTGGCGCTCGGGCGACGGATTGCCGGACGGCGGACGCCGTTCTGGGGCGATGCCGGGCTCTGGTTCCTGAGCTTCCTGCCGATCGCGGCGGGGTATCACGCCGCCCACTATCTCGTGTCGCTCCTGACCGACGGCCAGTATCTGCTCGTCGCGCTGGGCGACCCGCTCGAGCAGGGATGGAACCTCTTCGGGCTGCCGGAGCACTGGGTCTCGTTCGGCTTCCTGCATGACCGGGACGGCGTGACGCGGGTCTGGGCGGCGCAGGTGGCGCTGATCCTCGGGGCGCACGCGCTCGCCGTGCTGCTGGGGCTGAGGCTGGCCAGGGGGCAGCCGGCGGTGACGCACCTGCCGATGACCGTGCTGATGGTCGGTTACACGATGCTCGGCCTCTGGCTCCTCTCCGCCGCGACGGGTTCGTAACCGGACGGTTATGGCCCACGGCAAGGGGCGAAGCCCGTGGACATTCCCCTGACGCCCGGACATTGTCGGCGCGGCCCGCTGGCAGGAGCGGGCAGGATGCCAAGGGGTTGGAATGACCTTCGACAGAACCGGAACGTCGCGGCGGACGCTCCTCAAGGGGGTCGGCGCCGGCGGTGCGCTGGCGATTGCGGGCGGCTTTCCGGGCTACGTTCAGGCGCAGTCCTCAGCGCCGGTCCGCATCGGCTTTCAGGTACACCGCACCGGCATCGGGGCCGCCTACGGCCGCTGGTACGAGCGTACGGCGAAGGCCGCGCTGGAGGTGCTGAACGAGTCCGGCGGGATCAACGGCCGGCCGGTCGAGATCCTGTTCGAGGACGACGGCACCGACCCCAAGCGCGGCGCCGAGGTGGTGGAGAAGCTGGCGAGCCAGAACGTCGACGCGATCTACGGCACGCTGTTCAGCCACGTGGTGATGGGCAGCGCCCCGCGCGCGGGCGAGCTCCGGATGCCCTACCTCGTCTGCTCGGAGGGGCACCATGTCGCCTCCGGCGCGCTGAACCGGTGGACCGCGCAGCCCGGCATCACCGACGTCAAGAGCCAGGTCCAGGCGATGGCGCCCTGGGTCGCGGCGAACCTCGGGAAGAAGGTGACGATGATCTATCCGGACTATGCGTTCGGCTACGACCATCGCGACTTCTTTTCCAAGGCGATGGCGGCGCAGGGCGGCGAGGTGATCGAGATGATCGCGATCCCGCCGACCGAGACCTCGTTCACCCGCTATCTGCCTCGGATCCCGCGGCAGACCGAGGTGCTCTACCACGTCATGGTCGGGCCGGGGGTGCTGACCTTCGTCAAGGAACTCGGCGACTTCTACGGCAGCGCCGGCCACCCGGAGATCTTCGGCTTCATCGACAGCCTGGAAGCGGTCGACATCGCGAGCCCCGGGCTGGAGTTCCTGGAGGGCACGCATTTCTGGGAGGGCCAGCCGCGCTACCTCCAGCCGGGCGCGGGTCCGGAGGAAGCGTTCTACCGCACGGCGGTGGGGGTAGACGACAACGGCGCGTCGGTGAGCGACGCGAAGGACGTCTCGACCTACGCACACATGTTCTCCGCGTGGGAGACGCTGTTCGTGCTCAAGGCGGCGATGGAGGCGGCCGGCTATCAGGGGCCGGACGACCGGCAGGCGATCATCGAGGCGCTGGAGGCAATGACCACCTTCCCCGCCGGTAACGAGCATCCGCAGGGCAACAAGGTGTTCAACGGCAAGACCCATCAGGTCTTCGGCCACCAGTCGATCTCCAAGGTCGAGGGCGGAAAGCTCGCCGTCGTCCACACGACGACGATCGAGGACGGGCTTTACCCCGACGAGGTCGACTACACGACGCAAGCCTTCTGAAGCCGTGGCCCTCGGCGCCTTCCTGCTGCTTGCCTCGCTGGAAGGCCTCGTGATGGCCGCGGTGCTGGCGCTGACCGCGGTCGGGCTCAGCCTCGTCTTCGGGGTGATGCGGGTGGTCAACGTCGCACACGGCGAGTTCTTCATGCTCGGCGCGGTGCTGGCCTGGGCGGTGACGAGCCGGATACCGGACCCGGCCCTCGGCTTCGCGGTGGCGCTGCTTGTCGCGCCGCTTGCGACGGCGGCGCTCGCGGTCCTCGTCGACCGGCTGGTGCTGCAACGGCTGGGCTACCGGCCGGAGGCGGTGATCGTCGCGACGATCGGCGTCGGATTCGTGCTGCAGCAGGGGGCGCTCAGCCTCTACGGACCGGAGGCGCGGGCCGTGGCTGCGCCGTTCGACCTCCGGCTGCAGCTGCCCTGGTTCGGCTATTCCGGCTACAAGCTCGCCGTCGTGGCCGCCGCCGGCGTGGTGCTGGGGCTCGTCTGGCTGCTGCTGGCGCGGACGCGGGTCGGGCTCCTCATGCGGGCGACCCAGTGGGACCGCGAGACGGCAGAGGCGTTCGGCATCGACACCGACCGGGTCTATGCGCTGGTCTTCGGCCTCGGCGCCGGGCTCGCGGCGGTGGCCGCGGTGCTCGTCGTGCCGATCCAGCAGGCACACTACCTGATGGGCGGCGACCCGCTGCTCCTCTCCTTCATCACCGTCATCATCGGCGGGCTCGGCTCCCTGCGCGGCACGGTGGTCGCCGCGCTGCTGATCGGACTCTCGGACGGCATCGTCAGCGTGTTCTTCTCGCCGACGCTCGCCAAGATCCTGGCGACGCTGCTGGTCGCCCTCGTGCTCGTGTTCCGGCCGCAGGGGCTTTTCGGGCGGGCGCCGCGGTGACGGGCTCCGGAAGCGTCGCGTCGGGGGAGGGCCTGTCGCGGTGGCGAGCCCGCGCCGCCCTTGGACAGGGCGCTTGTCCGAGGGTCGGTGCGGGTCGCAAGGGCGCCCCATTGACCCCGCCCCGACCCGCGCGGAGGCCACGGTGAGCGGGCGGCGGGTCTGGGCCCTCCATCTCGGGGTGCTGGCGGTGCTGGCGCTGATGCCGCTGGTTCTGCCTGCCTATCACCTGACCAACCTCGCGCGCATCCTCGTGCTGGCGGTCTATGCCACCGGCTACAATATCGCCTTCGGCTACACCGGGCTGCTCAGTCTCGGGCATGCCATGTTCTTCGCCGCCGGGCTCTACGCCGCCGGATTCCTGGCCGGGACGATGGAAGGCGGCGTGCTCCTCGCCGGCGTGGCGGCGGGCGGGGCGCTCGCGCTCGCCGTCGGGGTCCTGGCGCTCCGCACCAGCGGCACGGCCTTCATGATCGTGACGCTGATGTTTGCGCAGGCCGGCTATCTCCTCGTGCTCTACCTCGGCGCCTGGACCCGGGGCGACGAGGGCTTCGTGATCGCGCGCGAGGCGCGGCGGCGGGGCTGGCTCGACCTGTCGGCGGACGGCCCGCGCTATGCGGTGGCGCTCGGGCTCTACGGGCTGGCGCTGGCCGGGAACCTCGCGCTGCTGCGCATGCCCGCGGGGCGCGTGCTGGTCGCGGTGCGGGAGAATGCCGAGCGGACGCGGATGCTCGGCTATCCGCCCTTCGCCTACCGCCTGCTGGCGCTCATCCTGTCGGGGGCCTGCGCCGGCGCCGCCGGAGCGGCCTACGCGCTGCTTTTCGGCTATGTCGGCGCCACCTTCGCCTCGGTACAGTATTCCATCCTGCCGCTGCTCTGGGTGCTGCTCGGAGGGGCGGGCACCGTTCTGGGGCCGCTCGTCGGCTGCGCGCTGATGTTCTGGATCGTCGAGCTTGCCGCGCGGGTGACGGACGCGCAGCTGATGGTCGTCGGGCTGGCGTTGCTGGTCCTCGTGCTGTTCGCCCCCGAAGGACTGCTCGGCGCGGTGCGGGCACGGGTGGCGGCATGGCTGCCGTGAACCTCCTCGAAGCGCGGGGGCTTGTCCGCGACTTCGGCGGGCTCCGGGCGGTCGACGGGGTCGACCTCGACCTGGCGCCGCGCGGCGTGCACGCGCTGATCGGACCGAACGGCGCGGGAAAGTCGACGCTGGTCGGCCTGCTCTGCGGACGGCTGATGCCGGGTGCCGGGCGGATCGCCTTCGACGGCGCCGACGTGACGCGGATGCCGGCGCACGCGCGGGTGCGAAAGGGGATCGCCTACACTTTCCAGATCACCTCGGTCTATCCGCGGCTGACGGTGTTCGAGAACGTCGCGCTGGCGGCGCAGCGCGACGCCGGATCCGATCTCGGCGGCGAGGTGATGGCGGCGCTGGGCAAGGTCGGGCTGACGGGCATGGCCGGCATGCTGGCGGGAAACCTCGCCTACGGGCACCAGCGGCTGCTGGAGGTTGCCATGGGCCTCGCGCTCCGGCCGCGTCTCCTCGTGCTGGACGAACCGACGCAGGGTCTGGCGGCAGCGGAGATCGACGCCTTCAGGGATCTGGCCCGCGCGCTGGCGGCGCAGGCATCGCTGCTCCTCATCGAGCACAACATGGAGGTGGTGATGGACCTGGCCGACCGGATCACCGTGCTGAACTTCGGACGGGTGCTGGCGAGCGGCCCGCCGGAGGCCATCCGCGCCGATCCGGCCGTGCAGGCCGCCTATCTCGGCACCTGATGCTGGACGTCGCCGACCTTCACGCCGGCTATGGCCCGGTCGCCGTCCTGCAGGGGGTGAGCCTCAGCGTCGCGGCGGGCGAGGTGCTCTGCCTGATGGGCCGGAACGGCGCGGGCAAGTCCACCACCCTCAAGGCGATCATGGGTCTCGTCCGGGCAGGCGCCGGCAGCGTCACGCTCGACGGCACCCGGCTGACCGGGCTGCCGGCGCATGAGGTGCCGCGCCTGGGCGTCGCCTGGGTGCCCCAGGGGCGGCGGCTCTTCGCGGAGCTGACGGTGGCGGAGAACCTGGAGGTCGGCCTGTTGACGCGCGGCCATGGCGCGGCGACGCGGGAGCGGGCGCTCACCCTGTTCCCGCGGCTTCGGGAGCGGCTCGGTCAGGTGTCGGGCACGCTGTCGGGCGGCGAGCAGCAGATGCTTGCCATCGCCCGCGCGCTCTGCACCGAGCCGAAGGTGCTGCTGCTCGACGAGCCGACCGAAGGGCTGCAGCCGTCGATGATCGCGCTGATCCGGGAGACGATCCTGACCCTGAAGGCGGCCGGGGTCGGCATCCTGCTCGTCGAGCAGCGGGTCGAGGCGGCGCTGGCGGTCGCCGACCGGATGAGCTTCCTTCAGGCCGGCCGCACCGCGCAGACCGTCGCCGCCGCGGGTCTCGGGCCGGACGCTCCGGTGTTCCGCCGCTATGTCGGTGTCTGAGCGGCGAGCATTTCCGCCACCATCTCGTGGCATCGCTGCGCCACCGGCGTAAGGCGGCGGCCGCGGATCGACAGCAGCGAATAGGGCGCAACGACGATCCGCTCGACGAGCGGCAGCGCGACAAGGCCGGGCGCCGCGCCGCCGCCGGTGAGAAGCCGCGTCACCTCGCGGCTGACCGGGGCAACGGCGTCGGTCGCCTCCAGCATGGCGATCGTCACGAGCAGGGACGAGGTGTTGGTGACGCGCTCCGGCGGCCGAGCGCCCCGGGCGAGCAGCGCTTCCTCGATCGCGACGCGGATCGGCGCGCCGCTCTCCTGCATCACCCAGTCGTGTGCCAGCAGGTCGGCGAGGCCCACCTCGGTCCGCGCAGCCAGCGGGTGGGTCCGCCCGGCCACCACGTCGACATGCTCGACCCCGGCGCGCACCACGTCGAGCTCGGCCGGATCGACGTCCGGCGGAATCCGGGCGAGAACGAAGTCGAGACGCATGGCCCGGAGCGCCCGGATGAGCTCGCGGCTCATGGCGACCTCGACATGCACCTCCGCATCCGGCGCATGTCGCTTCAGCTGGCCGATCGCCGGGACGACGAGGCCGATGGCGCCGCCGGTGACGGCGCCGATCCTGACCGTCCCGCCGCGCCCGGCCCGGAAGCGGGCCACCTCTTCCGCCGCCTCGTCCACCTGCTGGAGCACGTTCCGCGCCCGGCGGGCAAGGAGTTCGCCGAGTGGCGTCAGGGCCATGCCCCGCGGGTGGCGCTCGAACAGCGCGTCGCCGCACAGCTGCTCGATCTCGCCGAGACTGCGGGAGGCGGCTGGCTGGGTCAGCGCCAGGGCCTGGGCGGCGAGGGAAAGCTGGCGATGCTCGGCCACCGCCGCGATCAGCCGCAGCTGCTTCAGCGTCAGGCGCGCCGCCAGCCGGTCCATTCGCCGACTCCATATCGCTTTCGGCATGCAGTCTAACACAGAAACTAATTGTACGGTATGCCTCCCAGCGATAACAGTTGGGCCAGAGTGCGACGCCCGGAGAGAGGCGCGCCACGGGAGGATCACCATGGGCCGAGCCCTCGCATCCCACCGGGAGGGGTCCCGGCCATGACCTTCTCACCGAAACCGTGGCCGCGTCGCCTGCGGTCGCGCGAATGGTTCGAGGGCACGTCGAAGGACAACATCTACCACCGCTCCTGGTTCAAGAATCAGGGCCTTCCGGCCGACCTGTTCGACGGGCGGCCGGTGATCGGCATCTGCAACACCTGGTCCCAGCTGACGCCCTGCAACGCGCATCTGCGCGACATCGCCGACCGGGTGCGGCACGGCATCTACGAGGCCGGCGGCCTGCCGCTGGAATTCCCGGTCTTCTCGCCGAGCGAGAGCGCGCTGCGCCCGACCGCGATGCTCTACCGCAATCTCTGCGCGATGGACGTCGAGGAGGCGCTGAGGGCCGATCCGCTCGACGGGGTGGTTCTGCTCGCGGGCTGCGACAAGACGACGCCTGCCCTGCTGATGGGGGCGGCGAGCGTCGACATTCCGGCGATCCTCGTCTCCGGCGGGCCGATGCTGAACGGCTGGTTCCGCGGCGAGCGGGTGGGCTCGGGCACCGCGCTCTGGCAGATGTCGGAGGCCGTGAAGGCGGGGACCATCTCGAACGCCGACTTCCTCGACGCCGAGGCGGCGATGAGCCGCTCGCCCGGTTCCTGCAACACCATGGGCACCGCATCGACCATGGCCAGCATGGCGGAGGCGCTGGGGATGGCGCTCTCCGGAAATGCCGCGATCCCGGCGGTCGACTCGCGGCGCCGCGCGATGGCGCAGGTGACCGGCCGGCGCATCGTCCAGATGGTGAAGGACGACCTGAAACCTTCTGACATCCTGACGAAACAGGCATTCGAGAATGCGATCCGCGTCAATGGCGCGATCGGCGGGTCGACGAACGCCGTGATCCACCTGCTGGCGGTTGCCGGGCGGGTCGGGCTCGACCTCACGCTTGATGACTGGGACCGTCTCGGCCGGGACATTCCGACGATCGTCGACCTCATGCCGTCGGGGCGGTTCCTGATGGAGGAGTTCTTCTACGCCGGCGGCCTGCCGGTGGTGATCCGCGCGCTCGGCGAGGCCGGCAAGCTGCACAGGGACGCGCTGACGGTGTCGGGCGGCCCGATCTGGGACGAAGTCAGGGACGTGCGGAACTGGAACGAGGAGGTGATCCGCCCGGTCGACCGCGCGCTGACCGCCTCCGGCGGCATCGCGGTGCTGCGCGGCAACCTCGCGCCGGACGGTGCGGTGCTGAAGCCGTCCGCAGCGTCGCCGCACCTCCTGCAACATCGCGGCCGGGCGGTCGTGTTCGAGGACATCGACGACTACAAGGCCCGGATCGAGGACGAGGACCTCGACATCGACGAGAGCTGCGTGATGGTCCTGAAGAACTGCGGACCGCGCGGCTATCCGGGCATGGCGGAGGTCGGCAACATGGGGCTGCCGCCAAAGGTCCTGCGCAAGGGGATCACCGACATGGTGCGGATCTCCGACGCGCGGATGTCCGGCACCGCCTACGGGACCGTGGTGCTGCACACCTCGCCCGAGGCGGCACGCGGCGGGCCGCTGGCGGTGGTGCGAAACGGCGACATGATCGAACTCGACGTGCCCGGACGCCGGCTGCATCTCGACGTGTCCGACGAGGAGCTGGCGGCGCGGCTCGCGGCGTGGGTGTGCCCGGTGGACCGGCCCTCGGGCGGCTGGGCGCAACTCTACCACGATCATGTGGGCGGCGCCGACACCGGCGCGGACCTCGACTTCCTCAAGGGTTGCCGCGGCAACGAGGTCGGGCGGGAAGCGCATTGATGGCCGCGATTCCCGTCGCGCTCGTCGGGGTCGGCAAGATCGCGCACGACCAGCACGTGCCGGCGATCACCGCCAGCCCCGACTTCACGCTGGCCGCCGCCGTGTCGCGGCATGCGACGATCGACGGCGTGCCGAACTTCACCAGCCTCGACGCCTTCCTGAAGGACGGGCCACCGGCCGCGATCGCCCTGTGCGTGCCGCCGCGGGTGCGTACGGCGATGGCGGTGCAGGCGCTGGCCGCGGGGCGGGACGTGCTGCTGGAAAAGCCGCCTGCGGCGACCGTGGGCGAGGTCGAGGTGATGGTCGCCGCGGCCGAGGCGGCGGGGCGCACGCTGTTCGCCACCTGGCATTCGCGCTTTGCGCCAGCGGTTGCCGCCGCGAAGGCGTGGCTGGCGGAGCGCGAGGTGGTCTCGGCCGGCATCGTCTGGCGCGAGGACGTGCGGCGCTGGCACCCCGGGCAGGACTGGATCTGGGAAGCCGGCGGCTTCGGCGTCTTCGACCCTGGCATCAATGCGCTGTCGATCCTGACGGAGATCCTGCCGGGACCCTTCCTCGTGGGCGAGGCGACGCTCACCTTCCCCTCGAACCGGGCGACGCCGATTGCGGCGACGCTCGGCCTCGCCGGCGGCGGCGGCTTCCCCGTCACCGTCGACCTCGACTGGCGGCAGGAGGGGCCGCAGACCTGGGAGATCACCGTCGAGACCTCGACCGGCCAGCTGACGCTGGTGGACGGCGGCGCGGCGATGCGGCTCGACGGAACGGAGGTGAGCCGCGCGGCGGAGCGGGAGTATCCGGGGATCTACCGCCGCTTTGCCGGTCTGATCCGGGCCGGGCAGAGCGACGTCGATGCCAGCCCTCTCCGGATCTGTGCCGACGCATTCCTGCTCAGCACCCGCCTCACCACCGACGCCTTTCACGACTGACCGGAGAGCGAGACATGCCCACGCGGCCCTACAGTGGCATCTGGCCGGTTGCGCCCACGCCATTCACCGACGACGGCGCACTCGACGTGGAGGGAATGGAGCGGGTGATCGACTGCATGGTCGATCAGGGGGTGACCGGCATCTGCATCCTCGCGAACTTCTCCGAGCAGTTCCTGATCTCCGACGAGGAGCGGGCGATCCTGACCCGCGTCTGCCTGGAGCGCGCGGCCGGACGGGTGCCGGTCATCGTGACGATCTCGCACTTCGCGACGCAGATCGCGGCGGCCCGCGCCCGCGAAGCGGCGGCGATGGGCGCGGCGATGGTGATGATGATGCCGCCCTACCACGGCGCGCTGCTTCGCGCCGACGACGAGGCGGTCTTCGAGCATTTCGCCGCGGTCGGCGCCGCGGGCGGCATCCCGGTCATGGTGCAGGACGCGCCGATGTCCGGGTGCACGCTCAGCGTGCCGTTCCTTGCGCGGATGGCGCGCGAGATCGAGCAGGTGAAGCTCTTCAAGATCGAGACGCCGCAGGCGGCCGCCAAGCTCCGCGCCCTGATCGCGGCGGGCGGAGACGCGATCGAGGGGCCGTTCGACGGCGAGGAGGCGATCACGCTCCTCGCCGACCTCGACGCCGGCGCCACCGGCACGATGACCTCGGCCACCCTGCCCGACCTGATCGGCCCGGCGGTCGCGGCATATCTTGTCGGCGACCGCGGGACGGCGAAGGCGATCTACCAGCGGCTGCTGCCGATCATCAACTTCGAGAACCGCCAGTGCGGCTGGCGCTCCTGCAAGGTGGTGATGAAGGAAGGCGGCGTGATCCGGTCGGAGGCCGTCCGCCACCCGACCCGCCCGCTGCACCCGGACGCCCGGGCGCAGCTGATGGAACTCGCCCGCGACGTCGACCCGCTGGCGCTGCGCTGGGGTCTCTGAGGGCCAAGCGCTACTGGACCGGGCAGTCGACTCCGAGAAGGGCGCGGATGAGCGCGGCGCGGCTGCGCACGCCCGTCTTGTCGAAGATGCGCTGCAGCTGGGTGCGCACCGTGTTGACGCTGACCCCGAGCGCCGCGGCCGCGGCGGCAAGGTCGTCGCCCTCGGACAGCCGGCGCGCCAGCCGTGCCTGGGCCGGCGAGAGACGGTAGGCCTCGGCCGCCGTGGCGAGGCAGCGTGTGATGCGATCGGCGTCGTCGAAGCTGACAACGATCTTCGCGTCCTTCAGGAACACCCAGCAATGCAGCGGCCCGTCGGCATCATCCTCGCCAAGCAGGACTAGGCGGGCCTGATCCGGCATCAGGTTGAGCGGGGCCTGGCTCTCCAGCTGCCGGTCGGCCCAGCGCGCCGCATCCCGCAGCGCGGTGTTCCGGTCGCGGCGCCGGGCACGGAGCCTGCCCGCGGCAACCACGAGGCCGGGGTGGTCTCGCAGCCGCTCGTGCGCCAGCCCGTTCATCCAGATGACGCGCGCGTCGCCGTCGATCTCCACGAGCGGGCAGTGGGAGTATCCGATGGTGCTCTCCATCAGCACCATGCACCCGATCCGCCAATGCCCCTCGATCCGCTGGAAGATCTCAGGATGCGGCGTGCCCCGGCCAGCGAATAGCCAAGCCCTTCCTCCGGGCCGAGTTCGTCGTAGCTGACCCACGCCATGTCCGCGCCGATGACGATATTGACCCGCTCCATCCGGACGCGGTCATCGAGCGGATAGGGCGTCGGGAACCGCTGCATGTGCCCCCGGATCTGGGCGGCAATCGCCTCCCATCCCCGGTCCACCCGCACCCCGAGCGACGCGAAGGCCCGAAGCCGCTCGGCCTGTGCCCCCTGCACCCAATGCCGCGCCAGCGCCTCGAAGTCCCGCGCCAGCCAGGCTTCCGTCTCCGCCCGGAGGACCGACAGGATTGCACCCTCGTCGTCGGCGGCGTCGCGCATCCGGTGGCCCTCCCGCTGCAGCATAGCACAACGGTCCGTCAGAAAAGCGCCACACCGATCAGGAGCATGACGCCCCCGAGCACCGTTGCGCGCGACAGGAGCCGCCGGAAATCCGGCGCCGGCGACCGATCCGCCGCCAGCCAGTAGGCGCGTTCAGCGTCAGGTCCTTGCCGGTCCGGGCGGGGCTGGGAAAGGTGCGACGCGGCCAGGCTATGCCAGTCCATGACGAGGCCCTCTGGTTCGAAACACGCGGCATCATCGCATGAACCGGCCCGCTCCCCTGTCATCCGGCCGGACGACAGGCGACGCGGCGGCTACCAGAAGCTGACCTCAGCAGACCCTGGTCGGCCTGACCGCAGCCGATATCCGCCGCCGCCTGCGCTTGCGGCGTGCAAGCGTGCCGCATCTGTGGCAATCATCGGGAATCGGCTGTCATGCGCGCCGCGGGGCGGGCGTCTGGCGGCTGGATTGCGGCACCAGCCGCGGACGGGGCGCCGCCTTCGTGCGGGTCGCGCTGACCGTCCGGGGCCCCAGGGGGCGCGACCGCTCACACCCCTGTGGAGACCCGAAATGGACGTCCGTTCCGCGCGCATCCTCCTGCTCGAAGACGACGCGCTGATCTCGCTCGACGCCGAGGACATGCTGCGCGGCCTCGGGGCGGCCAGCGTGCTGGTCGCCCACAACCTCGCCGACGCCGAAACCCTGGTCGACGGCGGCGGAATCGACGCGGCCGTGCTCGACGTCAGCATCGGGCGGGGCCGAAGCGACGACCTCGCCCGGACCCTCGCCGCCCGCGGCATCCCCTTCGTCTTCACCTCCGGCTATACCCACCCCGACGCGGTGCCCGAGGACGTGCGCCACGTCCCGGTGGTGGAAAAGCCCTATTCGGCCGACATCCTGAGAGCCGCCTTCGGCAGCCTGCCCACCCGCTGAGGCTGCGGCCGCTGGCCGCGGACCGGGATCAACCTTGCGGGGAACCGCGCCGGCGATGGCGCATTGTTCCGGTATCGAGAGGGGAGCAACCCGCCGCGCCGACGGCCCGGCGCTGGTCCCCGGAACCGAACAGAAGGAAACACACGATGCTTCGTACCCTGCTTGCAGGCAGCGCGCTTGCGTCCGCGATCGGCTTTTCCGCCATGGCGCAGAGCACGACGGACCCCGCGGCGGACCCGGCGAAGGAGCCGGCGCCGGCCATGGCACCCGCGGCGCCGATGACCCCGGCCGCCGAGGCGCCGGTCCTGATGCCGATCGAGGTCGGCACCCTGTCGGCCGACGACCTGATCGGCGCGGCGATCACCAATCCGGACGGCGAGACCATCGCGAGCGTCGACGACGCGCTGATGACCCCCGAGGGCCAGCTGGAGAATGTCGTGGCGAAGTTCGGCGGCTTCCTCGGCTTCGGCAGCAACACCGTGCTGCTGGCGCCGGCCGAGCTGCAGTTCTTCCACGACGACGGTGGCAACCTCGTGGTGCAGACCATGCTGACGCCCGAGGCGCTGAAGGACCGGCCGGACTACGTGCCGTCCGAGGGCTGACGCCAGTCGGTTGAGGAACGCGGGCGCCCGCACGGCGCCCGCGGATTCGTGAAGCCTGCCGCACGATCACCCATCGGCAGCCCGTCGCAATCGTGTTACCGTGCCCCCCTGATCGGGCCGCGACAGCCGCCCCTCTTGCGCGCCGCCGCCCGTGGGTCCCTGTGAGGGCAAGGGAGGACGCGCATGTCTGGCACCATCGGGAATCCCGGGACCTGGGTCGTCGATCACCTCGACGCCGCGGGTCACCATATCGGGTCGGTCGTCACCCACGTCGGGCACGGCGACGCGGGCGAGGTCGAACTGCCGGAGGTCCGGCACATCGACATGGACGACGTGCGGGCGGCGCTGCGCGCCGGGGTGGCGGACTTTGCCGCCTGCCGCAGCGACGTCGCGTTCCTCGCGATCATCTATCCGCTGGTCGGCCTGCTGCTGGCGTGGTTCGCCCTCGACCACCGGCTGGTGCCGCTGCTGTTTCCGCTGATCTCCGGCTTCGCGCTGCTCGGCCCGATCGCCGCCATCGGCCTCTACGAGATGAGCCGGCGCCGCGAGACCGGCGAGGCGCCGCGCTGGTCGGACGCGCTCTCGGTGACGCGTTCGCCGTCGTTCGGGGCGATCCTGCTGCTCGGCATGATGCTGGGCGCGACGTTCCTCGTCTGGATGATGACCGCGCACGGCATCTGGAACATGACGCTCGGGCCGGAGGCGCCGGATTCGCTCGGCAGCTTCCTCAGGGACGCGCTGACCACCGGGCCGGGCTGGGCGATGATCGTGATCGGCTGCGCCGTCGGCTTCCTCTTCGCCGCCGTGGTGCTGGCCGGCAGCGTCGTCTCATTCCCGCTGCTGCTCGACCGCTATGTCGGGCTGCCGGCCGCCATCATCACCTCGATGCGGGTCGCCGCCGCCAACCCCGGCCCGATCGCCGCCTGGGGCTTCATCGTCGCGGCCGGCCTCGTCCTCGGGTCACTGCCGTTCTTCCTCGGGCTGATCGTGGTGATGCCGATCCTCGGACACGCCACCTGGCACCTCTATCGCCGCGCCGTAGTCGATCCGACCGGCCGGCCGCCCGAGCGCTGACGCCTATCCGCGGCGGAGAAGGGCGAGGAAGCCTTCGACTTCCTCCGCCGTCGTCGACCAGTTGCAGACCAGCCGGGCGAGCAGCGGCTCCTCTCCCGGTCCCTCCAGCGTCGCGTCCCAGTCCCAGAGGTAGTACTCCGCCCCGGCGGCCATTGCCGCGCGGTGGAGGCCGCGTGGCCAGCGGGCGAAGACGGCGTTCGCCTCGGCGGGCCACCCCAGCGTCACGCCCGGCAGCGCGGCGAGCCCTTCGGCCAGCGCCGCCGCCCGCGCGTTCGCCGCCCGCGCGAGTTCGAGCCAGAGACCGTCCCGCAGCCAGGCCAGCATCTGCGCCGACAGGAACCGGTGCTTGGACATGAGATGCCCGGCCCGCTTGCGCCGGAAGCCGAAGTCGCGCGCCCGGGCGGGATCGAAGAACACCACGGCCTCGACCCCGAGACAGCCGCCCTTGGTCCCGCCGAGGCAGAGGACATCGACCCCGGCCCGCCACGTTCCGTCCGCCGGCGCCTCGCCGGTGAAGGCGAGCGCATTCGCAAGCCGCGCCCCGTCGAGGTGCACGCCGAGCCCCGCGCTTCGCGCCATCCCGCAAAGCTCCGCGACCGCCCCGGCACGATAGGCCGTCCCCGCCTCCGTCGCGTTGGTCAGCGACAGCGCGGCCGCCTGCACGTTGTGCACGCTCGCGCCGCCGAGCACGGCGAGCCGCGCGGCGAGGGACGCCGGGTCGATCCGCCCGCCTGGCCCGCCGAGCGGGATCAGCTTCGCCCCGGCGGTGTAGAATTCCGGCGCCCCGCACTCGTCCTCGTTGACGTGCGCGCCCTCGTGGCAGAGCACCGCGCCCCAGGGCGGCGTCAGGCAGGCGAGCGCCAGCGCGTTCGCCGCGGTGCCGGTCGCCACCAGATGCACCTCGGCCTCCGGCGCCTCGAAGATCGACCGGATTTCGGCCCGCACGAGGTCCATCGCCGCCTCGGCGCCATAGGAGCGGGCGTGCCCGTCGTTTGCCGCGACGAGAGCGGCCATGACCTGCGGCGCCGCCGGCGCCGTGTTGTCGGACATGAAACGCATGGGTCAGATCTCCTCGTCGAGCAGGAAATCCTCCCACTCCTCCTCGTCCACCTCGGGTTCGGACACCATCCGGCCCCGCAGCGACACGCCCGCGCGGTGCACGCTCTCCGGGTCGCCGGAGACGAGCGGATGCCAGGGCTCCAGATCCCGCCCCTCGGCCACCAGCCGGTAGGCGCAGGTCCGCGGCATCCAGGGCAGCACCTCGTCGAGATTGTCGCGCGAGAGCACGACGCAGCCCCGCACCAGCTGGCGGCGCAGCGCGTAGTTGCCGCAGCGGCAGGTGCCGAGGTCGAGCAGGCGACAGGCGATGTTGGTGTAGCGGACCTCGCCGGTGTCCTCGTCCTCCAGCTTGATGAGGCAGCATTTGGCGCAGCCGTCGCACAGCGCCTCCCACTCGGCCCGGCTGAGCGCGTCGATCGGATGGCGGCGCCAGAACTGCGGCCGGATGCCATCGGTGCGCGGCTTGCCCATCAGACCCCCAGGTCCGGACCGGCACAGTCGAGCGCAACGGTGTCGCTCCCCGCCGTCTCCAGGACGAAGCCGGGCTCGCTGCCGTCGACCAGCTCCGCCGCGAACCCGCCCGGCCGCGGCTCCATCAGCCAGCATTGCGCCGGCCCGCCCTCGTAGCGAAAGCAGATCAGCCCCCGCTCCTCCCACCAGTCGCCCGCCTGGCAGGTGCCGTCCGCAAACCGCCAGATGGTCCGCCGCCCGCCGAGATACTGCTCCGAGCCGAAGACCTGCCCGAGATGGCTGAAATGCAGCGTCCGCCCCGCCACCAGCGCCTCGAAGGCCGCGCCTGACAGGGCCTCACCCGCAAGCGCGGGAACAGCGACAAGGCAGAGAAGGACAGGCAGCATCCGCATGCGACGCCCTTACCAGACCCACACCCCCACATCCATCGGAGTCGGACCCGGCCTGCCCTCCGGTCAGGCTTGCCGCGTTCCCCGTATGGAGCCCCCGGGGAAGCTGTGCTAAGCGGTGCTAACCGCTGCCGCATTCGGAGGAATGCACGATGGATCTGTTCGCGGAAGCGAGGGCCGAGGTCGAGGCCGCGCTCGGCCGGCTCGTGGCCGGCGGCCGGCTGCCCGAGGGGCTTCCGACCGCGCAGGTGACCGTGGAGCCGCCGCGCGATCCCGCCCATGGCGACATGGCGACCAACGCCGCCATGGTCCTCGCCCGCCCCGCCGGCATGGCGCCGCGCGACATCGCCGCGCTGCTCGCGGCCGAGCTCGCGCAGGCGCCGGGCGTCGCCTCCGCCGAGATCGCCGGGCCCGGCTTCATCAACCTCCGCCTCAGCCCCGGCCGCTGGTTCGCGGTGGTCCCCGCCGCACTCGCGGCCGGCACCGGCTTCGGTCGCTCGGCCCTTGGCGCCGGCGCGAAGGTCAATGTCGAGTTCGTCTCGGCCAATCCCACGGGTCCGATGCACGTCGGCCATACCCGCGGCGCGGTGTTCGGCGACGCGCTTGCCGGGCTGCTGCAGTTCGCCGGCTGGGACGTCACGCGCGAATACTACATCAACGACGGCGGCGCCCAGGTCGACGTGCTCGCCCGCTCCGCCTACGAGCGCTACCGCGAGGCCTGCGGCCTGTCGCCGGAGATCGCCGAGGGCCTCTATCCCGGCGACTACCTGATCCCGGTCGGCGAGGCGCTGAAGGCGAGGTATGGCGACAGCCTGATCGACCGGCCGGAAGCCGACTGGCTGGCCGAGGTCCGCGACTTCGCCACCGAGGCGATGATGGCGATGATCCGCGACGACCTCGCGCTTCTCGGCGTCACGATGGACGTGTTCTTCTCGGAGAAGTCGCTCTACGGCACCGGCCGGATCGAGGCGGCGCTGGACGCCCTCGCCGCGCAGGGCCTGATCTACGAGGGGACGCTGGAACCGCCGAAGGGCAAGCTGCCGGAGGACTGGGAACCGCGGCAGCAGACGCTGTTCCGCTCCACCGCCTTCGGCGACGACGTCGACCGCCCGGTCCGCAAGTCGGACGGCGGCTGGACCTATTTCGCCCCGGACATCGCCTATCACTTCGACAAGATCGAGCGCGGCTTTGCCGAGCTCATCGACGTGCTGGGCGCCGACCATGGCGGCTACGTCAAGCGGATGAAGGCCGCTGTCGCCGCGCTCTCCGACCGGACGGTGCCGCTCGACGTCAAGCTCTGCCAGCTCGTCAAGCTCTACAAGGGCGGCGAGCCCTTCAAGATGTCAAAGCGCGCCGGCACCTTCGTCACCCTCCGCGACGTGGTCGAGCAGGTCGGCCCCGACGTCACCCGCTTCGTGATGCTGACCCGCAAGAACGACGCGCCGCTCGACTTCGATTTCGACAAGGTGCTGGAACAGTCGAAGGAGAACCCGGTCTTCTACGTCCAGTACGCCCACGCCCGCGCCCAGTCGGTGCTGGCGCGCGCCGGCCTGCCGGACGACGGCACGCTGGCGGCGGCCGACCTCGGCCTTCTCGGCACGCCGGGCGAGATGGCGCTGGCGCGGAAGGCGGCGGAGTGGCCCCGGCAGGTGGAGATCGCCGCCGCGAGCCACGAGCCGCACCGCATCGCCTTCTACCTCTACGAGCTGGCCTCGGACTTCCACGCGCTGCAGCACCAGGGCAAGCTCGACCCGGCGCTGCGCTTCATCCGCGACGACGACGCCGCGCTCACCACCGCCCGGCTGGCGCTGGTGCGCGCCACCCAGGTCGTCGTCGCCGCCGGCCTCGGCATCCTCGGCGTCACCCCGATGGACGAGATGCGCTGAGCCTTCAGCGCAGGAACGTCCCGAGCCCCGCCTCGTCCCAGAATTCCACCGTCACCGCGCTTCTGCCGGGGTTGAAGGTGACGGCCGAGCGGGACCCCGGCTCGGCATTCTCGCCGCCCGGCTCGAAGAAGAACGTGTTGCCGTCCCAGTGCTGGAGCGGCCAGTGCGTGCCGGCCGGCCCCGCCCCGAGCACGAGCCCGGCGTCGCCGACGCGGACCGTCAGCGGGCCGTAGTAGGGGTTGTCGTAGCTGCCGGCGTAGGTTTCCAGCGGCATCGAGGGCGCCGGGTCCGCGGGGGGCTCCTTGCCGGCCAGTGTGCCGAAGGGGGCGCTCATGCCTTCGAAGAGCGGCGCGAGGACCGTGTACCAGTCACGGGTGACGCGGCCGAACTGCACGAGGTCGAGGAAGCCGAAGGCGATCGCTTCCGGCGCCCCGACCGGCGCGCCGTTGGTGAGAACGGTGATCCCCACCCCGGCGGAGGGCAGCATCATGAAGGTGGTGGCGGCCCCGAGCGCGAAGGCCCCGGAATGGTTCAGCCGCACCCGGCCCGCCGGGGTCACGTCGACGCCGAAGCCGAAGCCGTAGAAGCCCGCCCGCGAATCGGGGGTCGCCGGCGGCGCGGACACCGACTGCGGTGACAGCGCCGGCAGCAGCGCCGCGGGATCGATCAGCCGCTCGCCCGCGACGGTCCCGTCGCCGAGCACCAGCTGCATCCACCGCGCCATGTCGGCGGCCGAGCTGCTCACGCCGCCGGCCGGGGTCTGGGCGTCGGGCTGGCGCTGGTAGCGGGCGACCCAGCGGCCGTCCAACCGCACATGCGGCACCGCCCGGTTGTCGCGATGGATGTAGTCGTCGAAGCGCGAGCTGGTCCGCGTCATCCCGAGCGGGCCATAGACCGTCTCCTCGGACAGCGTGTCCCAGTCGGTGCCCGCCGCGGCCGCCACCGCCATCGCCCCGGCGGTCAGCCCGAAGTTGGTGTAGGCATAGCTGTCGCGGAACGGTGCGAGTGGCAGCAGGCCGAGGCGCTCCAGGATCGCCCGCCGGTCGAAGCCCAGATCCTCCAGGTCGTCGCCGGCATGGTCGGGCAGGCCGGAACGATGGCTGTAGAGATCGCCGACCGTCAGCATGGCACTGACCGCCGGTTCCTTCAGCCGGAACCAGGGCAGGAGGTCGCCCATCCGGCTGTCCCAGCCGACCTTGCCGGCCGTCACCTGGGTCGCGACCACCGTCGCGCCCACCGACTTGGAGACCGAGGCAAGCTGGAACACCGTGTCGGGGTCGATCGCGCCGGGCTTGCCGGTCTCGCGGACGCCGTAGCCCTTGGTCAGCAGCGCCTGCGGCGCGACGACGGCGACCGCGACCCCCGGCACGCCGGTGCGGGCCATGATGTCGGCGACGAGCCCGTCGACGCCCGAGACCGCCGCGGCCACCTGACCCTCGGGGATAGGCACGCCGGAAACCTGCGGCGGCGGCAGGTCGTCCGCCGCGGCCGCGGTCGCCAGCATCAGCGCGACCGCGCGCAAGGAGTGTCGCAGCATCGGTTCCTCCCGTCCTTTGCGCGGGAGGAAAGCACAAGCGGGGAGATCCCGCTACGGGGTCAGCAGGCCGGCGAGCGGCGCCGGGCGATAGTCCGGGTCCCCGCGCCAGCGGCGGAGTGCCGCCTCCGCCACGTCGCTCCGCCGCTTCGGTCCGGTCCGGTCGGCCGCGTCGAGCGCGAGGAGGGTCCGCGGGAAGCGCCGCGCCGCCGCGAGGAGCGGTCCGCGCCAGTCCCGCGTCTGCCGCCACTCCTCCACGGCCGCGGCGTCGAGCCCGAGGCCCGCCGCCGCCGCGCCCTCCGCCACCCAGAGCAGCGCGTCGTCGGAAAGCGCGCTGGA
>JBGALW010000313.1:0-2343 GCA_044223585.1 Amaricoccus sp.
CGCGCGACCTGCCACTGGCAGGTCGGCAAGATGCGGCGCGGAAAAATCTCGACTGTCATCGGGAAGGCGGGCGCGAGGCCTACCCCAGCCGCACCCGGTACACCCGCTCCGCCGTGCCGTGGCACATCCCCACCCGCTCCGCCTGCGAATACCCCGCCAGCATCGCCCGGAAGGCGGCGATCCACCCCGGCAGGTCGGCGCGGGTCTCCACCACCGGCCAGTCGCTGCCCCAGAGGCAGCGGTCGGGACCAAAGGCGTCGATCACCGCCGCCACCCACGGCCGCACGGTGGCGAGCGTCGCAGTCCCCGGCGCGCAGTAGGCAAAGATCCCGCTCAGCTTGGCCACCACGTTCGGCTCCGCGGCGAGCGCGGCGATCCCGGACCGCCAGGCGTCGAACCCGCCGCCGGCGATGTCGGGCACCCCGCAATGGTCGAGCACCAGCTGCGTCCCCGGACAGGCCCGCGCGAGGTCGAGCGCCAGCGGCAGCTGCCGCGCCAGCATGCAGACGTCGAACGTCAGGCCCCGCGCCCCGATCGCCCGCACGCCCGCGCGGAATGCTGCCCCCTGCGACACCTCGTCCCCGGTCTCGTGCAGGATCCGCCGGTAGCCGACGACGCCGAGGTCCGGCCCCTCGTCGAGCCACGCCTCGAACCCCGCCGGCTCCTCCGGCCGGCAGGACGCCACCTGCCCGAGAATACCGCTGCCGGGTTCGCGCATCAGCCCGGCGACAAGCCGCGCCTCCGCCTGATAGTCCGCCGCGTCGCACTCCATGAAGAGCGTGCCGCCGATGCCGGCGCCCCCGGTCAGCGCCCGATAGGCCGCAAGATCGAAGGTCCGGCCGCGCAGCGCCGGCGCCCCTTCCACCCAGCCATAGGCGAGCCGGTCGGGCAGGATCAGGTGCTGGTGCGTGTCGAGAAGCGGGATGACGCCGGGCCCGCCACTCACTCCGGATCGTCCAGGAACACCTGCCGCTGCTCGCCAAGCCCCGCGATGCCGAGCGCCACGACGTCGCCGTTCCGCAGATAGACCGGCGGCTTCATGCCCATGCCGACGCCCGGCGGCGTGCCGGTCGAGATCACGTCGCCCGGGTTGAGCGCCATGAACCGGCTGAGATAGCTGACGAGGAAGGCGACGCCATAGACCATCGTCGCCGTGGACCCGTTCTGCCGCGGCTGGCCGTTCACCGTCAGCCACATCGGGAGCGCCTGCGGATCGGGCACCTCGTCGCGGGTGACAAGCCATGGCCCGATCGGCCCGAACCGGTCCGCCGACTTGCCCTTGCTCCACTGGCCCTGGTGCTCGATCTGGAAAGTGCGTTCCGACACGTCGTTGGTGACGCAGTAGCCAGCGACATGGGACAGCGCGTCCGCCTCGGAGACGTACTTCGCCCGCCGGCCGATGACGACCGCGAGCTCCACCTCCCAGTCGGTCTTTTCCGAGCCGCGCGGGATGTAGACGACATCGTTCGGCCCGCAGATCGCGCTCGTCGCCTTCATGAAGATGATCGGCTCCGGCGGCACCGCCATGCCCGACTCCGCCGCGTGGTCGGAGTAGTTGAGGCCGATGCAGATCACCTTGCCGGTGCCGCCGACGCAGGGCCCGAGCCGGAGGCTCGCATCCACCACTGGCAGCGAGGCGGCATCGATCCGCCCCAGCCGCTCCAGCCCCTCGTCCGACAGCGTGGCGCCGGCGATGTCCCCGACCACGCCGCTCAGGTCGCGGATCGTGCCGGTGGCGTCGAGCAGCCCGGGCTTTTCCTGCCCCATCGGGCCATAGCGCAGCAGCTTCATCGTCGATCCCTCCCGTCAGGCTTTGCAGGCTTCTTCGGACAGTTCCGCCGGCTTGTCCATTGTCAGCCGAGCGGATGCCGCGCCACCGCGTGGAAGAAGCCGTCCTCCGCCTCGGCAAAACGCCAGACCGCGTCGACCGCCACCGGCTCCTGCAGCATCGGCTCGAGCGCCGCAGCCAGCGCCCCTTGCACCGCCTCCCCCGCCGGCTCCGGCAGCGAACCCGTCAGCGTCACATGGAACCGGAAGGCGTCCAGCACATAAGGATAGCCCCACCGCGCCAACGCCGCCGCCTCGGCCGGCCCGAGCGTCCCCCGGCGGGCCACCTCCGCTTCGGTCTGCGGCGCCCGCAGCGGGTCGAGGCCGGTCACCAGCGCCCGCTCCAGCGCCGCCAGCGCCGGTGGCGGCGTACCCTCCTCCGGCACCAGCGCGACGAAGCCGCCGAGGCGGGCGACCGTGAGGCGCAGGGCGAAGCGGGGGCAGCCTGCGGCAATCGCCGCCGCCGCGCGGTCGAGGTCGGCCGCGTCCGACCCCTCTGCCAGCCGGAACGGCGCC
>JBGALW010000060.1:0-19737 GCA_044223585.1 Amaricoccus sp.
GAGACCAACGTGAAGGCGCAAGTACTGAACCGCTACGACGAGAGCCTGACGGCAAACCAGTGGGTTTCGCTCCAGGACGTTCCGGACCCGAAGATCGTCAAGTCGACCGACGTCATCGTCAGGATCGGCGGCGCAGGGGTGTGCCGGACCGACCTGCACATCATCGAAGGCGTTTGGAAGCCGCACATGGATCCGGACGGCCAGCACCTTCTGCCGCTGATCATGGGGCACGAGAACGCCGGCTGGGTTGAGGAGGTCGGCAAGGAGGTCGAGGGGCTGAAGGTCGGCGATCCGGTGATCGTGCACCCGAAGATCTCCGGCGGCACCTGCCTCGCCTGCCGTCGCGGCCATGACATGCATGCGCCGGGCACCTTCCCCGGACTCGACTCGAACGGCGGCTACGCCGAGTACCTGGGTACCTCGGTGCGCAACATCGTGCCGCTGCCGAAGACGCTCGCCCCGAAGGAGGTCGCGCCCTATTCGGACGCCGGGCTCACCGCCTACCGCGCGGTCAAGAAGGCGTCGCGCCATCTGCTGCCGGGCGAGTCCTGCGTGGTGATCGGCGCAGGCGGCCTCGGCCACATCGCCATCCAGTGCCTGAAGGCGATGTGCGCCGCGGACGTGATCGTCGTCGACAAGTCGGACGACTCGCTGAAGCTCGCCGGCAAGATCGGCGCCGACAAGCTGGTGCTGGCCGACGGCAACGAGGTCGAGGCGGTTCTGGCCTTGACCGGCGGCGCCGGCGCCGAGGCGGTGATCGACTTCGTCGGCGAGAAGGGAACGACGGCAAAGGGTCTCGCGATGACCCGGCCGATGGGGAGCTACTATGTCGTCGGCTACGGCGAGAACATCACCGTCCCGACCGTCGACATGGTCATCACCGAGAAGAACATCATCGGCAACCTTGTCGGAACCTGGGCGGAACTCGTCGAGCTGATGGCGCTCGCCGACCGCGGGCTCGTCGAACTGACGACAGTCGACTATTCGCTCGCCGATGCCAACCAGGCGCTCCAGGCTCTCAATGCCGGCAAGATCCACGGCCGTGCCGTGCTGATCCCCTGACGCGCAAACGGTATGATCGCTTCGGACAGGCGCGTCGCCCGGCCTCTCGCGTCGGCAGTTGCAACCGGCTCGTACGAAGGCGTGCCGGTGCTGACGCACCGGCGGGAATACCTGCGCCGGAGTCGCATCGGCCGAGGCGATCAACCGGAGGCCGTATGACGCGGCGCAGGGGGCGGGGCGGTGCCCCGTCCCCGGGACCGGACGGCAAGGAGGAAACGGATGTGCGGGGTGATCGCGCGCACGGGCGCGCAGCCTTTCCGCAGGGTGAGCCGGTCGGTGCGCATTGGCGGCCATGCGACGAGCATCCAGCTGGAGGCGGCCTTCTGGGACGTGCTGGAGACGATGGCCGCCCGCGAAGGGGTGACGGTGCCGCAGCTCCTCGGGACATTGCACGAGGAAACCTGGGAGGAGCACGGGAGCGTCCGGAACTTTGCCTCGACGCTCCGGACAATCTGCCTTCTCTGGCAGGCCGCGCCCGGGTGAGGGCGCGGCCGCGGGCATCAATGGGCCCTCGAAGTGCCGAGCCGGCCCTCCGCGATCCAGCGGGCGGCGAGGACGAGCGCGCCCATGGCGAAGTCGCGGCCGTGGGCCTCGACCATCTCCTGCGAGATGGTGCCGAGGCGGGTGAAGAAGGCGTCCTTGCTCTCCTCTTCGGGCGTCAGGGTCACGGGCGCCTGGGCGGTCTGGGTGGTCATTGGAGGTCCTCCTTACTTGAACATCTGCGGCGGGAAGCTGGCGATCGCCGCACCGCCGGCGGCATCGCCGATCGCGAGGTGCCGGCCGTCGGGCGAGAAGGCGAGGGCGGTGACGGCCCCTCCGTCCTGCCGGAGCAGGAGTTCGTCGCGGCGGCCGACCTGGGCGATCACCACCTGGCCGTTGGCGTAGCCGGCGGCGATCAGCGGCTTCGTGGGGTGGGCGGCGACGGCTTCGACAACGACGAGGCCGGGATGGCCGGTGACGAGCGGCCGGTCGGTCGCGGGAAAGGCGCCAGCGTCCCAGGCGGCGATGCGGAAGGCGCCGGCCGCGACGAAGGCCTGCCCCGGGACGCTCCACGCGAGGTCGCCGACCGGTGCCGGGAAGTCGCCGAGGCGAAGGGGATCGCTCCCGTCGGCCGGTGCCAGGGCCACACCGTGCGCGCCGAGGGCCGCTGCCAGCCAGGCCCCGTCATCGCGCCAGGCGAGGCGGACGGCCCCGGCGATCGGAAGCGTATGACCGTCGACAGTGATACGCTCTGCATCGGCGGCAGCGAGACGGCCGTCACGCGTGAGCGCGAGAGCGCGGACTCCGGGGAGCGACAGGGCGCGCGTGCCGTCCGGACCGGCGAGGGTGACGACCGTCGCGTCGGCGGCAGCGGTGATGCCCGACGCATGGTCGAGCGCGGCGATGGCCCCGTCGAGACGGCGGAGGGTCTCCTGGCTGCCATCGGGCGCGAGCGCCAGGACGCGGCCGTCACCGGCGCCGACGAGGATGCGGTCGCCCGCCGCGGCAAGCGGGACAGCGCCGTCGGCGAGATCTGGGACCACGCGGAGTGCCGCTGGTTCCTGCTCGCGCGGCCGCAGGGTGATCTGGCCGAGGTCACCGGAAATCCGAACCCGGCTCTCCGGCGGCTCTGCGTCGGGCTCGGCCGCGAGAAGGACGGCGCCAGTAGCGGTTGCAAAGGCCGCGACCTCGCCCCGGGAGGCAAAGCGCACGGCGGCTATGGCCGCATCCGCCTGCCAGCGGCGGGCGAGCAGGTCGAAAAGCGTGAGGGTCCGGGCGTTCGGCTGGTTCATCGGCGGTCCTCCCTCTGCCGCGGGTCTTTTGCCTTGAGAAGCAAATCGCGGGCCAAGTCGGGAGGGCGGTCATGTTCGACGATGCGGGGCGGGTAATGTTCACCGCGCTCCACGCTGCGGCGCAGGCGCGCTGCGGGGCGGACCACGCCTGCACGGCCGCCCTTGCCGAAGCGGCGCGATCGCCGGTCCCCGCCGCGGTCGCTGCTGCCGAGGCCGCGATCAGGGCACTGCCCGAGGAGGATCAGACGGCGCTGATGGCCGAAGCGCACCGTGCTCTCCGGAGCGACCCGAAGGCCTGGCTCGCGCTCTGGCCGGGGGGCAACCGCCGGCAGTAGCTCAGCGCGTACCCGGGAGGCGGTAGTGCGCGAGCTGCGCCGGCAGGCCGGAGACCTCGGCGCGAAAGCGGGTTTCGGCGAGGTCGACGTGGCTGCGAAGCTCGTCCCATATGTCCACGCTCAGCACCGACGTCGTATCGCCGGTAAGGCGCTCCATTTCGGGGAGCCGGACCTGATGTGTCATCCCGACGCCTGCAAAGACGAAGTCGCGCAGGGTGAGGGCGTGGGTCTCGATGAACCCGTGGATCATCGGGTGGGTCTCGGGCGTCACCCCCTCGCGCGCCAGTTCGGCAGCGATGAAGTCCTGAAAGTGCCGGAGCAGGCGGAGCTGGCTCTCGCCAAGGAACCGCAGCACGAACACAGCGTCTCGCGGCATCATCCGCACAAGGTCGGCTGTGACGTCGGCGGGGCGCGGCTCGTCATCGGACATCGGAAACTCCCGCGAGGGACCTTCACCGAGTATTAGGGTGCCGGGCTGCAATTGTCGAGGCAGGTATTTCGCGACTGCGCAGTATATCTTGCGTAAGCGAAATAGCCGATCTGCGCAACAACTGTAATTTACACATGTAACGGATCGTTACGGTCCGCCCCGCCTGCCGCCGCCACCCGGCCCATCCAGGGCCTCCATCCCTGCCGGGCAGCCCTCGAATGGCTGGCACGGGAATTGCTTCGATGTCCGCAGAAGAAGCCCACGGGGCCGAGAGGCCCTGTGCCACAAGAACGAAGGGGAGGCCGGGAGAGTTCTGGGCGTGCGCACAGGCGCCGTGGCGGCTCTCTCAACCGACACCTTTGCCGGATCCACCGAACGGACGGCCGCGCAATGCGCCCCGCCGCTCGAAGCAAGACCAGGCGGCGAAGAGCCGCGAACGGCCGGGGCCATGGGGCCGCCGGCACAACGGGTGGAGGCTTTCTGAAGATGACGTCATTGACGCTCAACAAGATCACCTCGCAGCGGGGCATCCCGGTCGGCGAGGCGACGAAACGGATCTCGGACCTCGGGTGGCAACCCACCTACGTCCAGGAAGCAAACACGTTTCCGACCGACTACAAGATCACCAAGGCGCCGCGCGACCCGATGAAGCAGGTGCTGCGCTCCTACTTCCCGATGCAGGAGGAGAAGGACAACCGGGTCTACGGCGCGCTCGACGCGGCGCTGCGCGGCGACATGTTCCGCAACGTCGAGCCGCGCTGGGTCGAGTGGATGAAGCTGTTCCTGGCGATCATCCCCTTCCCGGAGATCTCGGCAGCGCGGTCCATGGCGATGGTTGCGCGGCTGGCGCCGGGTGAGGATCTTCGCACCGGCTTCACGATGCAGATGGTCGACGAGTTCCGCCACTCCACGATTCAGATGAACCTGAAGAAGTGGTACATGGAGAACTACATCGACCCGGCCGGGTTCGACATCACCGAGGAGGCGTTCGGCAAGTGCTACGCCACCACGATCGGCCGGCAGTTCGGCGAGGGCTTCATCACCGGCGACACCATGACCGCCGCGTGCATGTACCTGACGGTGGTGGCCGAGACGGCGTTCACCAACACGCTCTTCGTCGCGATGCCCTCGGAGGCCGCCCGCAACGGTGACTACGCGCTGCCGACGGTGTTCCTGTCGGTTCAGTCGGACGAGAGCCGGCATATCGGCAACGGCCACTCGATGCTGATGGCAGCGCTGAAGGAGCCGGAGAACCACCTGCTGCTGGAGCGCGACCTGCGCTACGCCTTCTGGCAGAACCACGCCATCGTCGACGCTGCGATCGGCACCTTCATCGAGTACGGCACCACCAACCGCGACAAGAACAAGGAATCCTACGCGGAGATGTGGCACCGGTGGATCTTCGAGGACTACTACCGGACCTACATGCTGCCGCTCGAGAAGTACGGCGTGAAGGTGCACCACGACGACGTGCACGAGGCCTGGAACCGGATCACCAAGAAGTTCTACGTCCACAAGGTCGCGCAGTTCTTCGCGGTCGGCTGGCCGGTGAACTTCTGGCGGATCGAGGCCCAGCGCGACGCCGACTTCGAGTGGTTCGAGGCCAAGTACCCGGGCTGGTATGCCGAGTTCGGTGACTTCTGGAAGTGGTACGACAAGCTGTCGAAGAAGGGCTCGAAGGTCATCACCTTCGCGGGCGAGGAGACCGGCTACGTCTACCCGCACCGCTGCTGGTCCTGCCTCGTGCCGTGCCTCATCCGCGAGGACATGGTGGTCGACGAGATCGACGGGCAGCTCCACACCTTCGCGCACGAGCTTGACCGCTGGACCGCCGTCGAAGCCTTCGCCGAGGAGTACCAGGGCCGGCCGACGCCGGCGATGGGGCGCTTCTCCGGCAAGCGGGAGTGGGAGACGCTCTACCACGGCTGGGATCTCGCCGACGCGATCAAGGACCTCAACTTCGTCCGGTCCGACGGCAGGACGCTGGTGCCGCAGCCGCATCTCAGGTTCGACGACAAGGAGATGTGGACGCTCGACGACGTCAGGGGCAACACGCTGCTGTCGCCGCTGACGCTGCTCCGGGAGATGACCCCGGAAGCGCGCGAGAAGCACATCGCCGAGTACCGCGCGGGCTTCACCATCAAACCCTGCAACTGAGCCGGACCCAGCCACCAGGCTGACACCAACCCTCCCCGCACTCGCGGGGAGGGAACGGGGAAGAAGTGGAAGCGAGGCAACGGGAATGACGCATACGGTCCGCCTGGAACCAGTCGGCGTCGAGTTCGAGGTCGAGGACGGCGAGACGGTCCTGAATGCGGCCTTCCGTCAGGGCATCGCCCTGCCGCACGGCTGCAAGGAAGGGCAGTGCTCGGCCTGCAAGTGCATCCTCAATGACGGCGAGGTCGACCTGCTCAAATACTCGACCTTCGCGCTCAACGACATGGAGCGCGAGAGCGGGCACATCCTGCTCTGCCGGTCGATCGCCTATTCGGACATGGAGGTGGAACTTCTCAACTACGACGAGGAGATCCTGTCGAAATCCATCGCGGTGAAGTCCTTCGAGGGGAAGATCGCGGAAATCGACAAACTCACCCATGACATCCGGGGCATCGCCATCGAGCTCAACGCGCCGATCAAGTTCTGGGCGGGCCAGTATGTCGACATCACCGTCACCACCACGGAAGGGGAGACGATTACGCGCTCGTTTTCCATGGCAAATACGCCGGAGCAAGCCCAAACCCTTCGCTTCGTCATCAAGAAGTACCCGGCCGGAAAGTTCTCCGGCGAGCTCGACTCCGGAGGAATCCGGGTCGGCGCCGACGTCACCGTCGTTGGACCCTATGGCACCTGCTTCCGGCGAGAAGGCCGGGACGGACCCATGATCCTCGTCGGGGCCGGCTCGGGCCTCTCGCCGATCTGGTCGATCCTGCACGACCACGTCGCGAGCGGCGAGGACCGCGAGGTCTTCTTCTTCTACGGCGCCCGCACCCAGGCGGACCTCTTCTACCTGGACCGGATCGCCGCGCTGACCGAAGCGAACCCGAATGTCCACTTCATCCCGGTGCTCAGCCACGCCGACGATGACGCGGACTGGACGGGGGCGCGGGGGTTCGTCCACGAGCGCGTCGCCGACAAGCTCAAGGAACTGGCCATCGATGGCGAAGGCGACGTCTACGCCTGCGGGCCGCCGCCGATGATCGACGCACTGGAACCGGTCCTCTTCATGGCCGGATTCGAGGCCGAGCGCATCCACTTCGACCGATTCACCACCTCGTCGAGCGCATCGGGCCAGCTCGAGCCGGCCCGGTCCCACTAGCGACAACCCAACAAGGAGCGAAACGTCATGCCAGCCATCTCCAGCTCGGTCGGATCGGGCGCGGCGGGTGCCGCCATCTTCGCCGACAGCGACAGCCGCAAATACCGCTACTTCCAGCCGCGCGGCCAGCGCGCGACCCACTACGAGGACGTCACCGTCGACGTTCAGCCCGACCCCGAGCGCTACCTGATCCAGAACTGGATCATCGAATTCGCCGACGGCAACGGCGCCTACGTCAAGGACAACACCCGGGCGCTGTCGTCCAACTGGCACGCTTTCCGGGCACCGGACCAGGAGTGGGAGCGCACGCACTACCAGCGCCAGTCGCGCATCGAGACGATGGTGCAGTCGGTGATCGCCAACGCCCGGAAGTCGGGCGCGCCGCAGGCGTTCGACCGGGTGTGGCAGAAGGTCCTGATGAACCATCTCGGCGCGTGGAAGCACGCGGAGTTCGGGCTCGGCACCTCGCTGATGCAGGCCCAGCGCTACGGCTACACCCAGATGATCAACAACGCGACGCTGACCAACAGCTCCTACAAGCTGCGGCTCGCCCAGGACATCACGCTCTACCTCGCCGAGATCGGCCTGGACATCCAGGGCTGGGACGACAACGCCGGCAAGGAGCACTGGCTGAACGACCCGGTGTGGCAGGGCACCCGTGAAGCGATCGAGACGATCATGGGGACCACCGACTATCTCGAGCAGTATTTCGCCATCAACATCGTCTTCGAGCCGCTGGTCGGCGAGCTCTTCCGGTCGGGCTTCCTGATGCGGGTGGCGGCGGCGAACAACGACTTCGTGACGCCGCCGGTGATCTCGGCGGCGGAGGCCGACTACGAACGCAACCTCGCGAACACGATCGACCTCATCTACCTGCTGGCCAACGACGAGAAGCACGCCGAGCACAACCGCTCGCTGTTCAAGGCGTGGCTCACCATCCACCGGCCGCTCGCCGAAAAGGCGGCCCGTGGGCTCCAGCCGATATGGTCGGAGCCGCATTCCAAGCCGGTCTCCTTCGAGGACGTCCGGGCGCAGTCCGAGGACCGGATCGGCCAGATCCTCGGCGAACTCGGCCTCAAGTAAGGGAGACAGGACAGATGTCGGTCGAAACCGCCAAGCGCGACTCCGCCAAGCACGACAACATCTTCAAGTCGATGAAGGACATCACCTTCGAGCAGACGATCTCGCACCAGTGCGGGGTCACCATGAACGACTCGGTCGAGGCGCGCGCCATCGCCGAGTTCATGGGCGCGAAGCCGGACGTCATCGTCACCTACCAGCCGGCGCTCATCCGCATCGACGGCGAGGGCAAGCTGATCTTCAAGATGGACGAGATCAGCGAGTATCTCGGCCGCGAGATGACGGCCGAAATCTTCGAGGTGAACACCTCGACGCACTACGGCCGCATGGTCCGGGTGGACGACAACACCGTCATCCTCTTCGGCAACATGGACGAAGTGATGGAGTTCATCTGACCTCGGTCAAGAAGCCGCGGCGCGGGCGGGCTTAGACTGCCCGCGCCGTCAGGGGGTCACAGCCGCGTGGCTCCGCGGAAAACCGGAGAAGAACCTTGGCCACCAAGATGAAAGCCGCGATCTTCGTCGAGAAGAACCGGATCGTGCTCGACGACAAGCCGATCCCCGATGTCGGCCCGATGGACGCGCTGATCCGCGTCACCACGACGACGATCTGCGGCACTGACGTGCACATCCTCAAGGGCGAGTACCCCGTCGAGAAGGGCCTGACGATCGGCCACGAGCCGGTGGGCATCATCGAGAAGCTGGGCTCGGCGGTGAAGGGCTACACCGAGGGCCAGCGCGTCATCGCAGGCGCGATCACCCCCTCGGGCTGGTCGAACGCCTGCCTCTGCGGCTTCTGCAGCCAGGACGGCGCCGGCACCCGCCACGGCTGGAAGCCGATGGGCGGCTGGAAGTTCGGCAACACCATCGACGGCTGCCAGGCCGAATACGTGCTCGTGCCGGACGCGATGGCGAACCTCGCGCCGGTACCGGACGGCCTGACCGACGACCAGGTGCTGATGTGCCCCGACATCATGTCGACGGGTTTCGCCGGTGCCGAGAACGGCGGCATCCGCATCGGCGACACCGTGGCGGTCTTTGCCCAGGGGCCGATCGGCCTCTGCGCGACGGCGGGAGCGAAGCTCTGTGGTGCCACCCGGATCATCTCCGTCGACTCGGTGCCGGCACGCATGGAGATGTCGAAGAGGCTCGGCGCCGACGAGGTCGTGAACTTCCGCGAGACCGACCCGGCCAAGGCGATCCTCGAGCTGACCGACGGCCGGGGCGTCGACGTCTCGATCGAGGCGCTCGGCACGCAGCAGACCTTCGAGGCGGCGCTGCGCGTCCTGCGGCCGGGCGGCACCCTCTCCAGCCTCGGCGTCTACTCGACCGACCTGAAGATCCCGCTCGACGCCTTCGCCGCCGGGCTCGGTGACAACGCGATCAAGACCGCGCTCTGCCCGGGCGGCAAGGAACGGATGCGGCGGATGATGGAAGTCATCTCCTCCGGCCGCGTCGACCTGAAGCCGCTCGTCACCCACCGCTTCAAGCTCGACCAGATCGAGGAGGCCTACGACCTCTTCGCCAACCAGCGCGACGGCGTCCTCAAGGTCGCCATCACCACCTAGCCATCAACGACAGTCAGGGAGCAGACGATGTACAGAACGCCCGACGGCAAGGAAGTGTTTGTCGTGGATGCCCACACCCACTTCTGGGACGGCAGCCCCGACAACCAGCGCAATGTCCACGGCAAGCAGTTCGTGGAGTGCTTCTATGCCTACCACAACGCCCTGTCGCCAGCCGAGGAGCGCTGGGAGAAGACGAAGTTCGAGAAGTACTCGGAGGACGACACCTACCGCGATCTGTTCATCGACGGCCCCGACGACGTCGCCATCATCCAGACGACGGTGCTGAAGGACTTCTATAAGCGCGGCTTCGGCGACCTGAAGCGCTCGACAGAGATGGCGAAGCGGTCCCCGGACCGCTTCATCGTCAACGGCTCCTTCGACCCGCGGGATGGCGAGCTGGCGCTCGAGTACATCCACTTCATGAAGGAGACCTACGGCATCCAGGGCGTGAAGCTCTACACCGCCGAATGGAAGGGCGAGAGCAAGGGCTGGAAGCTCAACGACCCGTGGGCGTACAAGTGCTTCGAGCTCTGCGACAAGCTCGGGATCCGCAACATCCACGTCCACAAGGGCCCGACGATCATCCCGCTCAACAAGGACGCGTTCGACGTCCATGACGTCGACTACTGCGCGACGGACTTCCAGAGCCTGAACTTCATCGTCGAGCATTGCGGCCAGCCGCGGATCGACGACTTCTGCTGGATCGCGGTGCAGGAAACCAATGTCTACGGCGGTCTCGCCGTGGTGCTTCCCTTCATCCACACCCGGCCGCGTTACTTCGCCGAGATGATCGCCGAGCTCCTGTTCTGGTGCGGCCCGGACAAGATCCTCTTCGGCTCGGACTACGCGATCTGGACCCCGCGCTGGCTCGTCGAGCGGTTCTGGAACTTCCAGATCCCCGAGGACATCGCCGCCGAGCGCGGGGTGCAGCTGACCGACGAGATCAAGGAGAAGATCCTCGGCCTGAACGCAGCGCGGCTCTATGGCATCGACGTCGAGGCGAAGAAGTCCAAGCTGCGCGCCGATCCGGTGCGGATCGCGGCGGAGTGACGGCGATGCGCGATGCCTTCGAGGCCGAAGTCTGGCGGGCGCTGGCGCGGGTCGCCGATCCCGAGCTCGACGAGCCGATTACCGAGATGGGTTTCGTCGAGGCGGTGGAGATCGCCGGTGGCGAGGTGGCCGTCGCCTTCCGGCTGCCGACCTACTGGTGCTCGCCGAACTTCGCCTTTCTGATGGCCGAGGGCATCGTGCGCGAGCTCGGCGCGCTCCCCTGGGTCACCCGGGGGCGCGTCACGCTGCGCGACCACATGTTCGCGGACGAGGTGAACGCGGCCGTCAATGGCGGGCGCGGCTTCGACGAGAGCTTCGCCGCGCTCTGCGACGGGGCCGACCTCGGCGAGTTGCGCGAGACCTTCGAGGTCAAGGCCTTCCAGCGGCGGCAGGAGGCGGTGCTGTCCCGGATGCGCGCGCTCGGCTATTCGGACGCGGCGGTCGTTTCTATGACCCTGCGACAGTTCGAGGCGATCGACCTCGGCGACGACGAGGCGGCGGTCGCGCGCAGCCGGTATCGCGAGCTTCTGGTCCGCCGCGGCCTCGCCCGCTGGCCGGGTGACCTGGCGTTCCGCGCGGCCCGGGGCGAGGCCCTGACGGCGGACGGGCTGGCCGAGCATCTGGCCGAGGCGCGGCGGGTGCGGCGCAACATGGAGTTCAACGGCGCGCTCTGCCGGGGGCTGAAGTCCACCCGCTACAAGGAGGTATCGGCCGTCGAGGGCGAGCCGACGCTGGTCGATTTCATCCAGGGACGCGTGCCGGAGCGGGCGGAGGCCCGCTAGCGCGGACCGCCGCGCCGAAATCAAAAAGACACGGGAAAGCAAGACGCCGCCCCAGGCGGCGCAGGGAGGAAGCATGTCGAAGATCATGATCCATAATTCCGAGGCGCGGCGGGCACTTGCCCGCGGCGTCGCCCAGCTGGCGGCGGCGGTCGAGCCGACGCTGGGGCCGAAGGGCATGAACGCGATGATCGACCGGCCGATCGGCACGCCGATGGTCACCCGCGACGGGGTATCGATCGCCAGCGAGATCGAGCTGTTCGACCGGTTCGAGAACATGGGCGCGCAGGTGGTGCGCGAGGTCTCGATGCAGACCAACGAGACAGCGGGCGACGGCACGACCACCGCGATCGTGCTGGCGAACGCGCTGGTCCAGCGCGGGGTGGAGGCCAGCGAGCGCGGGGCGAAGACCGTCGATCTCTGCCGCGGCATCGACCTCGCCGTCGGGCGCGTGGTCGCCGCGTTGCGCGCCTCGGCCAAGCCGGCGAAGGCGAATGGCGCGCTGACGGCGGTGGCGACGATCGCGGCGACCGAGCCGAAGCTCGGCGCGCTGGTCGCCGAGGCCTTCGAGCGGGTGGGCGCCGACGGTGTCATCACCACCGATTTCAGCGTGACGACCGAGACCCTGCTCGACGTGGTCGAGGGCATGAGCTTCGACCGCGGCTATCTCTCGCACCATATGGTGACCGACCAGGAGAAGATGGAAGCCGTGCTGGAACGGCCGCTGATCCTGATGACCGACCTGAAGATCAAGGATCCCGCCGCCCTAGACGCCGCGCGCGAGATCGCCGAGGGCGAGGGCCGGCCGCTGCTCATCATCGCCGAGGAGGTGTCGCCGGAGGTGGTGGTGACGCTGCTCGGCAAGTCGGGGGTGGGCAAGTATCTCGTGGTGCATCCGCCGGAATACGGCCATTGGCGCAAGGCGCTGATGGAGGATCTCGCCATCCTGACCGGCGGCCGCGTGGTGGCGCGCGATCTCGGCGGGCGGATCGAGGATGTGACGCGCGCCGATCTCGGCGGTGCCGAGCGGGCTCGGACCAGCGCCACCCATACCGCGATCCTGCGCGGCGAGGGCGATCCGGCGGCGATCACCGCGCGCCGGGCGCAGGTCCAGCGGCAATACGAGGCGGCGCCCCCGAACATCGAGCAGGACAAGCTGCGCGAGCGGGTGGCGAAGCTGTCCGGCGGCACGGCCGTTCTCTATGCCGGCGGCGTGACGCCGGTCGAGCAGAAGCGGACGATCCAGCTCATCGAGGATTCGCTCGCCGCGGTGCGCGCGGCGGTGGAGGAGGGCGTGGTCGCCGGCGGCGGCGTGGCGCTGGCGCAGATCGGCCCCGTCGTCGACAAGGCGATCGCCGAATCCTCCGGCGACGTGGCCGAGGGCGCGCGGCTGGTGCGCTCGGTGCTGACCCGGCCGCTCTGGCGCATCGTGACCAATTCCGGCGGCGACGCCGAGAGCGTGGTCGAGAAGGTGTCGCGGGTGAACGGCGGCTTCGGCTATGACGCGGCGGTCGGCGACTTCGGCAACATGTACGAATCCGGCATCATCGACCCGGTCCGCGTGACCTGCGCCGCGCTGGAAAACGCGGCGTCGGTGGCGAAGCTGATCCTCACCACCGAGACGCTGGTCGGCGACGTGGCCGAAGGCGAGATCCGACCGCCGGCCCCGCTCGGCGGCGGCGCGAGAAGCTCGGCCGGCCCTGGCTAAACGGTACCTCTGGCCGCGGGCTACCGCTCCCGCCGCCAGCGTGATACCGGCGACCTTTCGACCGAAGGGGCCCCTTCTCCGCGAGTCCCGGCCCGCCATGCCGACGCACGGCGTCGGCCGGGCCGTTGATCGGAGCGAGCAGGCGCGGAGGGCACGGGGCGTGCCTCTTGGGATAGTCGCGCCAATCCGTCGACGGACAAATCCGTCAATAAATACAAGGTATTGGCAAGCAGGCCAAGGCGCCTACTGGAAGGTGCGGCGGATGCCGTGGTGGTCGAGCTTGCGATAGAGCGTCGGCCGCGAGATGCCGAGACGCTGGGCCACGCGGGTCAGGTTGCCCTGCTCCGCGTCGAGCGCCCCGCGCAGCGCCGCGAGCTCCGCCTCCTCCAGGCTGCTCGTGGCCGGACGAATGGCCGGCGGCTGGTCCGCTGGCGCCGGAGCGACGGATGGCCGCGCACCATCGGCCGGCCCGTCGAGGCGCGGCAGATCCCCGAGGTCGACGCGGCCGCCCCGGACCAGCATATGCAGCCGCTCGACCAGGTTCTTCAATTCCCGCGCATTGCCCGGCCAGTCGTAGGCGCGTAGCGCGTCGAGCACCGCCGGCGCGAAGCTGAGCGGCTCGCGCCCCGCACGGTCGGCGATCATCGCGTTGAAATGCTCGAGCAGCAGCATCGCATCGTCGCCGCGCTCGCGCAGCGGCGGGATGCGGATCGAGACGGCGCCGATCCGGTAATAGAGGTCGCGCCGGAAACGCCCGGCATCGACTTCCGCCCGCAGGTCGCGGTTGGTCGAGGCGACGAGCCGTACATCCACGGGCCGCGGCTTGCTGTCGCCGATGCGCTGGACCACGCGGTCCTCCAGCACCCGCAGCAGGAAGGGCTGGATATCGAGCGGCAGCTCGCCGATCTCGTCGAGGGTCAGCACGCCGCCATGGGCGAGCTCGAATACGCCCGGCTTGCCCTCGCGCGAGGCGCCGGTGAAGGCGCCCGCGACATGGCCGAACAGCTCGCTGCCGATCAGTTCTCGGGTGATGCCGCCGCAATTGACCGCCACATAGCGGTCCGCCGGCCGGGCACTGCCGACCAGCCGGGCGAAGAGTTCTTTGCCCACCCCGGTCTCGCCCTCGATCAGCAGCGAGGTCACCTCGCCGCCCCGGGCGACGCGGCAGGCGATATCGACCACCTCGCGCAGCGCCGGGCTGTCGCCGATGATCGTGGCGGCGGCCTCCTCGACCGGATCGCGGCGCGGGCCTGAGCGCGGGCGCGTCGACGGGGCCGGCAGGACCACGGCCGCGCCGCGCAGCGCGCCGTCGAGCTTCAGCGGCGTCAGGTGGCAGCCCCGCATGTCGGGCGGCAGGGCGCGGGTCACATCGTCGAGAAACAGCGTCGCATCGGTCGGCGCCGGAACCTGCGCCGCGCAGGGCCGCAGCGGGAAGCGCGCGGTCAGGTCGCAGGGCACGTTCGTGCAATAGACCGGCCGCCCGCGGCGATCGAGGATCATGAGGCCATCGCCACGGCGGTAGTTCGGCGCCGAGGAGATGAAGGCCTCGAGCAGGCGCGCGCGTTCCTCGCCCTGCTGGTCGGCCAGGGCCTTCTCGATCTCGCGCGCCGCCGCGGCGACCAGCGCGGTATTGTGCGGCCGGAAGATGCCCGGCCGGCCGGACAGATCGACGACGCCGATCACCCGTCCGTCCAGCGGATCGCGGATCGGCGCCCCGGCGCAGGTCCAGCCCTTGATGCCGGCGCAGAAATGCTCGGCCGCGTGCACGAACACCGGCTCGCCCGCGAAGAGCGCGGTGCCGATGCCGTTGGTTCCGGCCGCCTCCTCGCTCCATTTGCCGCCGATGCCGAGATGGATGTCCATGCCGTCGTAGAGCGTGCGCTTGTCGCCGATCGCGTCGATCAGCACGCCATCCTGGTCGGCGAGCACCAGCATCGCGCCGGTGCCTTCGAGCAAGCCGCCGATGCTGGCGAAGGAGCGGCGCGCGGCGGCCACCAGGTCGGCGCCGGCGCGCGTCGCCTCGGCGATCGCGTCGCCCTGCGACGCCATCGGCGCCTCGCCCCGGGTGGCGTCGATGCCGCCGTCGGCGCAACGCTGCCACGAATCGCCGATCAGCGTCCGCACCTGGCAGGAGGGGGCGCAGGCGCCGGACAGAAGCCGCTCCCAGGCGACCATGGTCTCGCGCTCGTCATAGTCCGGCGCGCGATGCGCGGAGTGCGTCGCGGAAGGGGGGCGCCTGCCTGCCTTTGCGGGGACTGGGTTGGGCTTCTGGTTCATCTGGCGCGTGGTCGATTCTTCCTGATCGGTCCTCGTATGTCTTAAGGGCGATGGTCCTCGGGGAGCAGGCGCGACTCGATCGCCGCGATCAGCGCCTGCTCAGCCGCCGCCCCGTCGAGCGGCAGGCCGTCGAGATCGGCGAGCAGAGCGGCGATCTCCGGTTCGACCGGCGAGAAGAACCCGTTGTCGCGCGTCGCGAGCCGAAAGGTCTCGCAACCGTCCCGCCGGCGGATATCGCCGAGATGCGCCATCTGCCGGCCGGTATTGGCATCGACCATGCTGACCCGTCCATTGACGGCGATCCGGAAAAACGGCCGCGCCGGTTCGGTCGCGGTCGAGGCGCGGGCGGTGTGGATGATCAGCCCCCGCGGCTGCGGCGCCGGTTTTGGCTGGTTGCGGGTCGACCAGGCGCCATTGGTCAACTGGTTCGCCAGCCGGTCGATGGTCGGCCGGTTGGCGTCGATCATCGCACGCGCGCGCTCGTCCTCGGCGCGCGGGCCGCTCTGTTTCGAGATGATTTCGATCATAGGTCCTCCCAGGTCGCCCGGTCTTTGCCGTGGTCGACCAATCGTCGCATGATATCCCAGCCCGGGCACGAGCGCCAGACGCCGACGCTACCTTCTCGCCGGCCGCGGCGGGTAGTAGCGGCTTACCGACGTCGGACAATTTTGCGTCAGATGCGCGGCATCGGGACGGTTGTCCGCGCGTTGACAATCGGCGGGGCGCTGGCGAATGGTGGCGCCCGGAGGAAACGAAAAAAGATGGCGACGACCACCTTCGACCCCGCCCCGCCCGAGGCGCGGACCGCCTACGCGGTGCTGTTCGCCCTCAGCCTCTGCCATCTTCTCAACGACACGATCCAGTCGCTGCTGCCCGCGCTCTATCCGGTCCTGCGGGACAATTACGCGCTTACCTTCGCGCAGGTCGGGTTTCTCCATCTCGCCTTTCAGGTCACGGCGTCGCTGCTGCAGCCGGCGGTCGGCCTCTATACCGACAAGCGGCCGACCTTCCGCCTGTTGCCGATGGGCATGGTCTGCAGCCTGCTCGGCCTGCTCCTGCTCGCCGGGGCGCACAGCTACTGGCTGCTGGTGGTGGCGGCGATGTGCGTCGGGCTCGGCTCCTCGATCTTTCATCCCGACGCCTCGCGCTTTGCCCGCGCCGCCTCCGGCGGGCGCTTCGGTTTCGCGCAATCGGTGTTCCAGGTGGGCGGCAATACCGGGACGGCGATCGGTCCGTTGCTCGCCGCCTTCGTCGTACTGCCCTTCGGCCAGCCGGCGGTCGCCTGGTTCTCGCTGCTGGCGCTGATCGGCATGGCGCTGCTCTGGATGGTCGGCACCTGGGCCAGGGCGCGGGCGCGGGCGCGCGCCGCCGCCCCGGCACCCACGACCGGCCTTGCGATGCCCACGCGTCGCGTCGGCTACGTGCTCACCATCCTCGCCGTGCTGGTCTTCTCGAAATACGTCTATGTCACCAGCCTTTCGAGCTTCTACACCTTCTACTTGATCGAGACCTTCGGCGTGACGGTGCGTCAGTCGCAGCTGCTCTTGTTCCTGTTCCTCGCGGCCGGCGCGGTCGGTACCTATCTCGGCGGTCCGATCGGCGACCGCTACGGCCGCAAGGTGGTGATCTGGGCCTCGATCCTCGGGGCACTGCCCTTCACGCTCATCCTGCCGCATGCCAACCTGTTCTGGACCGCCGTGCTGTCGGTGGTCATCGGCGTCGTGATCTCCTCGGCCTTCTCCGCCATTCTCGTCTATGGCCAGGCCCTGGTGCCGGGGCGGGTCGGACTGATCTCGGGCCTGTTCTTCGGCTTCGCCTTCGGCGTCGCCGGGATCGGCGCGGCGCTGCTCGGCATGCTGGCCGACTGGAAGGGGATCGGCTTCGTCTTTCAGGTCTGCGCCTTCCTGCCGGCGATCGGACTGCTGACCGTGCTTCTCCCCGATGAGCGCGAACTGACACGAAAGGCGCTATGACGAGGTCCGTACCATGCCCGACCATCACGTCGTCATCGTCGGCGGCGGCTTCGCCGGGCTGCAGCTCGCGCATGACCTGAAGGGCGCGCCGGTACGCGTCACCATCATCGACGGCCGGAATCACCATCTCTTCCAGCCGCTGCTCTATCAGGTCGCGACCACCTTGCTCGCGACGTCTGAAATCGCCTGGCCGATCCGGCGGCTGTTCCGCGACCGCCCCGAGGTGATGACCCTGCTCGGCCGGGTGTCGGGCGTCGATCGCGCCGGCCGCCGCGTGCTGCTCTCGGACGGCGGAGAAGTGCCGTTCGACACGCTCGTCCTCGCCACCGGCGCCCGCCACGCCTATTTCGGCCATGACGAATGGGAACCCTCCGCCCCCGGCCTCAAGACGCTCGAAGATGCGACGACGATCCGCCGCCGCCTGCTCCTCGCCTTCGAGAAGGCCGAACGCGAGACCGATCCGGCCGAGCGTCGCGCGCTGATGACCTTCTGCGTGATCGGCGGCGGGCCGACCGGCGTCGAGCTGACCGGAATCATCGCCGAGCTGGCGCAGAAGACCCTGCCGAAGGAGTTCCGCGAGATCGACACGCGCGAAACGCGGGTGATACTGGTGGAGGCGGGGCCGCGTGTCCTGCCGGTCTTCCCGGAACGGCTTTCGGCCTACGCGGCGGACTCGCTGGTCAAGCTGGGCGCCGAGGTGCGCCGCGGCGCGCCGGTCACGGCCTGCGACGACACGGGCATCCGCGTCGGCGACGCGTTCGTGCCGGCCCGCACCGTCATCTGGGCGGCGGGGGTGCGGGCCTCCGAGGCGGCGCGCTGGGTCGGCGCGCCCGCCGACCGGGCGGGGCGGGTGATCGTCGCGCCGGACCTGACGGTGCCCGACATGCCTGACATCTTCGCGATCGGCGACACGGCGCATGTCGAGATCGACGGCCGTCAGGTCCCCGGCGTCGCGCCCGCCGCCAAGCAGCAGGGCGCCTATGTCGCGAAGGTGATCCGCGCGCGCCTCGGACACCGCCCGGCGCCGCCGCCCTTCGCCTATCGCCACCTCGGCAATCTCGCGACGGTGGGGCGCAGCGTCGCGGTGATCGACTTCGGGCGGATGCAGCTGACCGGCTGGCTCGCCTGGTGGATCTGGGGCATCGCCCATATCTATTTCCTGATCGGCACCCGCAGCCGGCTCGCCGTCGCGATCAGCTGGCTCTGGGCCTTCCTCAGCGGCGGCCACAGCGCCCGGCTGATCACTCAGAAGGAAACCCTCCGCTCCGAAATGCCCTTCTCCGGATCATAGGCCAGGGACCGCTCCCCGGCTTCCCCTTGCGGCCCCGATCGCCGCTTGGCAGGTTGCGCGAAACGGCGAAGGGGACATTGATGGAGCTTAAACTCGGCATCCCGGAACTGCGCGCCTATATGGAAGCGGAGTTTCCGCAGATCGACGGGCGATTCGAACTCCTCGAGCTCGCGCCCGGCTTTCTCAGAACACGGATGGTGGTGACCGAGGCCGACTTGCGGCCGGGTGGCAGCGTCTCCGGCACCTCGATCTTCGCGCTGGTCGATTGCAGCTATTACATGGCCACGCTCGCCGTCGTGGGACGCGAGGCGCTGACCGTTACGACGAGTTGCTCGATCGACTATATGCGAAAGCCCGGCAAGGCCGATCTCGTCGCCGAGGCGCGGATCCTGAAGCTCGGCCGCGCGCTGTCCGTCGGCGACGTGCTGGTCTTCTCCCCCGGCATTGACGGTCCGGTGGCGCGCGCCGGCATCACCTTCTCCATTCCGCCGAAGCGGGGCCTTTCGTGAAGTTCCTGCTCGCCCTGATCGCCGCGGTGTTCCTGGTGTCGCTGGTCACCCGCGCGCCCAAGGTTCAGCGCCTGCTTCGGATCATCCTGGCGCTGCTCGCGGTCTACGCGGTGCTGAAAATGACGGGCGTGATCGAGGCCATCGCGCCCGGTCGGCATGGGGTACGATAATACCATAATTTTATCATGTTGATATAGAACGGAAAATCGGCGCGCATGGCGATTGACGCCGCGCGCGATCCCGGTAAAACAGCGGCCTGCCAAAGGCGGCGCGGCCGCCACGAGACGGGACCGTTGGAAAAATGAAAACCTATTCCGCCAAGCCGGCCGATATCGACAAGAAGTGGGTGCTGATCGACGCCGAGGGCGTCGTGCTCGGCCGCCTCGCCTCCTATGTCGCCAAGGTCCTGCGCGGCAAGCACAAGGCCACCTTCACGCCACACATGGACATGGGCGACAATGTGATCGTCATCAACGCCGAAAAGGTGCAGATGACCGGCAACAAGCGCGCCGACAAGCGCTACTACTGGCACACCGGCTATCCGGGCGGCATCAAGCACCGCACCGCCGGCCAGATCCTCGAAGGCAA
>JBGALW010000061.1:0-19216 GCA_044223585.1 Amaricoccus sp.
GGGCGGGGCGCCCGTCCGAAGCAATTGAGCGGATTGCGTATGAAAGGCCGCCCCGTCAGCCGTCGAGCAGGGCGCGGGCGGCGGCGCGGGCCTCGTCGGTCACGGTGTCGCCGGCCAGCATCCGCGCGATTTCCTCCACCCGCTCCGGCGCGCCGAGGCCGGCGATCTCGGTCCTGACGCCGACGCGGGTCACGGTCTTGCCGACCTGCCAGTGATGCGCCCCGCGGGCAGCGACCTGCGGGGAATGGGTGACGACGAGCACCTGTGTGCCGGCGCCGAGCGCCTGCAAGCGGCGCCCCACGGCGTCCGCCGTCGCCCCGCCGACGCCGCGGTCGATTTCGTCGAAGACCAGCGTCAGGCCGGGGTTGCGGGCGCTGAGGCAGACCTTGAGGGCCAGCAGGAAGCGCGACAGCTCGCCCCCGGAGGCGATCCGCTCGATCGGCCCCGGCGGCTGGCCCGGCCCGGTGGCGACGGTGAACCGCACCCGGTCGGCCCCCTCCGGTCCCGGATCGCCGGGCGCCACCTCGGTCGCGAACAGCGCGCGCTCGAACTTCAGCGGCTTCAGTTCCTTCGCCATCGCGGCGTCGAGCCGCACCGCGGCGGCACTGCGGCGTTCGGTCAGCGCGGCGGCCGCGGCGGCGTGTGCGGCGGTCGCCTCCGCCAGCGCCGCCTCCAGCCGTGCGATGCCGGCCTCGCCGTCGTCGATCGCCGCCAGCCGCCGGCGCAGGTCGTCCGCGAGCGCCGGCAAGGCCTCCGGCGCGACCTGATGCTTGCGTGCCAGCCCGCGTAGCGCAAACAGACGCTCCTCCACGCGCTCCAGCTCGCCCGGGTCGCCGTCGAGGTCGGCCAGAACACCCTCGACCACCCGCCCGACGTCGGCAAGATCGTCGAGCACCCGGCCGAGGCCCTCCACCGCCGGGTCGAGCGCCTCGCCCGCCTCCGCCGCGACGGCCTCAAGCGCGCGGAGCGCCTGCAGCAACGCCCCCTCCGCCCCGTCGCTGCCGAGCGCCTGCGCGGCGCGGCCGACATCCTCGCGGATCCGGTCCGCCGCCCGGAGCTGGCGGCGCCGGGCGTCGAGTGCCGGCTCCTCGTCCTCCTCGGGGCCGAGCGCGTCGAGCTCCGCCGAGGCGTGGGCCAGGAAGTCGCGGTCGCGGGCCGCCGCGGCGATGGCCGCGCGCGCCTCGGTGAGCGCCACCTCGGCCGCCGCCCGCGCCGTCCAGGCGGTTCGTACCGGCGCGAGATCCGCCCCGGCGAAGGCGTCGAGCAGCGCGCGGTGGCCCTTCGGGTCGAGCAGGCCGCGATCGTCATGCTGGCCGTGCAGCTCGACCAGCGTGTCGGAGAGCGCCCGCAGCGTCTCGGCCGTCACCCGCCGGTCGTTCGCCCAGGCCTGGCGCCGCCCGTCCGGGGCGACCACCCGGCGCAGGGTCAGCGTGTCGCCGCCCGGCAGCCCGGCCTCGGCGAGGATCGCCCGGGCGGGATGGTCGGGGTCGAGCCAGAACGCCGCCTCGACGGTGCCCTCCGCCGCGCCGGCGCGCACCGAGCCGCCGCGGCCACGCCAGCCGAGCGCGAAGCCGAGGCAGTCGAGCAGGATGGACTTGCCGGCGCCGGTCTCACCCGTCAGCACGTTGAGGCCGGGCTGGAACCGCAGATCCGCCGCCTCGATCAGCACCATGTCGCGGATCGAAAGCGCCTCGAGCATTCAGCCGGCCTGCCTGCCGGACCGGCGATCCTGACGTTTCGGACTGCCGCCCGGCCTCGGTTGCACCGGGTTCCCGCAGCATCGCGATCGGGCGCTTGGGCGGGGACATCCCGCGGGCAGGCGCCACAGGCCGGGCAGCATCGCCGTGCCGGGGATCATCGGCTCAGCGCCACTTGCCCTGCACCACCTGCCGGTAGGTGCGGTTCAGCCACCCGTCGCCCGCGTCGGCCGGGGCGAGGCCGCGGCCGCGCAGCAGCGCGTAGGCGTCCGCGTACCAGACCGAGCCCTGGAAGTTGTAGCCGAGGATCGCCGCGGCGGTCTGCGCCTCGTTGGTGAGGCCGAGCGAGAGGTAGCTCTCCACGAGGCGATAGAGCGCCTCGGGCGTGTGGGTCGTCGTCTGGTAGTCCTCGACCACCACGCGGAAGCGGTTGATCGCCGCGGTATAGAAGCCTCGGGAGAGGTAGTAGCGGCCGATCTCCATCTCCTTGCCGGCGAGATGGTCGAGCGCCAGCTCGAACTTCATCTGGGCCGACTTGGCGTATTCGCTGTCGGGATAGCGCTCGATGATGTCGCGCATCTCCTGCAGCGCATCGAAGGTGGCCGACTGGTCGCGGCCGGTGTCGACGATCTGGTCGTAGTAGGAGAGCGCGATCAGGAACTGCGCGTAGGGCGCGTCGACGTCGGCCGGGAAGAAATCGAGGTAGCGCTCGGCGGCGGAGCGGCTTTCGGCATACATGCCGGCCTCGTGGTAGGCGAAGGCCGACATCAGCATCGCCCGCTTGGCCCACTCCGAATAGGGATAGAGCCGTTCGACCTCGCCGAACTGGGTGGCCGCTCCCTTGGAATCGCCGTCGTTCAGCTTCGCCTCGGCGCCGAGGTAGATGTCCTGCGGCGACTGCGCATCGAGCGGCACCTCGCGGTTGCCGAAGCCCGAGGAGCCGATGGAACCGAGGCCGATGGAGCCGAGCGACGATCCGGGCGAACCGATGCCGCTGCAGGCGGTGAGGGAAAGCACGGTGCCAAGCATGGCGGCAAGAGCCCGTCCCCGACCTGCCACAGACGCCACTGCGATGCCTTTCCTCAGATATTCCGGCCGCCGGCCTTGACCGGGCGGAGCCGGCGGCCATCGGTTAGCACAGGTTTGGGGGGGGTTGAAACGAAAAGCGCAGCCCCACGGGAGGGCTGCGCAAGGGTCGGCAGAACGGTTCTCAGCCGGCGCGGCGCAGGTCGTCCGAACCCACGCCCGCGCCCGGCAGGTGACGCGCGGCCTCGGCGTCGAGCGTCACGATCTCCCAGGCGCCCGGCGTCGCGAAAAGCCGGCGCAGCAGGCGGTTGGTCGCGCCATGCCCCGCCCGGACGCCGCGATAGGCCCCGAGGATCGGCGCCCCGGCCAGCGCGAGGTCGCCGAGGGCGTCCAGCATCTTGTGCCGCACGAATTCGTCGGAACGGCGCAGGCCGCCGGGGTTCAGCACCCGGTCCCCCTCGACCACGATCGCGTTATCGAGCGACCCGCCGAGTGCAAGGCCGTGCGCCTGCATCTGCTCGACGTCCGCGCGCCGGCAGAAGGTCCGGCAGTCGGCGAGGCCGTGCACGAAGGCGCCGTTCTCCATGTCCATCGTCCGCGCCTGCCGGCCGATCGCCGCGTCGGCGAAGTCGATCTCGAAGGCAATCGACAGCGTCTCGGCCGGGACCAGCGAGGCGACGATGTCGCCCTGCACGTCCTCGACCGGCTTCAGGATGCGGATCGCCTGCAGCGCGCCCGGCAGCGTCTCCAGCCCGACGCGCAGGATCGCCTGGACGAAGCGCAGCGCGCTGCCGTCCATGATCGGCACTTCCGGGCCATCGATGTCGATCAGCGCATGGGTGACGCCGGTGCCGGCCAGCGCCGCCATCACGTGCTCGACCGTGCCGAGCGAGACGCCGGCGGCGTTGGTCAGCAGCGTGCAGAGCCGCGTGTCGGTGACGAGGTCCCAGCGCGCCGGGATCAGGTTGTCGCGGTCGGTGATGTCGACACGGCGGAACCGGATGCCGCCGTCCGTCGCCGGGCGGATGACCATGCGGGCCGGGCGACCGGAATGGAGGCCCATTCCGACCAGTGTCACCGCGCGCTTCAAGGTCGTCTGCATCGTCAATCCCCTCGGGACAAGCCTGTCCCTTCGCGCTGCAATGTATGGATTTGAATGTTTTGCGACAAATCAAGGATTATGAACGATTGTAACAGGCAACGCTTGTGCAGCACACGCCAAGATTGAACGCCCGCGACGTCTTCGCGTTTCCTCCGCTGTCGGTGCGTCCGCGGCGCTGTGCTTCGCCTTCGGCAACCCCGACCCGCGACGGTCGCGACCGGACCGGGATACCACGGCCAAGCCGGCGTGCCTCGGCGCCCGTCCCTGCCGATGCTCCATCGAGATGACCTCAAGACCGGCGCGACCGGTTGCTGCCGGCTCCGGTCCAGACATGACGGCCGAATGTCGATACCGGTCGCCCAAACGCAAATCGGCTGCCCCGCGGGGGCAGCCGAGCGATCGTCTCAAGGACTGGCGTCAGGCGAGGATGGTGATGGGGATCCCCGTCGGGACCATCGACCAGATCTCCTCGATCTCGGCGTCGCTGACGGCGATGCAGCCCGCCGTCCAGTCCTTCTTGCGCATGTCGGCCACGCGGCGCGGCCCGCCGTGGATGAAGATGTCGCCGCCCGGACGGACGCCCGCGGCCCGTGCGCGGGCGACGTCGAGCGCGTTCGGATAGCTGACCCCGAGGCTCAGGTAGAAGTCGCTGCGGGGGTTGCGGCGGTCGATGTAGTAACGGCCCTCCGGCGTCCGTCCGTCACCCGACCGGAGCTTGTGGCCCTCCGGCTGGAAGCCGAGGTGCACCTCGTACTTCTTCAGTGTCTGGGTGCCGTTCATCAGCGCCAGGACCCGGTTCGACTTCGACACCACGATATGGTTCGCCGTCGGAACCGCGGGCGCCGGGACATAGGCGGCCCGGGCCGGCGCCGTCGCGCCCAGCGCGAAGAAGCCCGCCGTCAGCGCCAGCGCGCTGCGCCGGGTCCAGAGCTTGCCCTCGATCGGTTCGTTCTCGTCGGCCAGCGGGCGATCCGCGTCGTCCGCCAGTTCCCACCGTGCATTCTCGCTCATTTGCCTGCTCGTTTGTTTTGTTTGGATGCGGTCCATTCGGACCGTTTCATTACTGCTTGATAAGGTTGATAGAAGCCTAACCACGAAGATTCGTGAAGAGGGCTTGAAGGACCGGGTGGGCGGAAAGTTGCGCGGATGTAACCGTCACGCACGGCTCAGGCGCCGGCGCGCTGGCGCCGGGCGCGTTCGGTCGCGCTCTTGAGCTGGCCGCAGGCGGCCATGATGTCCTCGCCCCGCGGGGTCCTCACCGGCGAGGCATAGCCGGCGCGGTTGACGATCGCCCCGAACGCCTCGATCCGCTCGGGGTCGGACCGCTCGTAGGGCGCGCCGGGCCACGGGTTGAACGGGATGAGGTTGATCTTCGCCGGGATCCCGGCGATCAGCTTCACCAGCCGCCGGGCGTCGGCGTCGCTGTCGTTGACGCCCTTCAGCATCACGTACTCGAAGGTGATCCGCTCGGCGTTCGACAGCCGCGGATAGGCGCGGCAGGCGTCGAGCAGCGCGGCGATGTTCCATTTGCGGTTGATCGGCACCAACTGGTCGCGCACCGCGTCGTTGGTGGCGTGGAACGAGATGGCGAGCAGGCAGCCGATCTCCTCGCCGACGCGGGCAATCTCCGGCACGATGCCGGAGGTGGAGAGCGTGATCCGGCGGCGGCTGAGGGCGATGCCCTCGCCGTCCATCGCGATCTTCATCGCGTCGCGCACCGCGTCGAAGTTGTAGAGCGGCTCGCCCATGCCCATCAGCACGATGTTGGAGACGAGGCGCTTCTCGTCGGGCTTGCGGCCCCAGTCGCCGAGGTCGTCGCGGGCGACCATGATCTGCCCGACGATCTCCGCCGCCGTCAGGTTGCGCACCAGCCTCTGGGTGCCGGTGTGGCAGAAGCTGCAGGTGAGCGTGCAGCCGACCTGGCTGGAGACGCAGAGCGTCCCGCGGTCGGTCTCGGGGATGTAGACCGTCTCGACCTCATGGCCGCCGTCGATCCGGAGCAGGTACTTGCGCGTGCCGTCGGCCGAAACCTGCCGCGCGACGACCTCCGGCCGGGCGATGCGGAAACGCTCGGCGAGCCGGGCGCGGATGTCGCGCGAAAGGTTCGACATGGTGGCAAAGTCGCGGGCGCCGCGGTGGTAGACCCACTGCCAGATCTGGCTGACCCGCATCGCCGCCTGCGCCTCGGGAATCCCGGCCTCGACCAGCGCCGCGGCCAGCGCATCCCGCCCCATGCCGACGAGGTTCGGCAACGCCTCCGCCGCCGCGGCGCGCGGCAGGGTGAGGAGATTGGGGGCGATCGGCACGGAAAGCGTCATGGGGATGGGAGCCACGTCAAGGGGCGGGCCGGAGCCGCGCTATACGGCCCCTGTAGCGGAAATCGGGGGATTCCGCCAGAGGCGGGGCCATCCCGCAGCCGGGCCGCCGCTCAGGGCGCGGGGGCGTCTGCCGGGCGGCGCCGGTGCAGGAAATCGACGAGCAGCCGGGCCCAGTCGGCGTTCGCCACCGGGCGGACCAGCGAGGCGCGCGCCTCGGCCGCGTCCTCCAGCGGGAAGGCCGTGCCGGCGCGGAGCGCGAGCAGCTCGTCCATGAAGGCCGGGCCGAAGTCCGGGTGCGGCTGCAGCGTCAGCGCGTCGGGCGCCTCGGGGTCGCCATAGGCGATCGCGGCATATTCGCAGTGCGGCGACGTCGCCAGCACGGTGGCGCCGGGCGGCAGGGCGACCACCTGGTCCTGATGCAGCGCGTTGGCAGAGAAATGCTCCGGCAGCCCGGAGAGCCAGGCGGGCCGCGCGACGAGTTCATACTCCTGCACGCCGAGGCCCCAGCCCCGGCCGGACTTCACCACCTTGCCGCCCAGCGCCTCGGCGAGGATCTGGTGGCCGAAGCAGATGCCGACCACCGGCACATGGGCGGCGACGCAGGCGCGCAGGAACGCCTTCAGCGGCCCGATCCACGGCAGGCCGTCATAGACCCCGTGCCGCGAGCCGGTGACGAGCCAGGCGTCGGCTTGGTGCGGGCCCGCCGGCATCTCGCCGCCGACGACGCTGACCGTCGCGAATTCGAGGCCGGGGTCGGCCGCGCCGAGCAGCGCGCGGAACATCGCCGGATAGTCGCCGTGGCGGTCCTTGAGGTCCGGGTGAACCTCGCCCGTCTCCAGAATGCCGATCTTCATCGTTGCGCCCTCTTCCTGCCGCAGATGTGCGGCGGCGCGCGGGCGGCCGCAAGAGGGGCAGTTCAGGGGTTGCGCGCAGCGTGCGGCGCAGCAACATGCCCGCGCACGGGACACAGCAAAGGACTCACGGCCATGGCGCGCTTTGATGGAAGGATCGCAATCGTCACCGGTTCGGCGAGCGGCATCGGCAAGGAGATCGCGCTCCGGTTTGCCGCCGAGGGGGCGGTGCCGGTCATCGCCGACCTGAACCTCGACGCCGCGCAGGCGACCGCCGAGGAGATCAAGGCCAAGGGCGGCGACGCCTTTGCCGTGGCGATGAACGTCACCGACGAGGCGGCGGTCGAGAAGGGCGTCGCCGACGTGGTGGCGAAATACGGCAAGATCGACATCCTCGTCTCGAACGCCGGCATCCAGATCGTCCACCCGTTCGTCGATTTCCCCTATGCCGACTGGAAGAAGCTGCTGGCGATCCATCTCGACGGCGCGTTCCTGACGACGAAGGCCTGCCTGAAGCACATGTACCAGGCGAACTACGGCCGGGTGATCTACACCGGCTCGGTCCACTCCAAGGAGGCCTCCAAGCTCAAGGCGCCCTACGTCACCGCCAAGCACGGGCTGATCGGGCTCGCCAAGGTGCTGGCCAAGGAGGGGGCGGAGCACAACGTCACGGCAAACGTCGTCTGTCCCGGCTTCGTCCTGACCCCGCTCGTCGAAAAGCAGATCCCCGAACAGGCGGCGCAGTTCGGCATCACCGAGGAGCAGGTGGTGAAGACCATCATGCTGAAGGAGACCGTGGACGGCGAGTTCACCACCACCGACGACGTGGCCGACGCGGTGCTGTTCTTCGCCGCGGCGACGACCAATGCCTATACCGGCCAGTCGCTCGTGGTGAGCCACGGCTGGTTCATGCAATAGTCGCAACAAGCGTTTGAACGGCCGTACGAAAGCGGCTAGGTAGCGATGATCGAACAACGATTTGACGGATGTCGCAGATGCTCCGCCCGCTCCTGGTTGCTTTCGCCCTCTTCGCGCTGACGGCCTGCGAGTCGCAGCAGGGGGGCGGGATCAGGCTGACACAGGCGGACGTGCAGCCGATCCAGCTGCGCCACCTCGACGCGGTGAACGCGGTGCGCGCCGAGCACGGGCTCCCGCCCGTGCAGCTGTCGGCGCAGCTGAACGCCGCCGCATCGACCCACGCCCGCGACATCGCCGTGCAGCAGCGGGCGTGGCACTTCGGCTCCGACCTCACCAGCCCGCGCGAGCGGGCGGCGCGGGCCGGCTATACCGGCGAGGTGGTGGGCGAGAACCTGTCGGAGGGCTCGGACTCGGACCTGACGGTGCTCAAGACCTGGCTCGACTTCAAGGACACCCGCGATGTGATCCTCGACCCCTCCGCCCGCGGCCTCGGGATCGGCTGGTACCAGGAGCCGAGCGGCAAGATCTGGTGGGTCGAGCTTCTCGGGACGTGACCAGCGCCGGGACTTTGCCCGGAATTCACGGGATCCGAGGCGGCGCGGCACAGGCGAGATTTACCCGCCGATGCGTCGGCATCGGCAGCGCCCGCCGACCGCTGGCCAAGGTGTTCAGCGGTCAGAAGCCGAACAGGCCGGCTGGCGAAGCGCCCGCGGTCGGCCTCCGGCTTCCAGCCGAGCAGGCTCTTGGCCTGGTCGTTGCGGAACGGCGTGAGGTGGGCGCGGCTCTTCCAGTCGGTCAGCGACGGGCGGATCGCGTCGCGCTTGCCGAGGACGTGGCGCTTCAGCGCGTATTTCACGATGTCGGCGGCATAGAAGGCGGTCAGGGACCCCGGCACCACCCGGATCTCGGTATTCGTGCGTTCGCGGATCGCGTCGAAATAGTCGCGCGCCGACATCAGCGGCTCGCCGACGAGGTTGAACGACTTGCCCACCACGCCGTCCCCGGCGTCGATGATCCGCACGAGGCCGTCTGCCACGTCGTCGACGAGGACGAAGGGCAGGATGTTCCGCCCGTCTCCCCAGATGCGCACCGCCCCGGCGCCGTGCCAGCGGCCGATGCCCCAGTGCTGCAGCGGCCCGCCGGGGCCGACGACGATGCCGGGCCGGGCGATGACCAGCGGCAGGCCGCGGCTGCGCCAGAGCGCGGTCAGCCGCTCCTCGCAGAGCGCCTTTGACCGGGCGTAGAGGTTGCGGTGCTCCATGTCGCCGCCGAACCCCGTCTCCTCGGTGATCGGCGGCCCCTGCCGCGAGGCGTCGTAGGAGGCGATGGTGCCGGTGTAGACGAAGCGCCGCACGCCGGCCGCCAGCGCCGCGTCGGCGATCGCCTCGGTCACCGCGACGTCATTTTCGAGATAGCCCTCCCACGAGGCCTCCTCGGCGCGGGCGAGGTGGAAGACCGTGTCGATCCCGGCCATCGCGCGGGCGAGGCCGTCGCGGTCGCGCAGAGACACCGGCACGATCTCCACCGCCGCCCCGAGATCGGAAAAGGGGTTGGAGGCGCCGCGGCTGAGGACGCGCACCCCGCGGCCGGACGCGACGAGCGCGCGGGTCAGTGCCCGGCCGATGAAGCCGGTGCCGCCGATGACGAGGATGTCGTGCGCCATGACGGGCGCCGGCGCTGCCGCGGCCGCGGTTGCCGGCGCGGCCGGCAGGCGGGCGACGGTCGCCTCGATCGCGCCGATCACCTCGGCCGCCGCGGCGCCGGAGAAGCGCGGGTCGATCGGAAGCCCGTCGCGGATCGCGCGGTAGAAGGCGCCGATCGCGTTGTGGAAGCCGAGCGCATAGGGCGACTTTCGGTTGAGCGACGCCAGCTGGCGTGCGGCGTTGCCGAAGCCCTCGCGCAGGTGCTGGCCGGCCTGGCTCAGTTCGTGCCGCAGCGGGTTGACGATGATGTCGGCCGCGTTCTGCCGGTCGATCACCAGCGTGTCGTTGCCGAAGTCGAGCCGGGCCGCCCCGCTGACCCCGCGCACCGACAGCGAGCGGTCGTCGATCCCCTCGACCAGCGACAGGTTGAGCGCGACATCGGCGCAGCCGCCGCGCGCCCAGACCTGCCAGGACTGCCAGTGCGTGGTGCCGCCGGGAATGCCGATCGGCTTGCCGACCCGAACCTCGATGTCGTCGAGCCCACCGAAAAGGTCGATGGCAAAGGCATAGAGGTGCGGCCCGAGTTCCAGCAGCAGGTTCTCCGGCCGCCGCAGCATCCAGAGGCCGAACGGCCCCGAGCGCAGCGGCGCCAGGGGAAAGCGCCAGTTGATCTCGGCCGAGTCGAGCCGTCCGATCTCGCCGGCGGCGATCGCCCGCTTCAGCCGCTCATAGCCGGGCAGGCCGAGAAAGTTGTGGTTGACCGCCACGGTGCGGCGCGCCGCGGCCGCCGCTTCCACCACCGCGTCGCTGTCGGCCCGGCTGAGGGTGAAGGGCTTCTCGACGAAGACGTTGAGGCCGGCGCCGAGCGCCGCCACCGCCAGATCCTTGTGCAGATGTGGCGGCGTCAGGATGTGGACCGCGTCGAGGCGCGCCTCCGCCAGCATAGCCTCCAGCGAGGCATAGGCGACGGCGCCGCGCGGCTCGGCCAGCGCCTTGGCCGCCGTGACGGCCGGATCGCAGACCGCGGCGAGGCTGGCGCCGGGCACGGCGGCAAGTGCGTCGGCGTGCCACGAGGCGATGTAGCCGGCCCCGACGAGGCCGACCCGGATGGGTGCTTGTGTCATGTCACTTGTACTCGATGATCCGGGTGCCGCGACCGCGCAGGCGCCGCCAGTGGAAGGTGAGCACGCCCTGCAGGTTGGCGAACTTCGACAGCGTGATGAGGCCGGCGCATTTCAGCGCCTCGCCCGTCGTCATGCCCCCGTTCGAGAAGCGGCGGGCGACGCGGGCGAAGGAGACGGTGTAGAGCGCCGCGACGATCGCCGTCACCCAGGGCGCGACGAAAAGCCCGAGCAGCGCCGCCGCGGGCAGCGCCGCGCCCCAGAGCCAGACGCGCCTGCGCTCGGCGACGAAGTGGTCGGGATGCAGGCTTCCCACCTGCGCGAAACCGTGCCCGGCGCGCGTCGCCCGGCGCCACCAGGCGCCAAAGCGGTGGATCGCGGCGTCGTGCCAGGTCATTTCGTGGCCCAGCCGCCAGATCTCCCAGCCCGCGCCGCGCAGGCGGCAGCACATCTCGTCGTCCTCGGCGGCGATGACGTCGCCGGTATAGCCGCCGATGCCGGTGATCGCCGCGGTGCGGATCAGCGCGTCGCCGCCGCAGGCCCGCGCCAGCCCGACCGGCGTGTCCCACTCCCAGTCGCAGAGCAGGTTGTAGATCGAGGCCGCGGCCGGCGCTCGCGCCGCCGGCGGCGGCGACCGCGACCTCCGGGCGTTCGCTGAGGAAGGCATGCGCGATCTCGACCCAGTACTCGCGCACCGAACAGTCGCCGTCGATGAAGTGGATGAAGTCCGGCGGATTCTCTCCCAGCGCCGCCAGTCCGGCGTTGCGGGCCCGCGCCGCGGTGAAGGGGACGTCCGGGTCGAGCGCGACGACCTCCGCGCCGGCGGCGACCGCCAGTTCGACGCTGCCGTCGGTGGAGCCGGAATCGACATAGATCACCCGCCGGATGCTGCCGCGCAGCGACGCGAGGCAGGCGGCGAGGCGGGCGCCCTCGTTGCGGCCGATGACCACCGCGGCAATCGCGGCGGCCGCCGGCGGCGGTGCTCCCCAGGCGTCGGCTTCTGCGGCGTCGATGCGGCGCTGATCGTTCATCCGGTTAACAGACCCGTTACCAAGCTCGCCCGATGCTACACGCGAGAGACATGATTCGGCCACGTAAAATCAACCTAAACGCGACTTAACCGATCGTAACGCGCTGCGACGGGCGAGTGGGAAGGCAGTAGCCGGGACATGCCGAACAGCTTTGCCTACCTTGTCCTGCTGAGCTGGCCGCTGGTGGCGGTGGCGATCTTCCGCAAGCTGCCGATCGAGCGCGCGGTGATCTGGTCGATCCTCGCCGCCTACCTTGTCCTGCCGCCACGCGCCGCCTTCGACGCCCCGCTCATTCCGCCGCTCGACAAGTTCGCGATCGGCAACCTGTCGGCCTTCCTCTGCGCGACGCTGCTGAGCGGGCGCAAGGTGGCGATGCTGCCGGAGTCGCCGGTCGCCCGCGGGTTGATCCTGCTCTACCTGCTGAGCCCGGCCGCGACGGTGGTGACCAACGGCGATCCGATCTGGTTCAACGTCGGCGGCCTGCCCGGCCTCCGGCTTTATGACCTCGTTTCGGTGCTCGCGAACCAGCTTTTCACCATCCTGCCCTTCTTCCTCGGCCGGCAGTTCCTCGGCACGCCCGGAGCGCAGCGCGACTTCCTCGTGGCGATGGTGCTGGCGGGACTAGCCTACTCGCTGCCGATGCTGCTGGAGGTCCGGTTGAGCCCGCAGCTCAACGTCTGGATCTATGGCTTCTTCGCCCATGACTTCATCCAGATGATGCGGCAGGGCGGCTTCCGGCCGATGGTGTTCCTGACACACGGGCTGATGGTGGCGTTCTTCGCAATGACGACGCTGCTCGCCGCCGCCGCGCTCTGGAAGCTCGAACCGCTCGGCAAGCGGACGCCGTGGATGCTGGCGACCGGGTATCTCGCGGTGGTGCTGGTGCTCTGCAAGAGCATCGCCGTCCTGGTCTACGCCGTGGCGCTGGTGCCGGCGCTGCTCGTCCTCGGGCTGCGCGGGCAGGTCCGGCTCGCTGCCGTGCTCGCGGCTTTCGCGATGCTCTATCCGATGCTGCGCGGCGCCGACATCGTGCCCGTCGACGCGATGGTGGAGCAGGCGGCGGCCCGCAGCGCCGAGCGCGCGGAATCGCTGGAGTACCGGTTCCACAACGAGGACGTCCTGCTCGCCAAGGCGCGCGAACGTCCGTGGTTCGGCTGGGGCATCTGGGGCCGGAACCTGATCTATGACGTCGACACCGGCAAGTCGACCAGCGTCACCGACGGCACCTGGATCATCATCATCGGCATCTTCGGCTGGGCGGGGTACATCGCGCAGTTCGGACTCCTGACGTTCGCGCTCCTCGTCCTGCCCTTCCGGCTGAAGCGCGCGCCCCCGGGCGCCGCGGCGGTATGGGCGGGACCGATGGCGCTGATCCTCGGCGCCAACATGATCGACCTCCTGCCGAACTCGTCGCTGACCCCGATCACCTGGCTGATGGCCGGCGCGATGCTGGGCTATGTCGAGGCGCTGGCGCGGGGACACGTGCCCGAGGCCGCCGAGGCGGTGGCGGCCGTCAGGCCTGCGCGACCGCGGACCCTGATGTAGGGGCGGCGCCGCGCCCGCCGAGCGGCCGGCCCATCTGGAGCCGCACCCACGAGGCCCGGTAGAGCCCCCCCGGCCGGGCCCGCATTTACGGTTCCTTTGCCTCCCGGCTCCTAGGGTTCGGCCCGCGGCGGGCGCCGCGCCATCGGGAGGACGGTCGGGATGCAGCGTGAGGCGGGCCGCCGGAAGGCGATGGGCGAGCCGGCGGACGCTCTTGCCCCGATCGGCAGCCGGGCGGTCGTGCTCGTCAGCCCCAATGTCTCGATCCGATTGGGCGGCGAGGCGATCAAGGTCTTTCATTTCGCCGAGTGGCTGCTGCGGCAGGGGGCGGACGTGCATGTCCTCACCCACGACCGTTGCCGCGACGAACTCGCCGCCGCGTTTCCGGCCGAGCGGCTGCATTTCGTCGAGGACGACCGGCTGCAGATCGCGCTGTGGCGGACCCGGGTGCTGGGTTTCCTGCTCGGCGCGCATTTTCACCGGGCAGCCGCGCGGATCATCCGGGACCGCTTTCCGGACCGGCGGGCGACCATCCTGCACTATGTCTGTCCGATCTCGCCGCTGGAGCCGCGTCTCGTGCCCGGGGGCTATGCGACGGTGATCGGGCCGCTCAACGGCAACATCGGCTATCCGCCGGCGCTCCGCCACCGGGCGAGCCGGGGAGAGCGGGCGCACGCGGCGGCCTATGCGGCGGTCAGCGGCCTGCTGCAGCCGATGCTGGAGCGCGAGCGGCGCGGCGGCGTCGTCCTGGTGTCCGGCGGCGCGCGGACGCTCGACCTGCTGCAGACCGGGCCGCGGGCGCCCTATGCCACCGTCGAGGTTGCCGACTCCGGCGTCGACGCCGCGATGGCCGACCGGGTTCGTACCGTCCATGCCGGGGTGAACGGCCGCTTCTACACCTGCTCGCGCCTCGTCGGCTGGAAGGGCATCGACCTTGCGATCCGGGCGGTGGCCGCCTGCGGCGAGGGGTTCGAACTGCACGTCATCGGCGACGGTGAGCAGCACGCGGCGCTGGTGCGGCTCGCCGAGGCGATCGGCGCCACGGACCGGGTGCATTTCCGCGGCTGGCTGGATCGCGGGACGCTGGCGGCCGAGATGCGGGGCTTCCGCGGCTTCGTCTTTCCGTCGATGTGCGAGGCGAACGGCATCGCCATGCAGGAGGCGATGATGAGCTGGGTCCCGGTCATCGCGCTGCGCTGGGGCGGCCCCACCGGCCTCGCCGACGACAGCGCCGCCATCCTCGTCGAGCCGACCAGCGAGGCGGCGGTGGTGGCGGGCCTCGCGCAGGCGATGCTGCGGCTCGCCGAGGACCCGGCCCTCGCCAACGAGATCGCCGGCCGCGCGCACCGCGCGGCGGAGGGTTTCACCTGGGACGCGGTTTCCCGAAGCTGGATCAACGCCTACACCCTGGCGGCGCCGGCGCGCGGCCCGACCCGGTGACGGGCGCTACACCGCAAGGTTTCGGTGAGGAATTGGCGGCGAAATTAACCGTTCGTTCGGGTTCCCATTTATAAATCGGGTCGCCAGGCGGTAAATAGCGAGCATTCGATGGGCGAAGTAGTTAACGGTGCCGTGGTCAACGACTCTGACATCGCCATTGTCGGCATGGCAGCGCATCTGCCCGGCGCCGCGTCGATCGAAGAATACTGGCGCAATCTTCGCGACGGCATAGAGTCGATCCGCACCCTGACCGAGGACGAACTGCTCGCTGCGGGCGAGAGCCCGGCGGAGATGCGCAAGCGCAACTATGTTCCCGCCGCCGCGCCGCTCGACGGGTTCGAGCGGTTCGACGCCGACTTTTTCGGGTTCAGCCCGAAGGAGGCGGCGATCATGGACCCGCAGCACCGCCAGTTCCTCGAGGTGGCCTGGGAGGCGCTGGAGAATGCCGGCCACCCGCCGGAGACGTTCAGGGGTCCGATCGGCGTCTGGGCCGGCTGCGGCATGGGCAGCTATTTCTATTTCAACATCTGCTCGAACCCCGAGCTGGTCAGCTCGACGGGCATGTTCCTGCTGCGCCATACGGGCAACGACAAGGACTTCCTCGCCACGCGGGTCAGCCACATCCTCGACCTCAAGGGGCCGAGCATCAACCTTCAGACCGCCTGCTCCACCTCGCTCGTCGCCACGCACTATGCCTGCCAGGCGCTGCTGTCCGGCGAGTGCGACATGGCGCTGGCCGGCGGCGTGACGGTCGAGTTGCCGCAGGGCCGCGGCTATCTCTACAAGGACGGCGAGATCCTGTCGCCCGACGGCCATTGCCACGCCTTCGACCACCGGGCGCAGGGCACGGTGTTCGGCTCGGGCGCCGGCGTCGTCGTGCTGCGGCGGCTCGCCGACGCCATCGCGGACGGCGACCACATCTGGGCGGTCATCAAGGGCTCGGCTGTCAACAACGACGGCGCCGCCAAGGCCGGCTACCTCGCGCCGAGCGTCGAGGGTCAGGCGCGCGCGATCGCCGAGGCGCACGCAGTGGCGGGCGTCACCGCCGACAGCATCGGCTATGTCGAATGCCACGGCACCGGCACCTACCTCGGCGATCCGATCGAGGTCGCGGCGCTGACCGCCGCGTTCCGCGAGACGACGGACGCCACCGGCTTCTGCGGCATCGGCTCGGTCAAGACCAACATCGGCCACACAGACACCGCCGCGGGGGTCGCGAGCCTCATCAAGACCAGCCTGTCGCTGCACCACCGCCTGCTGCCGCCGACGCTCGGCTTCGAGTCGCCGAACCCGGCGATCGACTTCGACGCGAGCCCGTTCCGGGTGAACGACCACCTTCGGTCCTTTGTCGGGGACGGGCCGCTCCGGGCAGGCGTCAACTCGCTCGGCGTCGGCGGCACCAACGCCCACGTTGTGGTGGAGGAGGCGCCCGCCCGCGCCGTGTCCGAGGAGTCCGACTGGCCGTTCCAGCTGATCCTCGTCTCCGGGCGCAGCCGGGCGGCGCTCGACGCCAACGCGGCGGCGCTGGCGGCGCACCTGCGTGAAAACCCAGATCTGCCGCTCGCCGACGTGGCGTTCACGCTCAAGGAAGGCCGCCGCGCCTTCGAGCGGCGCCGGGTGCTGGTGGCCGCAACGACCGCGGAGGCGGCGGCGCTGCTGGAGTCGGGCGAGCCGCGGCGGGTGTTCAACCATACGCCGGTCGGCGACGCGCCCGAGGTTGTCTTCATGTTCCCCGGCGGCGGCGCGCAGTATGCCGGGATGGCCCGCGACCTCTACGACACCGAGCCGGTGTTCCGCGAGTGGATGGACCGCGGCCTCGACATCCTGCAGCCGAAGCTCGACTACGACATCCGTGCCCTCTGGCTGCCCGAGCCGGGGGCTGAGGCCGCGGCGGACGCGCGCCTGACGAAGCCGTCGGTTCAGCTGCCGCTCATCATGATCACCGAGTACGCGCTCGCCCAGCTCTGGATGAGCTGGGGCGTGCAGCCGGCCGCGCTGGTCGGGCATTCGATGGGCGAGAACACCGCGGCCTGCCTCGCCGGCGTGATGAGCTTCGAGGACTGCATCGGCCTCGTGCACCTGCGCGGCACCCTGTTCGACACCGTGCCCGCCGGCGGGATGCTGAGCGTGCCGCTGTCGGCCGAGGCGCTGAAGCCCTGGCTCGGCGACAGCCTCGACCTCGCCGGCGCCAACGCCCCCGCGCTCTCCGTCGCCTCCGGCCCGCAGGGCGCGCTCGATGCGCTCGAGGCACGGCTGGCGGCCGAGGACATCGAGTGCAGGCGCATCCCGATCGACATCGCCGCGCATTCGCGGATGCTCGACCCGATCCTGGACCGCTTCGGCGCCTACCTGCGCTCGATCCGCCTGTCGCCGCCGTCGATCCCGTTCGTCTCGAACCGCTCCGGCGCCTTCATCACCGACGCGGAGGCGACCGATCCGGACTACTGGGTGCGCCACCTTCGCGGCACCGTCCATTTCGCCGACTGCATCACCACCCTCGCGGCCCCGAACCGGGTGTTCCTCGAGGTCGGTCCGGGCAAGGCGCTCGGCTCGCTGACGCAGGCGCATGGCGACGTGCCGGGCCAGCAGGTCCTGAGCTCGCTCCGCCACCCGGAGGAGGCGATCGCCGACGACGCCCATTTCCTCGGGCTGCTCGGCCGCCTCTGGGCGCTCGGCGTCGCGATCGACTGGGAGCCGATCTGGGGCGAAGCGCGGCGGAACCGCCTGCCCCTGCCGACCTATGCCTTCCAGCGCGCGCCCTACTTCATCGCGCCGGGCGAGGCGCGGGCGGAGACGCGGCAGCTGACCCGCACCGACGACATTGCCGGCTGGGGCTGGTGCCCGGTCTGGCGGCCGCGGCTGGCCGAGGTCGAGATCGACGTCGAGGCCGACCTCGCGGCGGCGACGCCGCAGACCTGGCTCGTCTTTCTCGACGATGCCGGCATCGGCGCGCGGCTGGTGAGGCGCCTGCGGGGCGCCGGGCAGCGGGTCGTCGAGGTTCTGGCGGGCGACGCCTTCGCCCGCACGGCGGAGGACCGTTACGTGCTGGCGGCCGAGCATGGCCGCGACGATTATGACGCGCTGATCCGCGACCTCGTGGCCCGTGGTGCGGCGCCCTCGCGGGTCGTGCACCTGTGGCTCGTTACCGCGGCGGAGACCTTCCGGCCCGGCTCCAGCTTCTTCCACCGCAACCAGGAGCGCGGCTTCTTCAGCCTGATGTTCCTCGCGCAGGCGATGAGCGCCGAGAACCTGCCGGCGCCGCTGCATGTGACGGTCGTCACCTCCGGCGCGGCGCAGGTGCGCGGCGAGGCCCTGCCCTACCCGGAAAAGGCCACCGTCCTCGGCCCGGTCCGGGTGATCCCGCGCGAACTGCCGGGCGTCACCTGCTCCTCCCTCGACCTCGCGCTGCCGCCGGCGGCCACCGGGATCGCGCGCATCGGGCGGCGGGCGAAGGAGGGCGTGGCGCTGGAGCGGCTGGCGACCCGCGTGCTGGAGGAGGTGCTGGCGCCGCCCGCATGCCTCTCCGCCGCGCTGCGCGGCGAACGGCGGTTCGAGCTCGGCGTCCGGCACCAGCCGCTGCCCGCGGCAGAGACGCCGGTGCTGAAGGAGCGCGGCGTCGTGCTCATAACCGGCGGCTTCGGCGGCATCGGCCTCTCGGTCGCCGAACGGCTGGTCGCCGAGAGCCGGGCGCGGCTGGTGCTCCTGTCGCGCGCGCCGCTGCCCCCGCGCGAGGGCTGGGCGCGCCACCTGCGGCTGCTGGCGCCGACCGACCCGGTGGCGCAGCGCATCCGCGCCGTGGAGCGGCTGGAGGAACTCGGGGCGGAGGTGCTGTGCGTCGCCGCCGATGTCTGCAACGTCGAGGAGATGTGGGCCGCGGTCGAGAAGGCCCGCGACTGGTTCGGCTCGGTGGACGCGGTGATCCATGCCGCGGGCGTCGTCGATGACGGCCCGCTGCTCGCCAAATCCACGACCTCGGTCGAGGACGTGTTCACGCCGAAGATCCAGGGGACGCAGGTCCTCGCCGACATCTTCCCGGACGGGGCGCTCGACTGGATGGTGGTGTTCTCCTCCACCAGCACGGTGACCGCGCCCGCCGGGCAGATCGACTATGTGGCGGCGAACGAGTATCTCAACGCCTATGCCCACAGCCGCCGCGGCGGGCGCACCCACGTCGTCGCCATCGACTGGGGCATCTGGAACGAGGTCGGCATGGCGGCCGCCGCGCTGCAGGCCCGCACCGGCGGGCACGAGGTGGCGCCGTTCCAGCCGGCGCGGATGCCGCTCCTCGACCAGATGGGCTTTGACGCCGCGGGAAACCGGCTCTTCACCGCGACCTATGCCTGCGAAAGCCACTGGCTGCTCGACGGCCACCGGACGCGGGCCGGCGACGCGCTGGTGCCCGGCACCGGCTATCTGGAGATCGCCGCCGAGGCGCTGGCGGCGCAGGGCGAGACCGGCCCGTTCGAGATCCGCGACCTGTTCTTCCTCCGCCCGCTGCAGGTGGCGGACGCCGCGCCGCGCAAGGTG
>JBGALW010000062.1:0-19079 GCA_044223585.1 Amaricoccus sp.
GCCCGCATTGCGGGGCGATGCAGTGGCTGAAGTTCGACCGGCTGCGCTGGCAGAAAGGCCGCCCGGAGACGGCGGAGTATCACTGCGAGGGCTGCGAGACGCCCATCGCGGAGCACCACAAGACGGCGATGCTGGAGGGCGGCGAGTGGCGGGCGACCGCCACGGCCGCCGATCCGACCACGGTCGGGTATCACCTCTCGGCGCTCTATTCGCCGATCGGCTGGCTGAGCTGGGAGCGGATCGTGCGGTCATGGGAAGCAGCCCAAGGGTCGGACGAGGCGATCAAGGCGTTCCGCAACACCATCCTCGGCGAGACATGGGTCGAGACCGGGGAAGCGCCCGACTGGCAGCGGCTCTACGACCGGCGCGAGCGCTGGACCTCCGGCATGGTGCCGGCAGGCGGGCTGTTCCTGACCGCCGGGGCCGACGTCCAGAAGGACCGGATCGAGGTCGATGTCTGGGCCTGGGGGCGCGGGCTCGAAAGCTGGCTCGTCGATCACGTTGTGATCGAGGGCGGGCCTGATCGGCACGACGCATGGTCGGAGCTGACTGGGCTGCTGGACCGCTCCTGGCCGCATGAACGCGGCGCGCATCTCAGGATCGCGCGGCTTGCCATCGACACCGGGTACGAGGCTCCGGCGGTCTATTCCTGGTCGCGGGCCCAGGGGTTTGGGCAGGTGTCGCCGGTGAAGGGTGTCGAGGGGTTCAACCGCTCGAGCCCGGTTTCCGGCCCAACCTTCGTCGATGCGACCGAGGGCGGGAAACGCCTCCGGCGCGGCGCGCGGCTCTGGACCGTGGCGGTCTCGACCTTCAAGGCCGAGACCTACCGCTTCCTGCGGCTGGCGCGGCCGACCGATGAGGACATGGCCGAGGGGGCCGCGTTTCCGCCCGGCTCGGTGCATCTTCCGCACTGGGTAGAGAACGAATGGCTGAAGCAGTTCGTGGCCGAGCAGCTGGTGACGGTGCGCACGAAGCGCGGCTTCGCCCGGCTGGAATGGCAAAAGCTGCGCGAGCGCAACGAGGCGCTGGACTGCCGGGTCTATGCCCGCGCCGCCGCCTGGATCGCGGGCGCGGACCGCTGGCCCGACGAGAAATGGCGCGACCTCGAAGATCAGCTCGGGGCGGCCCCCACCGACAACGATCCCGCGGGACAGATCAACCGATCGAGACAGGCCCCGCAGGGCAAGCGCAGCTCCGACTGGCTCCGACGGCGCGGAGGATGGTTCTGAACATGACGGACTGGACGGAAACCGAGCTCTCGGCGCTGCGCCGGGCCTATGCCAGCGGCACGACCCGGGTCAGCTATGACGGCAAGTCCGTCGACTACGGTTCAGCCGAGGACCTGCTCGCCCGCATCCGGACCATCGAGCGCGCCATCGCGGGTACAACGCGCCCGCTGCCGATCGCCGGGCTCGCGGGCTTCTCGCGCGGGGATCACTGATGTCGGCAAACTGGTTCGACCACGCCATCGCCACGGTGGCGCCGCGCATGGCGGCCCGCCGCGTGATGGCGCGTCAGGCCTTCGAGACGCTGACGCGTGGCTATGACGGCGCGGCACGCGGGCGGCGAACCGAGGGCTGGCGTGCGCCGGGTTCCTCGGCCGACACCGAGATCGGCGTGGCCGGGGCGCTGTTGCGCGACCGGATGCGCGATCTGGTGCGCAACAACCCGCATGCGGCCAAGGCCGTGGCGGTGCTCGTGAACAACATCATCGGCGCGGGCATCATGCCGCGCGCCGCAAGCGGAGACGACAAGCTGGACCGGAAGGTCGATGCTATCTTCGAGCGGTGGACGGCGGAGTGCGATGCCGACGGCCAGCTGGACTTCTACGGTCTGCAGACGCTGATCTGCCGCGAGATGGTCGAGGCAGGCGAGGTGCTGGTGCGCCGCCGCCTGCGGCGGTCGTCGGATGGCCTGCCGGTGCCGCTGCAATTGCAGGTGCTGGAGGCCGACTTCCTCGACGCCACCAAATCCGGCGCCATCGGTGCGGGCCGCCTCGTTCAGGGGATCGAGTTCGACCCGGTCGGCAAGCGCCGGGCCTACTGGCTGCACGCGGAGCACCCGGGCGACGTCTACGGGGCCTTGCAGAACGGCCTGCAGAGCCGCCCGGTCCCGGCGACCGAGATCGCCCATGTCTACGAGAAGCAGCGCACGCAGACGCGCGGCGTTCCCTGGGGCGCGCCGGTGATCCGCAGCTTGCGCGATCTCGACGATTACGAGGTTGCCGAGCTGGTCCGCAAGAAGACCGAGGCCTGCGTCACCGCCATCGTCTTCGGCGACGACGAGGCGCAGCAGGGCATCGCGCCCTCCGTGGTCGACGCCGACGGCAACCGGGTGGAGCAGTTCGAGCCGGGGCTGATCGCCTATGCGCGCGGCGGCAAGGACATCCGCTTCAACCAGCCCTCCGCCACCGGCGGCTATGGCGAATACAAGCGGGCGAGCCTGCACACGATCTCGGCCGGGTTCCGGGTGCCCTACGAGCTGCTCACCGGCGATCTCAGCCAGGTCAACTATTCCTCGATCCGGGCGGGTCTCGTCGAGTTCCGCCGCCAGATCGACGCCGTCCAATGGCAGCTCTTCATCCCGATGTTCTGCGCGCCAGTCTGGCGCTGGTTCACGGAAGCGGCGTGGGCGGCTGGACAGATCCCGTCGCCCATCGTGCCGGTCGAGTGGTCGCCGCCGAAGTTCGAGGCGGTCGATCCGCAGAAGGACGCAATGGCGAACCTGCTGTCGATCCGCTCCGGCACCATGACGCTGGCCGAGGTGATCGCGCGGCAGGGACGCAATCCCGATGCGGTCCTGGCCGAGATCGCCGCGACCAACGCCAAGCTCGACGCGCTGGGGCTGGTGCTCGACAGCGACCCGCGCCGCGTCACCAAGACCGGCAGCGCGCAGACCAGCGATCCGGCGACCGATCCGATCGCCGACGACCTGGCCGACGACGACCCCTCCGCCGACGCGGATACAGACCCGGCGCAGGCCGACCAACAGGACTGACCCCATGGACACGATGATCGAACTGCCGGCCATGCGCCGGTCGGCGGAGCTTGCGCCGAACACGGCCGACGCCGACAGCCGCACCGTCGAGGTGGTCTGGTCGGCCGGAGCCCGCGTCCGCCGCGCCACCTTCTTCGGCGAGCCCTATGACGAGGAGCTGAGCCTCGACCCCGCCCATGTCCGCCTCGACCGGCTGAACGCGGGCGCGCCGTTCCTGAAGGTGCACGAGCTCGACACGCTCGACGCGGTGATCGGCTCGGTCGTGCCCGGTTCCGCCCGGATCGAGAACGGGCGCGGCATCGCGCTGGTTCGCATCTCGGAGCGCGCCGATGTCGAGCCGATCTGGCGCGACATCCAGGCCGGCCACATCCGCGCGGTCTCCATCGGCTACCAGGTCCATCGCTTCGAGGTCTCGAAACCCGAAGCCGCGCGTGAACTCTGGCGCGCGGTCGACTGGACGCCCTTCGAGGTCTCCGCCGTCGCGGTCGGGGCCGACCCCGCCGCGGGCTTCCGCGCCCAGCATCCCCTCCACGACTGCGTCCTTCACCGCCGGGACGCCCCCACACCGCAAGGAGCATCCCCGATGACGGACAAGACCCAGACCCCGGCGAGCGACGCCGCAACCCCCGCCACCACCCAGCCGACCGAGCCAGTCGAAACCGAGGACACCCCCATGACCGAGCCGAAAGCGGCTGCGCCCGACCCAAAGGCCACCGGCAGCGAAATGCGCAGCCAGCCGAAGACGCAGGCAACTCCCGCGCCCGACACCGAAGCGGTCGCCACCCGCGCCCGCGAGGCCGAGCGCGACCGCGTTTCCACCATCTACGATCTGACCGGACGGCTGAACCTCGAGCGCGGCTTCGCCGAGGATCTGGTCAAGCGCGGCGTCAGCGTGGACGAGTCCCGCCGCCTGATCCTCGATCAGGTCGCCGCCAAGTCGGACGAGACCCGGACCTTCCCGCATGTTTCCGTCCCCCTCGGTGGCCGGGACGAACGCATCACCCGCCGCGACGCGGTGGCGAATGCGCTGCTGCACCGCTACAGCCCGACGCTGTTCCAGCTGGAGGACGCCGCCCGCCAGTACCGCGGCATGACCCTGCTGGAACTGGCCCGCGAAAGCCTCGGCAATGCCGGGGTCAACACGCGGGGTCTGTCGCGCGACGAGGTGGCGACGCGGGCGCTGCATTCGACCTCGGACTTCCCCGAGATCCTCTCGGCGGTCACCAACAAGACCCTGCGGCAGGCCTACGAGGCCTATCCGCGCACGTTCATGCTGTTCTGCCGCCAGGTGCTCGCCACCGACTTCAAGGCGATGCACCGGGTGCAGCTCGGGGAAGCGCCGCAACTGCTGGAGGTCGGCGAGAGCGGCGAGTTCAAGCGCGGGACGCTCGGCGAGGGCAAGGAGAGCTACAAGGTCAGGACCTACGGCCGGGTGGTCGCGATCACGCGCCAGACCCTGATCAACGACGATCTCGACGCCTTCACCCGCATCCCGGCGATGTACGGCAATTCCATCGCCCAGCTGGAGTCGGACGTGGTCTGGGGCATCATCACCGCCAACCCGGCGATGGCCGATGGCAACGCTCTGTTCCACACCACCCACAAGAACCTCGCGGGAACCGGCGCGGCGCTCGACGTGAGCAGCGTGGGTGCGGCCCGCGCCGCGATGGCCAAGCAGACGGGTCTCGACAAGAAGACGGTGCTGAACGTCCGCCCCGCCTTCCTGATCGTGCCTGCCTCGCTGGAACTGAAGGCCGAGCAGCTGGTCGCGCAGAACCTCGTGCCCGCCGCGACGTCCAGCGTGGTGCCGCAGTCGATCCGCACGCTCGCGCCGATCAGCGAGCCGCGGCTCGATGCGGCGAGCGAAACCGCCTGGTATCTGGCGGCCAGCCCGAACCAGATCGACACCATCGAGTACGCCTATCTCGAGGGCCAGCAGGGCGCCTACATCGAGACCCGCAACGGCTTCGACGTCGACGGGGTGGAGATCAAGTGCCGCCTCGACTTCGGCGCCAAGGCCATCGACTGGCGCGGCCTCTACAAGAACCCGGGCGCGTAACCAGCACCCCAACATGCTGAACCCCGACACACGGGCGGTCCTCACGGGCCGCCCTTCGTCTTTCCACGAGGATCCCAGCCATGAAAAACTTCGTCCAGCCCGGCAACACCATCACCCTGACCGCGCCCTATGCCGTCGCCTCCGGCGATGGCCTGCTCGTCGGCTCCATATTCGGCATCGCCGCCGGAGCGGCCGCCCTCGGCGAGCCCGTCGAGACCGCGCTCGTCGGCGTCTTCGACATCTCCAAGGTCGGCTCTCAGGCGTGGACGGTGGGTGCGAAGGTCTATTGGGACAACACCAACAAGCGCTGCACCACGGTCGCCACTGACAACACCCTGATCGGCGCGGCCATCGAGGCGGTGGCGAGCGGCGCGGGCGACACCATCGGCCGGGTGCGCCTGAACGCGACGTTCTGATGAGCGCTTTCGCCGCCGCAGTCGGCGCGCTCTTCGCCGATCCGAACGTCGGCCGGGACGCGGTCTACATCGCCGACGGCGGCGCGCCGGTGCTGGTGCGTGCCGTCGCCCGGCGCGCGGATGCCGTCTCCGACTTCGGCGACGCGCGGCTCTGGTCCGAGACCACGCGGATCGACCTTCGCGTGGCTGAGGTTGCGACCCCGCGCCCCGGTGACCGCATCGAGATCGACGGCGACGCCTTCCTCATCCAGGGCGAGCCTGTCCGCGACCGCGAGCGGCTCGTCTGGACCGTCGATCTGAGGCCCTCGTGAAACTGAAGCTCGACATCGATCCCGACATCGTAGCGATGATGGCGGCCGAGGTGGCGGCCGGCGAACGCGCTGTCACGGCCGCAATGCGCGAGGCCGGGACCGGGCTGAAGACCGCGTGGCGGTTGCAGATCACCGGCGCGGGGCTCGGCCCCCGGCTGGCCAATTCGATCCGGAGCCAGAACTTCCCGAGGTCGGGCGAAAGCCTGAACGCTGCGGCGCTCGTCTGTTCCAAGGCCCCGGTCATCGTGGGCGCGCACGACACCGGCCCGCTGATCCGCTCGAAGGATGGGTTCTGGCTGGCGATTCCGCTGCCAGCCGCAGGCAAGTCCCTGCGGGGGGGCAGGATCACGCCCGGCGAATGGGAGCGCCGCCGTGGCCTGCGTCTGCGCTTCGTCTATCGCCGCACGGGGCCAAGCCTGCTTGTGGCCGAGGGACGGCTGAACACGAAGGGCCAGGCTGTGGTGTCCCGCTCGAAGACCGGGCGCGGCAAGGTCACCGCGCCGATCTTCCTGCTCGTGCCGCAGGTGAAACTGCCGAAGCGGCTGGATCTGGCGCGGGATGCAGACCGGGCATTGGACAGAGTGCCGGGGCTGATCGTGGCGAACTGGGTTGACGGGCGGATATAACCGCCCGTCTCAGCAAGTTTCACTGCCACTTCAGTGAATACGTGCAGCTGGGGTTGCAGCTATCTGCCCCCCGGCATCAATGATGGCTTCCTGTAGAAGTTCGTGAAGGCGGTTCAAGAAAAGCCGAGCATCGGCACTCATTGCAGCACTAATCCTTGGCGCTGCATTCTCGTGGATGGTCTCAATGGTACGGGCACGCAGCGTCGCAGAACCCGGTCCGCTGTGATCGAACGCATCCCGCCAACCTGCAACTTGGTCGTCAGTCAGGCGACTTTTAGTGAGGTCGTAGAGCCTTCCGAAGACAGCCCGCCTGATCCGGTCCAGCGCCAGTTCACGCTCTTCTTCGTCAGAGGGCAGTCGCGTCCATCCAGACGGGCGGTCTAACCACTTCGAAGCCTCCTCCTGCAGCCGCGCGAGGAGGTCTGCGACAGGGGTGAGATTGTCGTATTCATCTGCCCAGCGAGAAGCGAGCCTGCGACTGAGTGCCTTGATGCGTGTCCAGTGCTCCTTCGAGATGCCGTCGTGATAGGCGAGACCCAGCCTTGCGCGCCAAGGATCTCTGAACGCGTCGATTGCGTCGTGCATCGCGATTTCGAGCCCCTTGAGGTCGTAGACCGGGCTGCAATCCGTTTCTTCGGCGGGAGACGACGCCGCCTGCATCATCTCGATCAACTGCACCAGTTGGCGCTTGAAGCCGCCTGGAAGCCTCAAGGTGGGTTTGTCCAGCCCGCCTAAGAAGACGGAATTCGCGTCCACCTGACGTTCGATGGCGCCGGCTACGCCAGCACCGACGATGTCTCTCAGGCTGGCCACTGCGTTCCCGACTGAGCCGAGAACGTGGTCCCGCTTCTGATCGAATGAGCCCAGATTGGCACCCTTGACCTGATCGAAGTGCGTGAACGCGATGGCCAGCTTGTCTGCGAAGCCCGAACTTCCGACAGCGCGCAGCAGTGCCAAGGGCGCCGCTTGCATTGGCTGCTGGGCGTTGTCGACCAGCAAAATCATGTCCACCTTTGCAAACTTGTTCGTGACGCGCGTCGAGACCGACGAAACGCTGCTGGCCGTGTGCCCAAGGCCCTGACCATCTAGGAGGACAAGCTTCAACTCGGCGGTATCGTCGCCAAGATCAGGGCAAAGGGGGCCCTGAACCCGGATCCCGTCGACAAGTGGTGTCAGCAATCGACCAAACTGCCTATGATGGTTGCTCGAAAACCAGCGAACGGCGGCGAGGAATTCGTCACGATCGGAACAGCTGAATGTCCAGATAATAGGCCAGTCGGTTGCCGAGCGTTCGGTGTTTCCCACGTCGATTTTGGTGAAGCGATCTGCCACTTCATCCATGATGTCGAGGGCAAGGCTTGAGAACTTGGGGTTTCGGAAGGCCTCGACCCCGAAAAGCTCGAGCCAAGTCGCGCGGTCATCGGCGGTCTTCTGGTCCTTGAGCTTCCCGAGAGACGCTTCGAACGCCGACCCAGTTTCCTTGCTCAACTCCTTGACAGCGGAAACGAAACTGGCAAGCCGCTCCCGATGTTGCTCGACTTCTTCCGACGATACGGCCTCCTCGTCATCAACCGCAGCTTCTGAAATCACGTCTTCTTCAAAGGAGAAATCATCATCGTCGCTTTCGACAGAAGTTCTCCAGGCGCCGAGAACGTACGACAGACGAAAGCGTTGTTCGCGATGCTCTAGCAAAGCTGCAGCGATCTTTGCGTCTGGCTTTCCCTGAATCGCTTCCAGGCAGGCTTCCTCCAGGCACTCATCTATGTGTGCACGAACTTCGTGCTCCGGCATGAAGGTGACGGCAGCCGAGAAATCGCCGGGAGAGGCAACAATCTCGATGTCGGCAGTTGTGGTCTTGGCTGTCGAAGTCGATGGGAAGCGGTCTTTCTCGGGGTCCGAGCCGATAATGTGCCGCAACAGAGTCGTCTTTCCCGCCCCTGTCGTACCCAAGAAGAGAATAGTGCCGTAGCCGTCATCCCGAGTCGGCAATGGGATCACGTCGGAGCGTCTTTCCTCAGCATCGTGCGCCACCACCTCTATGCCGTCGAAAAACGCGGATACCACGACTGGGTCGAAACGGAGTTCCGCGTCATTGCGGCGATCGCCACTCCACCAGGACTCATCGTGAAGAAGTTCGTTCAGTTGTTCCACCAAGAGATCGGCCGCAGCATCATCTGAGGTGCCAAGACCCTTCCGGACTTTGAGGCCCCACTCACCACGACTGTCGGTGCGAACCGGGTGCCGGAACGTGACGCTCCAACCGGGACGGTTCGATCTTGACTTGGATGCCGTAAATCTGCGCTCTGACACGATGTTGTTCTCCGTTGTACCGGACCTCTCTAGAGGCGGGCACGGGGCGCGTCAATCCGATTCGGAACAACGCAGAACAACGAAAGGCCGTCTCGCCCATGCCCACCCCTCGCGAAACCATCCTCGCCGCGCTGCACGCGCGGCTCTCGGCGCTGCCCGCCACCGCGTTGCGCGGTGAGGTGCTGCCCGAGCGCGTGCCGGCCGAGGGGCTGCTGATCCTGCGCGACGGTGAGCCGGGCGAGCCCGAGGTGACGCTGTCGCCGCTCGCCTACCACTACCAGCACCGCGCCGAGATCGAGACGGTGGTCCAAGGTGCGGCGCGTGACGCCGCCTTCGACGCGCTGACAGCCAGGATCGGCGCCGCGCTCATCGCCGACCGAACGCTGGGCGGCCTCTGCGATTGGGTAGAGGCCGAAGCGCCGAGACCCGTCGATCTGCCGGTCGAGGGCGCGGCGAGCCTGAAGGCGGCCGTCATCCCGGTGGTGCTGCACTATTCCACGGCCGATCCGCTCGGCTGATCCCGACAACCCGAGGAGAACACCATGGCACGAGCCCAGGGGGCGCGGGCGCTGATGGCGCTTGCGTTCGAGACAACCTATGGAACGCCGCCCGTCGGCGGCTTCACCCGCATGCCCTTCGCCAGCACCTCGCTCGGGGCGGAGCAGCCGCTGCTGAACTCGGAGCTTCTCGGCTACGGCCGCGATCCGCTGGCGCCGATCAAGGACGCGGTGACGGCCGATGGCGATGTCGTCGTGCCGCTCGACGCAGAGGCCTTCGGGTTCTGGCTGAAGGCCGCCTTCGGCGCGCCCGCGACCACGGGCGCGGAAGCGCCGTACAGCCACGAGTTCCAGTCGGGGTCCTGGACGCTGCCCAGCATGTCGAGGGAAGCCGCACAGGACGTGCAGGATTTCGGGGTGGCGGTCAGCGCGGCCGACGCGGCGCAGATCGAACGCACTGGCGATGCGATCGCCAAGCTCAGCCTGATCTGGCTGGGCCTGACCAATCGTCTGACCGCCGCCGTCGCCCCGGCGCTGGAAACCGTGGTGAACGCGCTGGCCGACATGGCGCGGGGTACGGGCCCCATCGGAGGCGCGATCACCGCGGTCTTCGACAACCTCGCACGCCTCGCCACCTATGCCGCGACGTTTGCCGCCTTCATGGCGGGCCGTTGGGTGGCGGGGCTCGCTGTCGCAGCTCTGTCCGTACGCGGGCTTGCGACGGCGCTGGTCTTCCTGCGCGGGGCGCTGATCCGGACCGGCATCGGCGCGCTGATCGTCGGCGCCGGAGAACTGGTCTATCAGTTTTCGCAGCTGGTGGCCCGGGTCGGGGGCGTTGGCGAGGCGTTCGGCCTGCTTGGCGATCTGGCGAAGGAGGTGTGGTCGCGCATCGGCCTGTCGCTCGATGCCGCCTTTGCCAACATGGCCGCTGGCTGGGAGGGGCTGAAGGCGGCCGGGCTCTCGGCTCTCGAAGGCACCATCGCGGGCGTCGTCAGTTTCGGCGACCGGACGGCCGCAGTCTTCCAAGGGGCATATGATGCGGCGCTGGCGATCTGGGGCGGCCTGCCCGGCGCCATCGGCGACTTTGCCTTCCAGGCCGCGAACGGACTGATTTCCGGGGTCGAGGCGATGCTGAACGGCGTCGTCACCCGGATCAACAACTTCATCAACGGTCTGAACGCCGCGCTGGACCTGCTGCCCGACTGGGCGGTTGGCGAAGGTGGGGTGCGGATCGGCACTCTGGACCCGGTGGAATTGGCACGGATCGGCAACCCGTTCGAGGGTGCTGCAACTGCCGCCGGAGCCTCTGCAGCCGATGCCTTCTCGGCGGCGCTTTCTCGGACTTACCTTGAGCCGCCCGACCTCGGGCTTGGCGCGATGGCAAACGATGCCCGCGTCCGGGCCGACGGCTATCGCGAGGCGGCGGGCATGCTGGCCGATGCAGCAGGCCGACCGCTGGCAAGCTGGCAGGCGCTGCGCGATGCTGTGTCGGGCGCCGGGACGGAGGCCGAAACCGCACTGGTCGATGCAGCTATGTCGGCGGATGCGCTCGGGCTCGAACTCGACGACACGGCCGCCGCGGCCGGTGGCGCCGGAGCCGCCGCACGCGATGCCGGGGCAGCCGCGACCGAGGGCGCCGAGCATGCCGCCACGGGCTGGCGTGCGGTGACCGCCGCGCTGGCGGACCATGCCGCGAAGGCGCGCGACATCGGCGGCGACATCGGCCAGGCGCTGGTCGGGGCCTTCACCTCGGCCGAGAACGCCGTGGGCGACTTCGTCAAGACCGGCAGGCTCGACTTCCGCGACATGGTCACGTCGATGATCGCCGATCTGGCGAAGCTGGCGGCGCGGCGCTTCATCCTCGGACCCATCGCCAACGCGCTGTCGGGCGCGTTCGGCGGAGCTGGGGGACTGTTCGCCAACGTCCTGCACGCGGGCGGGATCGTCGGATCGACCGGTCCCGGTCGCATGGTCCCGGCGCTCGCTTTCGCAGACGCTCCCCGGATGCATGCGGGCGGCTGGGCGGGGCTCAAGCCTGACGAGGTTCCGGCAATCCTGCAACGGGGCGAGCGGGTGCTGTCGCGGCGAGAGGGTCGAGGCATTGCCTCGACGGCGTACGGCCCGACCAGTGCGCCCGCCGTCAACGTCACGATCATGGCGCGCGACGCCGATAGCTTCCGCCAGTCCCGCACGCAGGTCGCCGCCGACATCGCCCGCGCGGTCTCGCTCGGCCGGAGGGGCATGTGATGGCGTTCCACGAGGTCCGGTTTCCCGACAACATCAGCCGCGGGGCGCGGGGCGGCTCTGAGCGACGCACGCAGATCGTCGAGCTCGCCTCGGGCGACGAGGAACGCAACGCCAGCTGGGCCAACTCGCGCCGTCGCTACGACGTCGCCTATGGCATTCGCCGCGCCGACGATCTCGCCACCGTCGTCGCCTTCTTCGAGGCGCGCAACGGCCGCCTGCATGGGTTCCGCTTCAAGGACTGGGGCGACCACAAGTCCTGCCTGCCTTCGGGCACGCCATCGCCGACCGACCAGGCGATCGGCGATGGCGACGGCACGACGACCGCCTTCCAGCTGGTGAAGCGCTACGCCTCCGGCGCGCAATCCTGGACGCGCACCATCGCCAAGCCGGTCGCGGGGACCGTGCGCATCGCTCTCGGCGGGGTCGAGCAGCCCTCCGGCTGGTCGGTCGTTGCCGCGACCGGCGTCGTCAGCTTCAGCGCCGCGCCGGGCTCCGCCGTCGCGATCACCGCGGGCTTCGAGTTCGACGTGCCCGTCCGCTTCGACACCGACGCGCTCGACGTGACGCTCGACCTCGAGCGGCTCGGCTCGATCACCTCCATCCCGCTTCTGGAACTGCGCCGATGAAGTCCCTCGACCCCGACCTGCAGGCCCATCTCGACGGGGGAACGACCACGCTCGCCTGGTGCTGGCGGATCAGCCGCGCCGATGGGCTGACCTTCGGTTTCACCGACCATGACCGCATGCTCGCCTTCGGCGGCGCCGACTTCGAGCCCGAGAGCGGGCTGACGGCGTCCGAGGTCCGCTCGGGCTCGGACCTGTCCGTCGATGCGCAGGATGCCGAGGGCGTGCTGACCTCCGACCGCATCACCGAGACCGACATTCTCGACGGCCGCTGGGACAACGCCGAAGTGGAGGTCTGGCGGGTAAACTGGCAGGACACCTCGCAGCGTTTGCTGATGCGCCGTGGCGCCATCGGTCAGATACGGCGCGGGCGGCTGGCGTTCATGGCCGAGGTCCGTTCGCTGGCCCATGTGCTGGGCCAGACGGTGGGGCGGACCTTCCAGGCGACCTGCGATACCGCGCTCGGGGATGCACGCTGCGGGGTCGATCTCGAAGCCCCCGCCTTCAAGGGCGCCGGCTCCGTCATCGACCTCCTGCGCGACCGGGCCTTCACTGCCGCCGGCCTCGACGGGTTCACCGCCGGCTGGTTCACCTTCGGCACGCTGGAATGGACGAGCGGCGCGAACGCGGGGCGGCGCACCGAGGTGCTGGGCCACGACATCATGGATGGCATCGCGGTGCTGACGCTGCTCGAAGCGCCGGTGCGTGCGATTGCCGACGGCGACACCTTCACCATTGGCGCGGGCTGCGACAAGCGCATGGAAACCTGCGGCGCCAAGTTCGCGAACACCGCCAACTTCCGCGGCTTCCCGCACATCCCCGGTCAGGACGCGGTGCTCCGCTACGCCACCAAGGACGGTGGGCACGAGGGGTCGGTGTTGTGAACGCCGATCCCACGCGCGTCATTGCCATCGCGCGGTCCTGGCTCGGCACGCCGTATCACGACCAGGCCAGCCTCAAGCTCGTCGGCTGTGACTGCCTTGGTCTCGCCCGGGGCGTCTGGCGCGAGGTCGTCGGCCCGGAGCCGTTCCCGATCCCGCCCTACAGCCGGGACTGGGGCGAGACCGGACCGCGCGAGGTTCTGGCCGATGGAGCGCGCGCCATGATGACCGAGGTGGAACCGGCAGCGGCCGGTCCCGGCGCGCTGGTCCTCTTCCGCATGAAGCCCCGGGCCATCGCCAAGCATGTCGGGATCCTCACGGGTCCCGGCGCCTTCCTCCACGCCTACGAGCGGCTCGGCGTGATCGAGGAGTCGCTCACCCAATCCTGGCGGCGGCGCATCGCTTTCGCCTTCCTGTTCCCGCAACGCTGAGACCCCGACATGGCCACCCTCGTTCTCGGTGTCGCTGGCGCCGCCATTGGCGGTTCGATCGGCGGCGCGGTCCTCGGCGTCAGCGCCGCCACCATCGGCGGCTTCATCGGCTCCACCATCGGCTCGGTCGTCGACAGCTGGATCGTCTCCTCGCTCGCGCCCACGCAGCGCATCGAGGGCGCGCGGCTCGACACGCTGCGCATCACCTCAGCCACGGAAGGCGCGGTCATCCCGCGGCTCTACGGCCGCATGCGGATGGGGGGCAACATCATCTGGGCGACCGATTTTCGCGAGGAGACGAAGACCACCACGCAGGGCGGCGGCAAGGGCGGCGGGGGTGGCAAGGTCAAGACGACCGAGTATCTCTACTACGCGAGCTTCGCCGTCGCTCTCTGCGAAGGACCGATCACCGGGATCGGCCGCATCTGGGCCGACGGCAAGCCGATGGACCTCTCCGGCGTCACCTGGCGCTGGTATCCGGGCGACGAGGCGCAGACCGCCGATCCGTTCATCGCCGCGAAGATGGGCGCGGCCAGCACGCCGGCCTATCGCGGCACGGCCTATGTGGTCTTCGAGGAACTGGCGCTTTCCACCTATGGCAACCGGCTGCCGCAGCTCTCGTTCGAGGTCTTCCGCCCGCTGGCCGATCCCGATACCGCCGAGGGGCTGACCCGCGCCGTCACCATGATCCCGGCCTCGGGCGAGTTCACTTACGCCACGCAGGCGATCCGCAAGACCGATGGTGGTGCGACGCAGGCGGAGAACCTGAACGCGCTGCCGGACGCGACCGACATGGTGGTCGCGCTCGACCGGCTGCAGGCGATGGCCCCGGCGGTCGAAAGCGTCAGCCTCGTCGTCGCCTGGTTCGGCGACGATCTGCGCGCGGGATCGTGCAAGGTGCGGCCGGGCGTCGAGGTGTCGGCCAAGTCGACCACGCCGGTCAGCTGGTCGGTCAACGGCGTCAGCCGCGCCAATGCCTTCCTCGTCAGCCGCGACGATCAGGACCGCCCGGTCTATGGCGGCACGCCGTCCGACTTCGCCGTGGTGCAGGCAATCCAGGAGATGAAGGAGCGCGGGCTGCGCGTGACCTTCTATCCCTTCATCCTGATGGACGTGCCGCCCGGCAACAGCCTGCCGAACCCGTATTCTGACAACGCCGCCGGGACGGGCCAGCCCGCCTTCCCTTGGCGCGGTCGTATCACCTGCTCGCCTGCGGCGGGCTACGCCGGGACCGTGGACAGGACCGCCACGGCCGCCACGCAGGTCGCGGCCCTGTTCGGCGCGGCGACGCCTGGCAGCTTCAACGTCTCGGGCGAAAGCGTCAGCTGGACCGGATCATCCGGCGACTGGGGCCTGCGGCGGATGGTGCTGCACTATGGTCATCTCTGCGCGGCGGCGGGCGGGGTCGATGCCTTCCTGATCGGGACCGAGATGCCGGCGCTGACGACGATCCGCTCGGCCGCCAGCACCTATCCCGCCGTGCAGGCCTATCGGGACCTCCTCGCGGATGTCCGCTCGATCGTCGGGTCCGGCACGAAGATCGGCTATGCCGCCGACTGGAGCGAGTATTTCGGGCACCAGCCGGACGATGGCAGCGACGACGTGTTCTTTCATCTCGATCCGCTCTGGGCCGATCCGGAGATCGATTTCGTCGGTGTCGACAACTACATGCCGCTGTCGGACTGGCGGGACGGGTTCGAGCATGCGGACGCGGCCGAGGGCTGGCCCGCGATCTACGACCGGGCCTATCTGCAGGAGAACATCGCAGGCGGCGAGGGTTTCGACTGGTTCTATGCCTCGGCCGCCGACCGCTCCGCACAGGTCCGGACGCCGATTGCCGATGGCGCGGCCGGCAAGCCTTGGGTCTTCCGCTACAAGGACCTGCGCGCCTGGTGGTTGAACGCACACTACAACCGCCCGGGCGGGGTGGAGAGCGGGACGCCGACGGCATGGGCGCCGCAGTCGAAGCCCGTCTGGTTCACCGAGCTTGGCTGTCCGGCCATCGACCGCGGCACGAACCAGCCGAACGTGTTCTTCGACCCGAAGTCGTCCGAGAGCTTCATTCCGCATTTCTCGCGGGGCTGGCGGGACGACGCCATCCAGCGCGCCTATCTGGAGGCAACCTATCTCTGGTGGGGCACTCCGGCGAACAACCCGCTGTCGTCCGTCTATGGCGGCCGGATGGTGCGTGTCCCCGAATGCGCCGCCTGGACATGGGATGCGCGGCCCTATCCCTTCTTCCCCGCACTGACCGACGTCTGGACGGACGGCGAGAACTGGCGGCTCGGCCACTGGCTGACCGGACGGCTCGGCGCGGTGTCGCTGGCCGCGCTCGTCCGGCACCTCTGTCTGCGCGCCGGGATGCCGGAGGCGAGGATCGACGTCACGGGGCTCTGGGGCGCGGTGGAGGGCTACGCCATCACCGCGCTGGAAAGCCCGCGCGCCTCGATCACGACACTGTCGCGTCACTTCGGCTTCGACGCGGTTGAGACCGAGGGTGTGATCCGCTTCCGTCTACGCGGCCGGGCCTCTGTCGCCACCCTCGCGCTCGACGACCTTGTCGCGGCCCGCGAGGGCGACGTGCTGGAACTGACGCGCGGCCAGGAGACCGAACTGCCGCAGGCGCTGAAATGGCAGCTCGCCCGCGCCGACGAGGACTATGACGCCGCCCTCGTCGAAGCGCGGCGTATCACGGTCGACACGACCCGGATCGCATCGGAGTCCTTCCCGATGGCCGTGCCGCCCGAGGAAGCCGAACGCCGCTGCCGCCGCGCGCTGATGGAGGCGTGGGTGGGGCGCGAGACGGCGTCATTCCGTCTGCCGCCCTCGCGCCTCGCGCTCGATCCGGCCGACGCGATCCGGCTGGAGCATGACGGGCGGCTGGTCGATCTGCGGCTCGTCTCCATCGCCGATGCCGAGGCGCGCGGGATCGAGGCGGTCCGCCAGGACCGGGATGCCCAGGACCTGCCACCCGGACCACCACGACCGTCGTCGCTCCCGAAAGCCGTGGTGTTCGGCGCGCCGGACGCGGTGCTGATGGACCTGCCGCAGCTGACCGAGGATCAGCCCGCGCATCGGCCGCTCATTGCGGCGCACGCCGCGCCATGGCCGGGGGAGATCGCGGTGTTCCGCAGCCCTTCGACCGATGGGTTCGAGCTGCTGACGATGTTCGGCGGCCGCGCCCGGATCGGCACACTGGTCTCGGATTTCCATTCGGGTCCCACATCGCGGTTCGATCTCGGCAACGTGCTGGTGGTCGATCTGTTGACCGGCACGCTGGAGAGCGTCACCGACCTGACGCTGTTCGGTGGCGCAAACGCACTCGCCATCGAGAGTGCGCCGGGGATCTGGGAGATCATGCAGGCGGGCACGGCCGAACTGCTGGCGCCGGGCCGCTACCGCCTGACCCGGCTCCTTCGCGGCCAGCGCGGCACCGAGGGCGCGATGGGCGACCCGGCTCCCGCGGGCGCGCGGATGGTTGTGCTGGACGACAGCGTCACCGTGCTGCCCATCGCCGAGGCCGATCTCGGGCTCCCGTGGAACTGGCGCATTGGCCCGGCAAGCCGTCCGGTCAGCGACGAGACCTATGCGGCGCAGGCCTTCACGCCGGGGGCTTGGGGCTGCGGCCGTTCTCGGTCGCCCATGTCCAGCAGCCATGGCGCACGCCGCGCACGCCCGGCGATCTGACCATCCGCTGGACGCGGCGGTCCCGAGCCCTCTCGGCCGACAGCTGGGGCGCCGTTGAGGCGGCTCTCGCCGAGGAGACTGAAGTCTACGAGGTCGAGATCCTCGACGGCGCCACGGTCAAGCGGGTGCTGTCTTCGACCACCGCCAGCGCAGTCTACACCGGCGCTCATCAGACGGCCGACTGGGGCGCTCTGCTCGGCCCCGGCGACACGCTCAATGTGCGCATCTTCCAACTCTCCGCCCTCGTCGGGCGGGGCGCTCCGAAAACCGTCACGCTCACGTTCTGAAGGCCATCCCATGTCCGACGCCACGACGCATCTTCTGCTGCCGTACATTCTGGCCGCGCAGGCCCAGAAGCATGTCACCCACAACGAGGCGCTGCGGATCCTCGACGGGCTCGTGCAACTTTCCGTCCTCGACCGCGATCTGACATCGCCGCCCGGCAGCTCCGCCGATGGCGATCGCTACATCGTGGCGTCGGGAGCGACGGGGCTCTGGGCAGGCTGGGACCTCAACATCGCCTATCGGGTCGATGGCGCGTGGACTCGGCTCGTGCCGCGCCCGGGCTGGCTGGCCTGGATCGCAGCGGAGGCGGCCTTCGTCGGCTGGAACGGTTCGGCATGGCAGGCCTTCGGCGCGCCGGTCGATGTCTCCGACGCGGTCTTCAGCCTCGTGCATGACGCCGATCCGACGAAGAAGGCGCTGTTCAACCTCTCGGGGCTCAGCGCCGGGACGACCCGCACCTACAGCCTGCCGAACACCTCGAGCGAGCTCGCCATCCTCGCCGGCACGCAGACCTTCACCGGGGCGAAGACCTTCTCGGGCACCCTGATTGCCTCGGGCGCGACCGCGACGATCGGCACGGCGACCGGGACGGCGACCTATGGCGTCGGGGCCGGTGCGACGGCCGGCGGGTCCACCAAGACCGTCAATCTCGGCACCGGCGGGGCGTCGGGATCGACCACCGTCGTCAACATCGGCTCGGCCACTGCCGGCGCGGATGGCGTGACGGTGATCAACACGCCGATCGTGACCTTCGCGAACGCCGTGACGGAGGTCGGCATGCCGCAGGCGAACCTGACCGCGCAGGTGGCGGGTCTCGGCGGGGCGACGGCCGACAGTTTCAACCGCCTCTCCATCAATGCACCGGCCGTGCTGCTGAACAACGCGGGCGCCGGCATCGAGGCGACGGTCAACAAAGCCGCGCCCGCGAACGATGCGGCCTTCGCCTTCAAAACCGGCTTCTCTGCCCGGGCGCTCTTCGGTCTGCTCGGCGACGACGACTTCCGGGTGAAGGTGAGCCCCGACGGGTCCACCTTCCACGACGCGCTCCAGATCGACCGAACCTCGGGCCAGGTCGAGCTTCCGAAGCCGGTGGTGCTGCCCGGCCTGGCCGCCGCGCCTTCGCCGCCGGCGTCGGGCAAGATCGCGGTCTACGCCCGCAGCCGGGCCGGAGCGCCCTGGCTGGACGTGATGCGGCCGAGCGGGAGGGATTTTCCGCTGCAGGCGCACTTCGGGGTGAACCGCATCGCCAACTGGTCGCCCTCCACCGGCACGACCGTGAACACCGAGGGTCTGCCGATCACCTCCGTGGGCACCGTCTCGACGCCGACGCTCGCGGCGACCAGCCTCGCCACCAGCATGCGTCGCTGGCGGCTGACTTCCGCCGCGACCGCGGACTCGGCGGCCGAGCAGCGCAGCGCCGGCTGGGCGTGCTGGCGCGGCAATGCCGCCGGGCTCGGCGGCTGGACCTTCGTGTCGCGCATCTCGCTCAGCACCCTGCAGGCGACCGGCATGGGGTTCTTCGGGCTGTATGGGTCGACAGCGGCGCTCGCCACCACGCTGACCCTGAGCGCGGCCGTCAACTGCGTCGGCATCGGCTACCAGCGCGGCACCCACACCCGCTGGCAGATCGTGCACAACGACGCGTCAGGGACACCGACGCTGATCAACGCGAGCGCCACCTTCGCGATCGCGACCGACGCCGTTGTCAC
>JBGALW010000063.1:0-18987 GCA_044223585.1 Amaricoccus sp.
GGCGATCCCTCGGGACCCTTTGGTGCAAGTGGCGAGAGCTGGAGTGGAGAAGGGGTTGAAAAGAGTGAGAGGGTTGGGTTAGGTAGGTGGCAGGATATATATAAATGTAGAACATTTGACGATGACCCAACCCAAGGCCACCGGCCGAGCCAGCAAGAGCGGCGCAGCGGACGGCGACGCCTCCGGCTGGCAAGATCGCCGGATGATCCGCGGCAAATGGCAGGATCCGGAGGCGGCGAAGAAGGAGCCGCGTGCTGATCGAACGATCTCGATCCGTCTGACCGAGGCCGAACTTGCCGAACTCGATGCCCAGATTTCGGGCCTTGGCCTCAACCGAAACCGCGCCCTGCGGATTGCAGCCCGGCGGATCGGCGGCTTTCTGGAGGTCGACGGCGCGACGGTGGAGGCGCTTCGCGCGATCAACCGGCAGCTCGCTGGCGTGGCGACGAACATCAACCAGATCGCGCATTCGGCCAACCGGACGCACGATCCGGACTATCAGCGGTTCATGGCGCAGCGGGCCGAGCTCGGGCGGATCATGATCGAGACCCGCGGCGCGCTTCAGCGGATCCTCGACCTCGGCGCGCGACGCGAGGACGGGCTAGAGCGGCTGAACGCCGCGGCCGAGCCGGAGAGGGCAGGGGGGTCGGCATGAGATACCGTCACGTTGAGCAAGCGGTTTTTCCCGACCGGGCTAGCATGGTCGGCTTCGGCGCGGAGGGTCTATGCGGCCTGCGTCAGCTCGGGATCGATGACGAATGGTCTGCGGTTCTTGGCGACGCTGTAGACGGCGTGGAGCAGCTTGCGCAGGGCGGCGGTGAGCGCGAGCTTGGGCGGCTTTCCGACGGCGCACAGGCGCTCGTAGAAGGCCCGCAGCCAGGGATTGCGGCGGACGGCGCCGAGCACCGGCATCCAGAGCGCCCGCCGCAGGCGCGCGTTGCCCATGTGGGCGATCGGCGCGCGGCGGCCCGACTGCTTGCCGGACTGCCTGAGGCCCGGGACGACGCCGACATAGGCGGCGAAGGCGCCCGCGCTCCTGAAGCGGGCCGGATCGCCGACCGCGGCGATGATGCGGGCGGCCGACTGCGGGCCGATCCCCTCGATGCTGGTCAGCAGCTTGCCGACCTCGTGGGCGTCGATGAGGCCCTTGATGTCATGGTCGATCTCGCCCAGGCGGCGGCGCCAGAGCTCGAGATCCTGGCAGAGGTGGCGGGCCTGCAGCGCATAGACCGGCCCGTGGTGCTGGCCGGCCGAGCGCCGCGCCGCCGCCACCAGCTGGCCAGCCAGTTCGGGGCCGACGAAGTGGCGGCCGTCATGGCGCAGCCTGGCAAGGCGGCGGGGCTGCGCGCGAGCGAAGGCCTGCGCGGTGGGATATTCCGCGATCAGCGCGGTGGCGAGCATGCTGTCGAGGCTGCGGACGTAGCGGGTGAATTCGGGAAAGTCGAGGTCGACCAGCCGGTGCAGCTGGCGCACCCGGTCGTCGAAGTCCTGGCGCAGCCGGTCGCGGTGGCGGACGAGCTCGCGCAGGGCCTTGGTGGCGGCGTCGTGGAGCCGGGAGGGCGCGGGGCGCTTCTCGAAGCCGAGGCGGGCGAGGCCGGCGGCGTCGATCGCGTCGGTCTTGGTGCGCTCGCGCCCGGCCTCCTGGAAGCGGCGCGCGGTGAAGGGGTTGAGCAAGACGACATCGTGCCCGGCAGCCGTCAGCACGGCGAAGAGGTTCTTCCAGTAGTGCCCGGTCGCCTCCATGACGACCAGCGCCGGCGGCGGCCCGAGCGCCTCGAGAAGCCGCGCGTAGCCGTCGGCATCCTCGGTGATCGCCATGGGCCTGCCGGCCGGCGCGCCGGCCGCGTCGAGCCGCGCCAGCACGTGGCGCTCGGATGCGATGTCGATCCCTGCGAACATGGTCCTTCCTTCGCCGCTCGGTGCCGGGGAGCCTCGGAGCCGACGCCCATGCTCACGCTTGTCCAAGCGAGGACGCAAGCGGGCAAAGCCTGGCCCCAGGATACCGTTCGAGCCCTAGACGCCGGCCGAGGGCGCCAATCTCATGCCCGAGGACTAAGCCTCGACCGCACTGCGGCGACCCTCTCCCAGCAACCGGTGCACCACCTTAGCCGAGGCCAGCACCGATGAGTGGACATGTTACAAGCGTGCCGTCTGTCCCGGAGCTTCTGCGCCGTGGTGCGCAGGCACCGACCTGGGTGTCGGCGGTCGACGCGGTGATGGGGGAGGACTGGGCGCATCTCGAGCTCGGCCGCGGCAGCGCGGTGCGGCCGCCAGCGGACGAGGGGCGACGGACCGGCGCGCGACGGCGGGCGGCGATCGGCGGGGCACTCTCGCCGAACCCGCAGGCGCTGGTGAAGCTGATCGGCTCCGGCGGCACGGCGACGAGCCGCGGGCTGCGGGCGCAGATGGACTACCTGAGCCGGCAGGGCGACGTGCCGCTGGTGTCGTCCGAGAGCACCTTCGGCACCGAACTCGGGGTTGGCGATGCGGCGCAGATCGCGGCGGCCTGGGGGTTGCCGGAGAGCGACCGGGGCGGCGCCGACCGGACCTCGCACTTCGTGGTCAGCTTCCCGCAGGGGACCGACCCAGACGCAGCGGAGCGGGCCGGGCGGGCGTGGGCGGCGGTGCTCTTCGACAGCGGCGCCTATGGCGATCGCTGGGATTACTATACGGCCTTCCACAAGGACACGGCCTATCCGCACATCCATGTCGTCGTCGGGCGCCGAGGGCTAGATGAGGGGCAGTGGCTGCGCGTGTCGTCTCGGGGCGAGCTGACCTTCGACCGGCTTCGCGAGGTGCAGGTCGCGGTGGCGGCGCGCGAGGGGATCGCGCTGACCGGGACGACGCGGCTGTCGCGCGGGGTGCATGACCGGCCGGTGCCGGATGCCGAGTACCGGCGCGCCCGCACCGAAGGACGGGAGGCGGTGGCGCCGGCGCATACCAAGGCCTCGGCGATCGCCACTGCGGCGGAGATCCTCGACTATGCCCGCGACTATCAGGGCGCGGCGATGTCGATCGCCGGCCAGGCGCCAGAGTTCGCCGGGCGGCTGGAGGTCGCGGCGGCGACGATCCTTGCAGGCCAGGAGCTCGTGGCGGAGCGCGCGGCGGCGCCGAGACTGACACCAGAGGAGGCCACGCGGATGGTGGAGACAATCGAGCAGCTACAGGCCGAGGTGCGGCAAAACTTCGTCGAGCTGGAGGCCGACGTGCGGTCGGTGGAGAATCCGGCGAAGCGGGCGGAGTTCCTGCGCGAGCTTGCCGGGCTGAAGGCCGAGGCGGCGCCGTTCATCCGCGACGACATCGGCCTGCAGGGCTATCGGGAGGATGCGCCGCACGCGGACTATCGCGGGCTGGCGGTGCCGGCCGGCGATGCGCGGACGGCGGCGATCAAGGCCGAGGCCGACCGGGAGGTGGCCCGGCTGGCAGAGCGGTTCGGGTTGCAGCCAGAGGCGACGCTGGCGCGGTTCTCGGCCAAGACGGTGTCGGTGGGGCTCGGGCGCGACTACCGGGCCGAGGAGCTCGCCGAGCGGGCGGCGGATCGGGAAGCCCGGGGTCAGCCGGCGGAGCGCGTCGACGAGGCGACCTCGGAGCTCGCTGACTTCCACCGCCGGGCCGGGACGATATACCGCGAGGCGGCCGCGCGGGTGCGCGAGATCGAGCGCGAGGATCCGCGCGGCGCGCCCGACCTCGGGTCGACGCGGGACGCCGCTGGTGGACTCGCGCAGGCGCGCGGCGGGGAAGGGCGCGCCACGCCGCCGGCCAGTCGTGATGACGACGTGCCGGACGGGCGCGGCAAGCCCGAGCGGCCGGGCCGGCGCCGCGAGCGCGACGACGACGATCGGAGCCGGTGATGACGCGGCGCGGACAGGACATCCTGCTCGGCGGCGGCGTCGGGCTGATGGTCGGCATCCTGCCCGGGCTGCTCGCGGCAGGTGCCGTCGTCACCTGGCGGCTCGGTGGCGACCTGCGCCAGATCGATCTCGCGACTTACTTTCGCACGCTGCCCGCGGCGGCACGCTGGGAGGGGTTGCCGACGACCGCCGCGCTGATCGGGGCAGGGGTGGCGCTCGCCTTCGCCCTGGCCGGCATCGCGTTGCTCTGGCGGCCGCAGCTGACCCTGCACGGCACGGCCCGCTGGGCGGAGCCGGGCGAGCTGCGCCGGGCGGGGCTGCTGGCGCGGCGGCTCGAGGAGGTGCGCGGGCCGATCTGGGGCAAGCTCGGGTCGCCGAAGTCGCGCGCGCCGTATCTGAGCTCGGAGAAGATCGTGCATTCGCTGGTGGCGGCGCCGACCGGGGCAGGGAAGGGGGTCGGGGTCGTTATCCCGACGCTGCTGACCTATCCGGGGTCGACCGTGGTCCTCGACGTGAAGGGAGAGAACTACGAGAAGACCGCGGGGCGGCGGCACGAACTCGGCGACCGGGTGTTCAAGTTCGCCCCCTATGCGAAGGATCGGCGCAGCCACCGCTACAACCCGTTCGACGAGGTGGCGGCGGCGCCGGAGCGGCGGCGGTTCTCCGAAGCGCTGCGGCTGGCGAACAGCCTGGTCGAGGCGAAGGGCAAGGGAACCGAGTCCTGGGTCGACGGCGCCCGTGAAATCTTCGCGGCGACGGCGGTGGTGGCGCACGAGCGCGGCACGCCGACGATCGCTGCGGTCTACGATCTGCTGACCGAAGCGGGCGCGCCCGGGCAACTGCTCGAAGGTCTTGCCGAGAGCACGCAGTCCGGCGAGGCGCGGTCGGTGTTCAATCGCTTCGCCGGGCAGCCGGAGAAGGTGCTCGGCAGCTACATGTCGGTGCTCTTCGACGGCGGCCTGCGGCTCTGGGCCGATCCGGACGTCCGCGACGCAACGGCGGCGACGGATTTCTGGATCACCGACTTCCGGTCGGACCCGGCGAGCGTCTTCCTCTGCGTCAGCCAGAAGGACCTCGGCGTGCTGTCGCCACTGATCCGGCTCATGTTCCAGCAGATGTTCACGCTCTTGCAGGAGACTGACCGGACCGAGGCGGATCGGTTCGACGTGCTCTTCCTGCTCGACGAGTTCGCCTCGCTCGGGAAGATGCAGGAGATGGGGCGGGCGATCACCACCGTGCGCTCGTCGGGCGCCCATCTGATGCTGATCGTCCAGTCGCTCGCCAACTTGCGCGAGGTCTACGGCGCGGACGGGGCGGCGAACTTCCTCGGCAACTGCGAGCTGCAGCTCTTCATGGCGCCGACAGATGCCGACACGCCGCGGTACGTTTCCGAGGCGATCGGCGACCACACGCGGATGGTGCAGGTGAAGTCCTGGCGGCAGCGGGGCTGGGACGCAGCGTCGATCCAGGAGCGGCAGGAGGGCATTCGGCTGATCCGGCCGGAGCAGATCCGGATGCTTGGGCCGGGCGCGGCGATCGCGTTGGTGCGGGATCAGAACCCGGTGCGGGTCGCGAAGGTGAGATACTACGAGGATCGCGCGCTTATCGCGCACTCCGGGCGGCGGGCCGCGGGAACACCCCCCAATCCTCCGGAAGTGATGCCAGAGGTGAGCGTTCTCTCCATTCCGCTCGGGCATGCCCAGTCCTCAGGAGATTCTGTCGCGGGGACTCCCGACGCAGGGGCTTCGGCTGACCCGTGCGCAGCCGATCAGAAAGCTCACTCGGAGCCTAGTGAGAAGCTACCGACTGGGTCCAGCGGCCGTTCTCGTGGCAGCTCATCTGGATCTCCCGGCTTCCTTGTCGTCGTGGCCGACGGTCCGGGCAGGCAATCAGAATTGGAAGTCACCCAACTCAGGGGGATCCTGGGTGGCCAAGGCGGATTTAAAGAAAGAGTTCAGACTTATCGGCGGGACGAGCGAACGAGTTCCCCGTAATCTGGGACTAGCAGTTTCAGCAACCTCGTTAATCTTGCAGGTAGACGGGGCAGTTCGTCATGTCGGGTTGACCTAGCAGGCTGCTGAAGAAGTGTCGCGGACGGCTTTGAGGATGGCGTCGTCGCCGCGATGGTACTCGAACTCGATCTCCAGCGACCCGTCATCGAGGAGTTCGGCGGACCCGGAGCCCCTGACCTCATGCATGTCGTCGTCGCCCTCCCAGTCGAAGGCGACGTCGTTGTGTCCGTAGGCGAGGTCGAGGCTCGCCTGCAGGGCGCCGAAGGCGATCTCGCCGTGCCCGTGCGCGCCGATGTCGAGCCTCGCCGGACCGCAGAGGTCGAGATGGCCGCACTCCCAAAGATCGGCCGAGACGATCCGCCAGCGGCCGACGACCCTGCACCCCATCGGCACGCTCATGGCGAGGCCTCGGGCAGGAGCTTCGGCAGCCGCACGAGGTTGTAGGCGGCGAGACTAAGCACGAAGGCGAAGTCGACGCGGGCGAGGCCGCGCAGCTTGACCTGGGCGAGCCCTGCGACCTCCTTGGTCCAGCCGAACCCCTCCTCGATCCGCTTGCGGATGCGCAAGCTGACCGCGTAGCCGGGATCCTGACCGAGCCAGCGGAATGGGAGACCTGGCTCTCGGCCCCGTGGAGCGAGGCGAAGGCGCTGCAGAGGCCGCTGCCGAACGGTGCCCTGCGGATCGTGCTGCGCGGCGAGAAGGAGGATATAGTCTCTGCGCCAAGACGGTGATGCGCACCTTCCTTGACGCGGTCCCGATCGCACGGCGAAAATGATCGCCGCCTGATCGACAACCGATAGGCGGAGCGTGACCGAAATCCGGACGTCAAATGTCAGATCGAGCCTAAATTTCTACAGGATCAACTTGGATATATCGGAATCGGCTCCGCTCCGCCTGAATCTCTTGGGGAATATGCGTGTGAGGCGCGGGAACGAAGCGATCAAACTTCCCCCTTCACGAAAGACCCGAGCGCTCCTCGGCTTTCTCGCTCTCACCGGCCGTCCGCACCGCCGTGAGCGGCTGTGCGAGATTTTCTGGGACCTGCCGGACGACCCGCGCGGATCGCTGCGCTGGTCGTTGAGCAAGATCCGTGGCGTCGTCAACGGGTCGGAGCAGCCGCGGCTGGAGGCCGGGCGCGAGCGGATCGGATTGACGCTGACTGATGAAGAGGTGGACCTGAGGAGGATCCGGTCGGCGCTCGCGTCGGGCGCCCTGCCCCTTGGGCCTGGGCCGCTGACCGAGATCGCGGAGGCGCTGGAGCAGCCGTTGCTCGAGGGTCTCGACATGCCTCGGCTCGACGCCTATCAGGCTTGGCTCACGGCCGAGCGCGCCGATGCGGCGCATCTGCGGCTCTCGGCGCTGCGGCGGCTGGTGGAGCATCCGGATACGCCCGAGATCGAGGCGCTCGCCCATGCCCGCGCCTGGCATGACGCTGATCCTTTCTCAACAGACGCTGCAGCCGCCTTGGCGGCGCGGCTGCGGCGGATGGGCCGTCTGCCAGAGGCGGAGGCGATGCTCGACGCCTTCAGGCGCGTGGCGCGGGAGGCGGGCTTCTCGGCCGATCTGACCCCCGCGGCGGTTCCGGTCGCAACAACGGCCCCGGCGGCCCCGCCCGGCGAGAGGCCCGAACAGTTGCGCCATCGCCAGACCATCGGCTTCTGCACCGCGACGGACGGTGTGCGCATCGCCTATGCCACGGTCGGCGCCGGGCCGCCGCTGGTCAAGGCGGCGAACTGGCTCAACCATCTGGAACTGGACTGGGGCAGCCCGATATGGTCGCGCACCTTCGAGGCGCTGGCGGCGGGGCGGTCCTTCATCCGCTATGACGAACGCGGCAACGGCCTGTCCGACTGGGACGTGCCGGAGATCACCTTCGACGCCTTCGTGCGCGATCTGGAGACGGTGGCGGACACGCTCGGGCTGGAGCGGTTCCCGCTCCTCGGCATGTCGCAGGGCTGCGCCGTCTCGATCGACTATGCCGTGCGCCACCCGGAGAAGGTCTCGGCGCTGGTGCTGATCGGCGGTTATGCCTCGGGCTGGCGGATCGGCGCCCCGGCCGAGGAGCGGGAGCGGCGGGAGGCGGTGATGACCCTGACCCGGCTGGGCTGGGGCGGCGCCAATCCGGCCTACCGGCGGATCTTCTCGCATACCTTCATCCCCGATGCGACGCCGGAGGAGCTGGTCTGGTTCGACGAATTCCAGCGCCTGACCACTTCGGCGGAAAACGCGCTGCGCTTCCAGGATGCCTTCGGCGACATCGACGTGCGCCACCTGCTGGGGCAGGTGCGCTGCCCGACGCTGGTGCTGCATGCGCGCGACGATCAGCGGATCACCCTCGCCCAGGGGCGGGAGGTGGCGATCGGCATCCCCGGCGCGCGTTTCGTGGCGCTTGACAGCCGCAGCCACATCCTGCTTGGCCACGAACCCGCCTGGGAGGTCTGCATGGCCGAGATCGAGCGCTTCCTCGCCGAGCATGGCGTTTGATTGGGACGACGAGTCGGCAATATCCACGCCGGGGCGGATGGATTTCCACGCAGCTTACCACACTGCCGACCACGCATCGCTGCGATAAGCCTGCCTCGAGCGGCGCTGCGCGCGCCGCCTATGGCGGAGCATGGATTTTCAGATGGCGGTATTTGGTGGAACGGATGGAAATGATGTCCTGTTCGGAGGGGCGGAGGCGGATTTCCTGATCGGCCTCGGCGGTGACGACGACCTGCGCGGCGGCGCGGGCGGGGATTTCTTCGATGGCGGCGCGGGGCGGGATCGCGTGCGGTTCGACACAGCCACGCGGGAGATCGGCGTCGATCTTACGGCGGGGATCGGCATCGGCTTTGGCCTCGAGTCGGTTGGCGACACCTACAAGTCGATTGAGGACGTTCTAGGCTCGAACTTCAGCGATTTCATCCGGGGTTCGATCGGCGACAATGTGCTCGAAGGCGGCCGCGGCGATGATCGCCTGTTCGGGGAAGGCGGTTTCGACACGCTGATCGGCGGCGACGGAAACGACGAGTTGCAGGGCGGCGGCGGCAACGACCTGCTCGAAGGCGGCGCGGGCGCAGACATCCTGAATGGCGGAACCACGACCGGGGTGGGCAATTCCTCCACCCTGCTGCGCCAGAACACGGCGGGCTATCAGGATTCGAACGCGGCCGTCACCGTCAACCTGGCGACGGGCGTCGCCTTCGGCGGCCATGCGAGCGGCGACAGGTTCTTCTTCATCGAAGGCGTCTTCGGCGGCGCCTTCGCCGACAGGCTGACCGGCAATGGTGGCGACAACGAGCTGCGCGGCCTCGGCGGGGTCGACACCCTGTCGGGCGGCGGCGGCCAGGACCGGCTCGACGGCGGCGATGGGGCCGACATCCTCTTCGGTCAGGACGGCGACGACCTTCTGGCGGGCGGCGCGGGCGACGATCTGCTCCAGGGCGGGTTCGGGCGCGATACGTTCGACGGCGGCGCCGGGACGGACCAGCAGTTCGGCGGCGATGGCGCCGATACATTCCTCGGCGGCGCGGGAGCCGATACGATGAATGGCGGCGCCGGCATCGACCTTGCCGATTATAGCCGGGCCGCGGCGGGCGTGACGGTTCACCTCGACGGCACGGCGGGCAGCGGCGGCGACGGCGCGGGCGATGTGCTGAACCAGGTGGAAAACCTGACCGGCTCCGCCTTCGCCGACACCCTGCGCGGCGACGGGGCGGCCAACGTGATCGCGGGCGGCGCGGGCGACGACAGCCTGTCCGGCGGCGACGGGAACGACATCCTCGACGGCGAGGCGGGCGCGGATGCCATGGCCGGCGGCGCGGGCAGCGATGTCTACCGCGTCGATGCCGCCGGCGACCGGATCGACGAGACCGGAGCGAGCGGCCTCGACGGGGTGCAGGCCCGCATCTCCTACGATCTCGCCAATGCTAATGTCCGCGGCGCCGTGGAGGGCCTGATCCTGCTCGGGACCGCGAACCTTCAGGCGCGCGGCAATGCGCTCGACAACACGATCGCGGGCAACGGCGGCGACAACCTGATCGCCGGGCGGGCCGGAAACGACCTGCTGATCGGCGGGCTTGGCGAGGACGACTTCCTCTTCGATACGGTCGGCTCCGCGGCCGGGGTCGATACGATCACGGATTTCGGCCGGGGCGACGACCGCATCCTGCTCGACGATGCCGTCTTCACCCGGCTGGCCGCCGGCGCGTTGCAGAGCGGCGCCCTCCGCACCGGCCAGCCGCTCGATGGCGACGACCGGATCATCTACGATGCCGCAAGCGGCGCGCTGACCTATGACAGCGACGGCAACGGCAAGGTCCAGGCGATCCACTTCGCGACTCTGGACGCGGGCCTCGCGCTCACCGCCGCCGATTTCTTCATCCTCTGACCCTTTATTTCTGGAGTAGATTCATGGGTGTGTTCACGGGAACCGCTGGAAACGACTTTCTGTCAGGCGGCGACGAGGATGATTTCGTGATCGGCCTCGGCGGCGACGACGACCTCCGGGGCGGCGCGGGCGGCGACCGGATCGAGGGCGGCGGCGGCGTCGACCGCGCGCGTTACGACGACGCGGTGACGGGGGTCTCCATAAGCCTGATCGCCGGGCGCGGACTCAGCGGCGGGTCGATCGGCGACATTCTGGTCTCGGTCGAGAACCTGCTCGGCTCCCGCTTTCGCGACAACCTGCAGGGCGATGACGGGGCGAACGTCATCGACGGCGGCGGCGGTCTCGACAATCTGGTCGGCCATGGCGGGAACGACACCCTGCGCGGCGGCGGAACGCTGTTCGGCGGCCAGGGCGACGACGTCCTCATCGGCGATGCGTCGGCCGACACGCTGGACGGCGGCATCGGCGACGATCTGCTGGAAGGGCGCGGCGGGGCCGACCTCCTGATCGGCGGCGCCGGCCTCGACACCGCGAGCTACCGGACCTCGGCCGCCGCCGTGCGGGTCGATCTGGGGACCGGGATCGCCTTCGACGCCGACGCGCGCGGCGATCGGTTCTCCGGCGTCGAGAACCTGACCGGCAGCGCCTTCGCCGACCGGCTCACCGGCGACGCCGGCGCCAACCGCCTGAGCGGGCTCGCGGGCGCCGACACGCTGTCGGGCGGCGGCGGGCGCGACACGATCGACGGCGGCGAAGGAGACGACTTCCAGTTCGGGAACGACGGCGACGACCTGCTGCTGGCGAGCGCCGGGGCGGACACGCTCTCCGGCGGCGGCGGCATCGACATGGCAAGCTACATCGCCTCCACCGCCGGAATCACAGTCACGCTCGGCGGGGGCGGCGCCGGCGGACTGGCGGCGGGCGACATCCTGACCCTGGTCGAGAACCTCGCCGGCTCGGGATTCGCCGATACGCTGCGCGGCGATGGCGCGGCGAACAGCCTCTTCGCCGGCGCGGGCGCCGATCGGCTGGAGGGCGGAGGCGGTGCCGACCTGCTCGACGGCGGGACGGGGGCCGATACGATGGCCGGGGGCGCCGGCAACGACGTCTACCGCGTCGATCTCGCGGGCGACCGGATCGACGAGGCGGCCGCCGGCTCCGGCGGCATCGACACCGTACAGTCGCGCATCTCCTTCGACCTGGCCACCGCCGCCATCTCCGGCGCCGTCGAGAACCTGACCCTGACCGGTCCCGGCGCCCTCACGGCGCGCGGCAATGCGCTCGCCAACACGATCCTGGGCGGATCCGGTGACAACCTGCTTTCGGGGCGCAGCGGCAGCGATGTCCTGACCGGCGGCCTCGGCGCCGATCAGTTCCTGTTCGATGCCCCGGTCTCCGGGGCGAACGTGGATGCGGTCACCGATTTCTCGGTGCTTCGCGACACGCTTCTCCTCGAGAACGCCTTCTTCCTCGGCCTGACCGAGGGCGCGCTGGCCGCCGGCGCCTTCCGCATCGGGGCAAGGGCGCTCGATGCCGACGACCGCATCCTCTACGACGCCCAGACCGGGGCGGTCCTCTTCGATCGCGACGGAACCGGCAGGCAGGGGGCGACCCAGTTCGCGGACCTCGATCCGGGCCTCGCTCTGGGGGCGGACGACTTTCTCATCGTTTGAGCAACTCACTGCGCCCACGCCTTCATGAGCGCCATCTGCATCGCCGCGACAGTCATCTTCTGGTTATGAGTCCTGAGCCTAGCACTACTTTGGCAGATTTGTTGCACGGCGCTCTGCGATGAGCCTTTCACAATGAGGGCAGCGTGCTGGTAGTGGTCTCGTGAAGGCGTCGAGGATGGCTTGCCTGACGGCTGGCATGGTTGGTCGCGGGGGCGGTCCGGGGACTCTTTTTTTCCCGTCCCGCGGCCTTGAGGCGGCGGGATTGCAGGAAGGCGTAGGCGATCATCGTCATCAGCGCGTGTCGGTGAAGACCCGTCCAGGACCGTCCCTCGAAATGGTCAAGACCGAGTTCCTCCTTGAGTTGTTGATGCGCCTGTTCGCAGAACCGGCTGGGCCAGATGCACGACCGCACATACGACGACCAGCAGCATCGCGCTGCCGGGTGCAACCTCGTCGTCGCCGCCATCACCTTATGGAACACCGTCTATCTGGCTGCCGCCGTCGAGGCGCTCCGGCGCAGCGGAGTCGACGTGCCGGACGATTTGCTCCGCCATGTCTGGCCGCTCGGATGGGACCACGTCACTCTCACTGGCGACTACCGGTGGAGCGCCGACAACCCGAAAGCCCTCGACCAGCTCCGCCCCCTTCGCCTCGAGCGTCTCGGCATGGCAAAACCCGCTTAACGGGGATTTTGGAACAGCGACCAAGCCACCCTATCCAACCCACAGCAGGTTGGATGCTGGAAGGTGGACCTCGAGAACGCCCCGCCTTCCGCCGCGTCGGCCAACTTGAACGATGACGTCGATCGTCCGGGCAGCATACTCCAACACATCCCGTCGGGCCTGCCGATTTCCAACCCGCATAACCATGAGGGCTAACCGCTCAAGCGCCAATACCGGACTGTCGGCGTGAATCGTGCTGATCGAGCCGGGATGGCCGGTGTTGATCGCTTCGAGGAAGGCGAGCGCCTCCTCACCACGCATTTCGCCCAAAATCAGCCGGTCCGGCCGCATGCGCAGCGCCGCAACCAGCAACTTCGCGGGCGTTCGCTCCGAAGATTCAGCGCGCTCGGCGATCAATGTCACACTGTTCTCGTGCGGCAGGTGGAGCTCACGAGCGTCCTCGATCGTCACCAAGCGCTCCGACCGGTTGGCCAAGGATAGGAGCGCTCGTGCGACCGTCGTCTTGCCAGAGGACGTACCGCCGGACACCAGGATGTTCATCCGCTGATCGATCGCCTGCTGGAACAGCTCGGCGAGCCGCCCGGCCTCGGCCAGCTTCGCGAGCTCGGCGAGCCGCGCCCGCCGCTCGCCCTCGACGCTGACCTGTCGCCCTTCCAGGAACCCGATCTCCCCGACGTCGAGAATCCGCGACACGTACTTCCGGATCGAGAGGGAGGCGCCGTCCTCGACTGCCGGCGGCACGACGATCTGCACGCGCAGCACCTGACCGAAAGCATGCAGGCTCCCCGAGACGATCGGATGCTTCGGCCCGAGGACGTTCTTCGTCTCGCCGGCGAGGTGCTTGCTGAGCTGCAACACCTTGCCCGGCGGAAACCGATGCCCGGTCTTCACCATGTGCTCGGCATCGGCGCGCTCGGCCCAGACCACGCCGTCGGGATTGATCACCACCTCGTTGACGTCGTCGGCGACGAGCAGCGGCCGGAGCTCGCGGAGATCGTGCTCGGCGTGACTACTGGACGCGAGCAGGGCAGGGGCCTCGCTCATCAGAAGACCAAGTCGCGGTTGACGAAGATGGTGAGCCGGTCGCCCTGGTCGACGTTGATCGTCGGCGGGATGCGCAAGTAGGCGTCGAGCGCCGAGCGCGACGTCGACTCGAGATCCCCGCCCATGGCGTCGATCGCGTCCGCGACGTCCTCGTCGGTTTCGTCGTCGATGGCAAACTGCGGCCCGAGCGCGAAGATCGAGATCAGCGCCGCCGAGCCGAACCTCTCCCAGAAATGCGTGTCGACATGCCCGGTCTGCCCGCTGCGGCCGAGCGCGTCCGCCCCGATGCCGCCGAGGGCGACGCTCGTGCCCGCCGGGGTCACCGCCCGATTCCAGGCAATCAGCGCCCGGCGCTGCGCGATCTTCACGTTCGAGCTGTAGCTGCCGATGAGGCGGGTGCCGCGGGGCAGGAGAGTGGTCGACCCGTCGTAGGAGACGACGTCCTCGGTCAGCACCGCCCGGATCGCGCCGGGGAGGTCGGTGTTGATCGCGGTCTCCAGCACGCCTTCGAGGATCGTGCCCTGGACGATGGTCCGCGACGGATCGGCGATCTGCTCGGCCCGCACGGTCTTGTGGGTCTGCTCGGCGGCCGCAGCGAGGAAGCCCTCGTTCTCCGAGAGCCGCCGTCCGCCGGCGCCGCCGGCCGCGGTCTCACCGCCGTTCACGCCGTCGATCACCACGCCGTTCGAGGCGATCTGCGCCTTGTTGATCGCCTCGCGGCGCTTCCGCTCCTCCTCCATGCGCTTGCGCGCCTCGGCCTCGGCCGCCGCGCCGGTCGGATCGACGCCGGCGGTGACCGACCTCTGGGCGAGGAGCTGGCGGGTGATCTCGGCGCGAAGCTGCGCGGCATTCTCGTCGAGCATCGCCTGCAGCTCCTCGCGGGTCATGCCGCCCGGCTGATCGGCGAGCGCCCGCAGCCGCGCCTCCATCTGGTCGAGGCGCAGCTGATCCTCCGGGGTCAGACCTTCAGCCTTCGGTGGCGCCACCGGCAGCTCGGTCGAGAGCTGCGCGGTGTCGACGCTCTCGCCGCGCGGCACCTCGGTCGAAATGCCATCGGTGAAGGCGGCAGGCTGCTGCATGTCCTGCGGGCGCGAGGTGCCAAAGCCGAAGAGCGAGCGCACCTGCGCCGGGGCGAAGGTCCAGAGCGCACCGACGACGAGCAGCACGGCGATGAGAATGCCGCCGGCGATGCGGGGCCCATGGCCGGGACGGGCGGGCGCCATCCGCCGGCGGATAAGATCGAGACGGGCGAGCTCCTCCTCGCTCTTCTCGGTCATTTCGGGAGGCCGGGGATGGCGGAGGCAGGCTGACTGGTCGCGACGAGGTAGCCGGAGCGGAGCGCCTTGGCCCGGCGGCCGCCGGGGACGGTCTTGATGACCCGCTCGTGGGCGACGCAGAGTTCCTCGTCGCCGATCCGGAGGGTCCAGCGGTCGGAGGTGCCCATGACCACGGCGCCGGCCTCGGTCTCGCGGACGTTGATGATGCTCTCGCGGCCCTGCTCGTCGACCCGGAAGATTGCCGGCCGCGGCGCGTCGCGCGAGAACTCGAAGGTGGTGCGCCGGCCGTCGTCGTAGACCGCCACCGGGCGGAACTTGGTCGTGCCGCCCGCGACGTAGTAGTTCGGGTCGCGCGGCCGCGCCTGCTCGACCTGGCGACTCGCGACCTTCGCACGCTCACGTTCGGGGTATCGAAAACCGATGCGGTAGCTGAGCGTCGAGGAGCCGGCCGGGATCGGCACGGCGCGGAGCTCGAAGGTGTAGGTGTTCTGCGAGGTGTAGACCGTCATGTTGGTGCGGGCGCCCTCGATCAGCGGCTTCACCGCCAGGACGTTGCCGCTCTGCAGGCGGATGACCTGCCAGCTCTCGCTGTCGCCCATCAGCACGCTGTCGATCGCCTCGCCGGGCGCGAACTCGATCGAGGTGATGATCTTCATCGCCACGTCAAGGCGATACACGGTGTCCTTGACGTAGGTGTATTGCTTGATCCGCGGGTCGGCGCCGATCGAGCGCGGCGACGTCTCGGCCGAGGCCGACGCGGCGGCGACGAGCGCGAGCGCCACGAGGCTGGCGGCGGCGAGGAGGAGGGTGCGCATGGGGCTCAGCCTTTCCCGGTGCTGGCGTCGAGGGTCTCGGCGTCGATGCGGTAGCTGGTGACGGTGAAGCCGAGCGGGTTCTGCCAGACCGCCTCGAGCGTGCGCTCGACCCGCGGCTGGAAGACGAAGCCGACGGTGGCGACGAAGGCTCGGACCACCGGCTGCATCCCCGGCTGCTCGAGGGTGCGGGTGAAGCGCACCTGCGCGGTCGCATCGTTCAGGATCGCGACCGAGCGGACCTTCACCTTGATCAGGCTGTCCTCGCCGTAGATCGCCGGCGGGTACTGGTCGGCCTCCTTGGTCCAGAGCGCCCGAAGCGACGTCGCTGCCTGGCCCTGCGAGGTGGCGAGGACCGCGGGGATGCGCTCGCGGTTGTCGGCGGTGTCGTAGGTCTCGCGCTCGCTGACGTAGCGGACGAGCTCGGCCTGGCGCACCGCGTCGGTCTCGGCGAGGTCGGCGGGCCGGGTCGAGACCACGAGCTCGGACTCGCCGGTCTGGCGGTCGACCATGACGACGTAGGGACGGATTTCCTTGAGCGGAAGCATGAAGACCATCGCCCCGACCGCGCAGAGCGCCGTCGCCAGTGACAGGCCGGCGAGCCAGCCGAAGAGCGCCGCCCGCCGCTGCAGACCGAAGAAGACTTCGTCCTCGAAGCGCTGCGCGACATCGGACCTCTGGGACATGAGCGGGCGGACTCCTTTTCCATGGCGCCGCGACGGAGGGGGCGCGCGAACGATGATCTGCGGGGGTGATCGCCCTTAGCCGGGCGGCGCCTTGGCCTTATCGGAGGTCGAACGATCCGCCGTCCGCGCCTCGGCGCGCTGGCGCCTTCGCTCGCGGCTGAACTGCAGCGACCCGGCCTGGGCCGCTTCGAAGTCGCCTCCCAAAGTGGAGCGCCGGCCCATGTTCGCCATCCGCGCCTGATGGCGCTCGCGCCCTTTCTTCCGGGCCTCGTAGGCCTGGACGAGTTCCTGCGCGCCGGCCGAGGCCCGGGCGCCCATGCCGCCCTCCGCCGCGCGGGCGGCGCCGACCGCACCGGAGACCGCCGCGACCGCCGGGTGCGCGGTTCGGGCGACCGCCTTCATCCCGCTTCCGGCAGCCCCGACGCCTCCGGCGAGCTGGCGCGCCTCTCGAACGCCGCTCGCGGTTGCGACCACGGTGCCGGCGAGACCGTTCACCATCGTCGGCACCTGGGACATCAGGAAGATCGCGGCGAGGGCGACGATCAGGAAGCCGGCGGCATCGGTGAGCGTCGCCGCGTTTTCGATTTGATCGATCAGGGTTCCCCCAATCCCTACGATCGCGCCCATAACCCCCGCCAGAACCATCGGAATCATCGCGAACCCGAGCGTGAACTTCGCCCAGCTCGTGAACAGGTCGCTGGTGCCTCGGAACAGCAAGCTGGCGATGAAGAGCGGCGCCAGAGACACCGCCATCGCGAGGCCGATCTTGGCGATGCCGGCGACGAGGATGGCGACGCAGGCCATCAGCGCGCCGACGATGGCGAGAACGATCGACAGCAAGCTGATCGAGAAGAAGCCGCTCTCGTCCGCCGCGCGATCGGAGAAGTCGAAGATCGACGTCACCATTTCATCGAGGGCCCCGTTCAGCGTCGTGTCCGACGATGCCTCGAGGAGCGCGGCGCCGATCGAGCTCGGGACGTTGGTGAGCATGTCGTAGAAAGGGAGGAACTGCGCCCAGGAGGTCGCGACGGCCAGGATGATCAGATAGCGGACGCCCCACTTGGCGAAGTCCGTCACCCGCAGCGGCACCCACTGCATCATGACGTTGATGCCGAGGAAGGCGAGCGCGACCACACCGCCCAAGCGGATGGTCGCGCTAACCGGGCCGCCGAAGTCCGTGAACACGGTCTGCGCATAGGCCGCGACGGTGCCGTCGATCAGATCGAGCGTGTCCTGAATGTACGTCGCCACAGCGATGTGCGTCCTTCAAGATTATTGGATTGCGCCGACGTCGCGGCAGTAGGCCATGGCTTCGCGGTAGCCGGTGCCCTTCTCCCGTTCCGCGGCATTCGCCTGCGCGAGCTGCTGGTTTCCGAGGCCGAAGTAGTCCGGCGGGATCGAGGCCTTGATCTGGCTCCAATCGCGCTGTCCGTTGAGGCATGTGATCGCAACCGGCTCGCCGGCCGCGTAGGCCGAGCAGAGGCGCCGCGCCTCCTGAGCGTCCCAGCGGCTGACGTACTGGCTGACGATCTTCTGGAAGCCGGAACTGCCGCCCACCTCCGCCTGGATTTCCTTCAGCGTGCCGAGGTTGTCCTTGCACACGAACGATCCACCCGCGGCGTGGGCACCCCCGGCCGCAGCTACAAGCGCGGTCGCGGCCACAGCTAGTCGCTTCATCCTCATGGGGTTGCTCCTCCCGTCCCGTTGACCTTCATGAACTCGCGCGAAGCCATCTGCTCGCGGGTCATGAACAGGGCCTGTGCGCCCGTCGCGTTGGCCTGGGCCGACAGCACCCGCAGCAGCTCGTTCATCACCTGCATCTGCTCGATCTGGACGCGGGTGTTGAAGTCGATCGCCGCCTTGACGTCGGTGTTGGCGTCGATCTGCGGCACCAGCCGATTGACCCGGGTCATCGCCTCATTGGCCCGGCTGTAGCTGTCCTCGCCGGTCGCCATCGCCGCGAGCGAGGAGCCGCCCAAGTTGGCGAGCGCGCGGTACTGGACGATGTCCGAGCTCGCGTAGGGCCCGAGCAGATCGAGTTGGTAGTTGCCCTTCAGCCGCTCGATCGCCGACGCGAGACGCGCGGTGTTGCCGAGGATCGGGCTGCCGGTGATCGCGCCGTCGACGATGCCGTTGAGGTTCGTCGCCGCCGCCCGGGCAGCGACGTCCTCGGGCGCGTTCAGAAAGGCGCCGATGCCGCGCGCGCCGGTCAGGCTTTCGAGCTGGGTCTTCATCGTCGCGAGCTGCTCGGCCTGGGTGGCGATCTGCTCGATGAGCTTCGCGACGCTGGTCGCGTCGAAGACCGGCACGCCCTGCGCCGCGGCGCGGGCGACCGGCGCGGCGAGGAGGACAAAGCCGACAGCCGCGAGCAGGGCCGCCTTGCGAATGCGCCCCGTCATGCCGGCACCGCGGCATCGCCGATCGGCGCCCAGTTGCAGACGCAGGGGCTGGTCTTGTCGGTGTAGGAGTCGGATCCGCTGAGCGCGTCAGCCGCCAGCGCGATCCATAGCCACCGCTATTTCGGGCGCATCAGGCTTTCTACTTCGTGATTTCGGGGCGATCGCGCCAGAGATTTTG
>JBGALW010000064.1:0-18984 GCA_044223585.1 Amaricoccus sp.
TCTCGAACGGCAGCGTGCGCTGCAGGATGACACTGGTGTTCGTCTGTTCGATGGCGTTGATCATCGTCTGGATCAGCTGCTCCGACGTCCGCTCGAGCGGATGGCAGAGCGCCGCGGTGATCAGGCCTTCGGCGAGGCCCCGGCGGGTCTCCGGGCCGATGTCGCGGGAGACGACACGAAATCCCCGCCGGCGCCCCTCGGACGCCTCGCGCAGCGCCTGGAGCACGCCGGAAATGCCCCCGCCCGCGACGTAGACCCCGACGAGATCGTCCTTTTCCGCGAGGAGGTTCGTGGTGAGGCGGTGGGCTTCCTTCGGCTCCTCATGCGTCGGCAGGCTGTCGTCGATCAGGAGATGTGGCGCGTGCTCCCGCATGTAGGAGCGGAAGGAAGCCTCGGAGATGTCCTGGCACTGGTAGCGGTGGTTGCCGATGAAGACCTGCACCCGCCCCGGGCGGCAGGTGGTCTGGGCGATGAACCATGCAGCCGTCCGGCCGAGCTTCCAGTTGTCGGCACCGACATAGCCTGCGCGCTCCGGGGCGGACTGGTCGGTGATGTAGGCGACGACCGGCTTCTCCCGCAGCCTCAGCGACTGGATCGCCTGTCCGATGAGAGGATGATCCGCAGCGATGACAGCCGTGGCATCACAGGCGCCACCGAGTGTCTTGAGGCGTGACGCGATGTTCTCCGGGTCGAGCTGATCGACGAATTCGATCACGGCGTCGATCTGCGCGTCGTGCCAGCCGGAGGCGGCTTCGCGGATCTTCCTGCCAAACAGCTGGTAGAGCTCCCGGCTCGACTGCTGCAGCAGGAACCCGAGCCGGTAGTGCGCCATCGACTCCTTTCGGCGAGTCTCGATGACCTTCAGGCCATAGTAACCGATCTCGTCTGCGGCATCCTGTACGCGCTGGATGGTCGGGGTGCGGACGGAGGTCGATCCCGCGAGAATCCGGTTCACCGTCGAGACACTGACCCCAGCGGCCCGTGCAACGTCAGCGATCGTCGGTCGGTTCATCCGCGCCTCCCAAATGTATCATTATATCACGGCCACAATGACACATTATGCCTTTATGCCTCATCGTTCAGTTTACAGAATCGCACAATCTTCGCTACAGAGAAACGTACGAACGGGACAGAATCGTTCGGTGGGAGGGGAACCAGATGACAGACGAGACACAGGCAGCGCACTTCCGCTAGCGGCGGAAGCGCCGCCGAACGGCGCCATCTGGGAACAGCTTCCCATACGGATCGATACGGCCTCTTGGTCAGGATGCCCCGCGGGGGTATGCTGGGGGTGGCCGGTCGAAAAGCGAACAGTCGCGCACCGGGCAATCGGGCTCGTCGGCGCGACAAAAACACCATCAATCGACTCAGCTCGGAGGAAACATGACCCGGATGAAGCGCATTGCCGCTGCCCTTATGGCGACGGCAGCCATCGCCGTGACGGCTGGTGCAGCTCTCGCCGACGGCGCCAAGATCTTCGTTGTCGGCGGCAAGGCCGACGACCCGTTCTTCGCGGTCATCAAGAAAGGCGTCGATGACGCCGCGCTCGCCGTGACCGAGAATGGCGGCACGGTGAGCTTCCTGCAGTTGCAGACCTACGACGCGATTGGCGCCGACGCCGCCAACCTGGTGCGCACGGCGATCAACCAGGGCGCCAGCGGCATCGCGGTGCCGAACTGGGTGCCGGAGGCGGAGGACGACGCGGTCAAGGCCGCCGTCGCCGCCAACATCCCGGTCATCCTCTACAACTCGGGCGGCATCGACAAGGCCAACGAGCTCAGCGCGATCAACTACATCGGCAGCGACGAGAAGCTCGCGGGCAAGGCCGGCGGCGACTACCTGGCGGCGCACGGCGCCAAGGACGTCCTCTGCGTCAACACCGTTCCGGGCGCGGCCAACCTTGAGGCGCGCTGCGCCGGCGTGATCGAGGGGATGACCGCGGGCGGCGGCAAGGCGGCGCAGCTGCCGCTGCCGGCGACCAGCTTCGGCAACCCGACCGCCGTCGCCGAGGCGATCAAGGCGGCGATCCTGAAGAACCCGACCGTCGACGGCATCGTCACCATCAGCCAGGCCGACGCCGACGCCGCTGCGAACGGCATCATGCAGGCCGGCGCGCAGGCGCGGGTCAGCCTCGGCGGGTTCGACATGAACCAGACGATCCTCGACCGCATCCAGCATGGCGCGCAGCTGTTCGCCATCGACCAGCAGCCCTACCTGCAGGGCTTCCTCGCGACCTCCGTGCTGTTCTCGCACGTCGCCTTCGGCACGCAGGTGCCGACGCAGCCGATCCTGACCGGCCCGGCGATCGTCGATGCCTCCAATGTCGAGGCGACGCTGGCCGGCCTGAAGCAGGGCGCCCGCTGACGTCAAGGCTCTGCCGGTTCGCACCCCGCGGACCGGCGGAGCGCTGCCTGCCTCCCCCTGAAGCCGACCCTCGGATGGCTGCGGACGCAGTCCGTCGTGAGCATCGCACGCAAGGATCCCAGTGATGGCCCAAACCCTCCAGAAGACCGGCGCGGCGGCGCCTCCCGCGTCCGCCCCAACCGAATTCTCTTTCGGCAGCCTGCTCCGTCGCCCTGAAAGCGGCGCTTTCCTCGGCCTCGTGTTCGTCTTCGTCTTCTTCACGATCTTCGGCGGGACGAACTTCCTCGCACCGACCGGCGCCGCCAGCTACCTCAACGTTGCGGCAAACCTCGGCATCGTCGCCCTCCCGATCGGCCTGCTGATGATCGCGGGCGAGCTCGACATCTCGATCGGCGCGATGATCCCCGCCGGCGCAATGACCGTCGCCATCGTCTCCGGCCACTACGGCATGCCCATCGTCGTCGGGATGGCCGCCTCGCTGCTGCTCGGCGTCATCGTCGGCCTGATCAACGGCTTCATGACCGTCCGGACCGCGGTGCCCTCGCTGATCGTCACCCTCGGCACGCTCTTCGCGCTCCAGGGCCTCGTCCTCGGTCTCTCGGTGCTTCTCACCGGCACGACCTCGGTCGCCCTCTATGCGCCGGACTGGGTGAAGTTCCTGTTCGGGACGTTCATCGCCAACAGCTTCCAGGTCATCATCTTCTGGTGGATCCTGGCGGCGCTCGCCTACTACTTCGTCATCCACATGTCGCGCTTCGGCAACTGGATCTTCGCCATGGGCGGGGACAAGGAGAGCGCGAGGAACGTCGGTATCCCGACTGACCGGCTGACGATCATGCTGTTCGTCGCCTCCTCGGTCAGCGCCGCCTTCGTCGGCATGTGCCAGACCATCCTCTACAACTCCGCACAGGTGTCGGGCGGCATGTCCTTCATCTTCAACGCCATCGTCGCGGTCGTCGTGGGCGGTGTGCTCCTGACCGGCGGTTTCGGCTCGGTGATCGGCATCTTCCTCGGAACGCTCACCTTCTCGATCGTCAACCAGGGCATCTACTTCACCAGCTTCGACGCCAACTGGGCCAGCCTCATCATCGGCGTCCTGCTGCTCCTCGCCGTGCTGATGAACAACACCTTCCGCAAGATGGCGCTCACCTACAGCCCGAAGAAGGGGAAGAAGTGATGGCCGCTCCGATCCTCGAACTCCGCAACGTCAACAAGTCCTTCGGTCCGATCGACGTCCTGCACGACATCAACCTCAAGGTCGACGCGGGCGAAGTCCTCTGCCTCCTCGGCGACAACGGCGCCGGCAAGTCGACCCTCATCAAGGTGCTCTCGGGCGTGCACAAGCCGACCTCCGGCACCGTGGTGATGGACGGCAAGGAAGTCAGCTTCCCCGGCCCGCGCGAGGCCCAGCAGATGGGCATCGCCACGGTCTACCAGTTCGGCGGCACCTTCCCGCTGATGAGCGTCGGACGCTGCTTCTTCATCGGCAACGAGCCGACCCGGAAGTGGGGACCCTTCCACGTCTACGACCGGGCCAAGGCCAACGCCATCGCGGTCAAGTCGGTGCAGGACTTCGGCATCACCCGCATCGACGACGGCGACCGGCTCGTCGGCGGCATGTCGGGCGGCGAGCGCCAGTCGCTGGCGATCGCGCGGGCGGTCTACTTCGGCGCCCGGGTGCTGATCCTCGACGAGCCGACCGCCGCCCTCGGCGTCAAGCAGGCCTCCCACGTCCTGCGCATCGTCCTGGAGGCCAGAAAGCGCGGCCTCGCGGTGATCTTCATCACCCACCAGGTGACGCATGCGATGGCGGTCGGCGACCACTTCGCGGTGCTGATCCGCGGTGCCGTGGCGGCGAACTTCCGCAAGGGCGAGAAGACCCGCGAGGAGCTGACCGACCTGATGGCCGGCGGCGAGGCGCTGGCCGATCTCGGCGCGGAGATCGAGGGCTACATGGCGAGCCACGAGGGCCATCCGCCGCCGGTCAGCGCGGCCTGAGCCCAAACGGCCTGGTGTCCGGCCTGCCCGGACACCTCCCACCTCCAACCGGGTTCCCGACCATGACGTCGCCGTTCAAACTTGCCGCCTGCGCGGAAATGCTCTGGCTCGACAAGCCGATCGACTGGCGGGCGGCCCGCCTGACCGAGATGGGCTTCGACGTCGGCCTCTGGTACTGGCAGCCGCACGACCACGACCGGCTGCTCGCGACCGGCGCCACCTTCACCATCGTCAACGGCTATCTGCGCGGCCGGCTGACCGACGACGAGGGCGCCGACGAACTGGTGGCGACAGCGCGCGAGACCGTCCACGGCTGCCGCCGGCTCGGCATCCAGCGCTTCAACCTCCACGGCACCGGCCTCAACGCGAAGGGCCTGCCCGACCGGCCCGCTCCGGTGGTGACCGGCGCCATGTGGCTGAAGGCCGAGGAGACGCTGAGGCGGATCGTCGATCTCGCCGAGGCCGAGGACGTGACCTTCACGCTGGAGAACCTCAACCTCGCGGTCGACCATCCGGACGTGCCCTTCGCCCGCGCCGAGGACACGATCGCGCTGGTCTCGGCAATCGACAGCCCGCGCCTGCGGCTCAACCTCGACCTCTACCACGCACAGATCGGCGAGGGGAACCTGACCGAACTCTGCCGGAAGGCGCTGCCCTGGATCGGCGAGATCCAGGTCGCCGACGTCCCCGGCCGCTGCGAGCCCGGCACCGGCGAGATCAACTTTGCCGGTGTCGCTAAGGGGCTCGCCGCGATGGGGTACGCCGGGCCGGTCGCCATGGAAGCCTGGGCGTCGGCGGACTCCGACGCGGCGCTCGAAGCCTTCCGGGCCGCCTTCACTCTCTGACGCAAAAGACCTGCGGGAGGAAATCCTGATGAAAATCGCCATCGACCCGTTCATGCATCGCCACCTCAGCCTCGAGGCCCTGCCCTCGAAGGTCGCCGAACTCGGCTACGAGTGGGTGGAACTCAGCCCGCGCGCCGACTTCCTTGAGTGGTTCAAGGCGCCGCGGGTCTACCCCGCCCGCATCCGGGCGGTGAAGCGGGCGTTCTCCGACGCCGGCGTCGGGATCGCGACGCTGCTGCCGATGTACCGCTGGGCCTCGAACGACGAGGTCGAGCGCCAGGCGGCGGTCAAGCACTGGAAGCGCGCGATCGAGATCGCGGTCGAGCTCGGCGTCGACACGATGAACTCCGAATTCGGCCGCGGCCCGCACCCGGACAAGGGCTCCTGCTACTGCTGCCACACCGGCTCGATGATCGAGGCCTGCGAGGACGCCTGGTGGCGCTCGATGGAGGAGCTGGTTCCGATCTTCGAGAAGGAGGGGATCAACCTCCACGTCGAGCCGCATCCCGAGGACTGGTGCGAGACGATCCAGCCGGCGCTCGACATCATCCGCACCGTGAACTCGAAGCGGGTGAAGTTCCTCTACTGCGCGCCGCATACCTACTATTTCGGCGACGACACGGTCGCGATGCTGCGCGAGAGCGCCGACGTCCTCGCCCATGTCCACGTGGGCGACACGTTCAACCACAAGGCCTCGTCGGGCCTGCGCTACATCCTGAACCCGCCGGGCACCCAGGCGCGCATCCACCAGCACCTGAACATCGGCCAGGGCGAGGTGCCGTGGGACGACTTCTTCGGCACCCTGGCCGAGGTCGGCTTCGACGGGATCATGACCGCCTGCGTCTTCGCCTGGGAGGACAAGGCCGACGAGTCCGGCCGCTTCATGCGCGCCGAGATGCAGCGTTACATCGACAAGTTCTGGGGGAAGAAATGAGCCTCAAGGTCGGAGTTATCGGCACCGGCATGATCGGACAGGACCACATCCGCCGGTTGACGCAGGTGCTTTCCGGGGTCGAGGTCGCCGGCGTCGCCGACATCGACATCGCCCGCGCCAAAGCCGCCGCGCCGAAGGGCGCCAAGGCGTTCGAGACGCCCGAGGCACTGATCGCGGCGCCCGAGATCGAAGCGGTGGTGATCTGCTCCTGGGGTCCTGCCCACGAGGCGCAGCTCCTCGCGGCGATCGGCGCGAAGAAGCCGGTCTTCTGCGAGAAGCCGCTCGTGACGTCCGAGGCCGCGGCGCTCAAGGTGATGGAAGCGGAGGTCGCCTACGGCAAGCGTCTGGTGCAGGTCGGCTTCATGCGCCGCTTCGACGCCGACTATCGGCGGCTGAAGGCGGTGATCGACGGTGGCAGCCTCGGGGCGCCGCTCCTCTATCATTCGGTGCATCGCAATGCCTCGGTCCCGGAGGGCCTCTACACCTCCGAGATGCCGCTCAACGACACGCTCGTCCATGACGCGGACATCTCGCGCTGGCTGCTCGGCGACGAGGTGACCGGCGTCGAGGTGCGGGTGCCGCGCCGCTCGACCCGCGGCAAGGAGCTGCGCGACCCGGTGTTCGTGCTGCTGCACATGGCTTCCGGCGCGCTCGTCGACGTCGAGATCTCGGTCAACATCGCCTACGGCTACGACATCCGCGGCGAGGTCAGCTGCGAGACCGGCGTCGCCAGCCTGCCGAACCGGCCGGCCACGGTGGTGACCGACCAGTACGGCATCCGGCAGGCGATCCCCGAGGACTGGCGCGAGCGCTTCATCGAGGCCTACGACCAGGAGTTCCGCGAGTGGATCGCCGCGGCCGGCGCCGGCACGGCGACCGGGCCGAGCACCTGGGACGGCTATGCCGCGACGCTCGTCGCCGACGCCGCGCTGCGCGCCGCCGCCAGCGGCGGGCTCGAGAAGATCACCATGCGGGACAAGCCCGCGCTCTACGCAACCCCGGTCGCTGCCGCCGCCTGACGGCACGGGAAGGACGCATCCATGTACAACGGAGAAAAGCTGATCGACCGCCCGCTGCGCTGGGGCATGGTCGGCGGCGGCCGGACCGGACAGGTCGGCTACAAGCACCGGACCGGCGCGCTCAGGGACAACACCACCTACCGTCTGGTCTGCGGCGCCTTCGACGTAGACGCCGCGCGCGGCCGCGACTTCGGCCTCAACCTCGGGGTCGACGGCGACCGGCTCTATCCGGACTACAGGACGCTGGTCGCCGAGGAGGCAAAGCGCGAGGACGGCGTCGAGGTCGTCACCGTCGCGACGCCGAACTTCTCGCACTACGAGATCACTAAGGCGCTGCTCGAGGCCGGCCTCCACGTGATCTGCGAGAAGCCGCTGTTCTTCACGGTGGCCGAGTGCGACGAGATCGCCGCGCTCGCCGAGGCGAAGGGTCTCATCGTCGGCGTCACCTACGGCTACAGCGGCTTCCCGCTGCTGCACCAGATGGCGGCGATGGTGAAGAAGGGGATGCTCGGCGACATCCGCATCGTCGACCTCAAGTACACCCACGGCTTCAACGCCGGCGACGACGCCAACGCCTCGGACGCCCAGAAGTGGCGGACCAACCCGAAGACCTCCGGCCCGACCTTCGTGCTCGGCGACATCGGCACGCACGTCCACTACATGGCCGAGGTCGTGCTGCCGCACATGAAGATCACCCGCCTGCTGTGCGACCGGCAGTCCTTCATCCGCTCGCGCGCGCCGCTGGAGGACAACGCCTATGTCCTCTCCCACTACGACAACGGCGCGGTCGGACGGCTCTGGGTGTCGTCGGTCGATGCCGGCAACATGGGCAGCCAGCGCTTCCGTTTCGTCGGCTCCAAGGCGTCGGTCGAATGGTCGGACGCCCACCCGGACCAGCTGGTCCACGAGGTCCAGGGCGAGCCCGGCCGGGTCCTGCACCACGGCATGCCATACCTCGAAGGCGAGAGCCTCGCCGTCGACCGGATGGGCGCGCTGCACACCGAGGGCCTCGGCGACAGCTGGGCCAACATCTACCTCTGGATCGCCCAGGCGATCGACGCGAGGAACCGCGGCGACGAGGCGTTCCTGAAAGCCCACCACTATCCGGGCATCGAGGCCGGAACCGAAGGAGTCCGCTGGCTCGAGGCCTGCGTCCGCTCCGCCGAAGCCGGCTCGACCTGGGTCGACCTCGAACCCGCCACCGCAACCATCAAGTCCACCGAGACGCAGGACGCGTGACATCATGAAGCTTTCCATCTGCACCGACGTGATGGGCGATCTCGCCTTCACCGACATGCTCGACAAGTGCGTCAAGCTCGGCGTCGAGGGCATCGAGATGACCGGCGGCGGCTGGTCCAAGGGGCCGCACTTCCGCGCCGACGCGCTGCTCGCCGACAAGGGCAAGCTCAAGGCGGCGCTGAAGGAGATCGAGGCGAGAGGCCTTGAGATCGCCGCCCTCAACTGCTCGGCCAACCCGCTCGACCCCGGTCCGATGGGCGCCCGGCACCGCAAGGAGATGGAGGAGACCGTCCGTCTCGCCGGCGAGATCGGCGTCAAGACCATCGTCACCATGTCCGGCCTGCCCGCCGCCGCGCCCGGCGACACGGTTCCGAACTGGCTCGTCTACACCAAGAGCTGGCCGGACGAGATGCCCGAGCGCGACCGCTACCAGTGGGAGGACTGTGCCTTCCCCTTCTGGGAGAAGATGGTGAAGCTCGCCGACGAGGTCGGCGTCGAGAAGTACGCGCTCGAGAATTTCTCGGCGATGCTGGTCTGGAACCCGGAGACCCTGTTCCGGCTCCGCAACGCCGTCAGCGACAAGATCGGCATGAACCTCGACCCCAGCCACCTGATGTGGATGGGCGCCGACCCGATCGCCTCGGCCCGCGCCCTCGGCCCGGCGATCCACCACTGCCACGGCAAGGACACCCGCATCGAGCGCGGCCTCGCCGACGTGAACGGCCTTCTTGAGCTGAAGGACGTCACCGACGTCGCCAACCGCACCTGGAACTACGTCGCCGTCGGCGCGGGCCGCGACCTCCAGTGGTGGAAGGAGTTCTTCTCGGTGGTCCGGATGATGGGCTACAACGGCTGGGTCAGCCTGGAGATGGAAGACTTCACCATGTCGACCGAGGCCGGCATCCAGTCCTCGATCGACGCGCTGCAGGCCACGATCAGCCGGTAGGATCGGTGGTGTACAAGTTCATCATCACCATCGGGCTGCAGCCGGGGACGCGGGACGAAGTGCTCGCCCGCGCCCCGGCGGCACAGGCGGCCACGCGCGCCGAACCCGGCTGCATCGCGTACGACTTCTTCACCTGCACCGACGACCCCGACCGGCTGGTCTTCGTCGAGGCCTGGACCTCGAAGGAGGCCCACGACTTCCACATGCGGCAGGCGCACACGAGGGAGTGGATCGCGTTCCACGAACCGAAGCACCGGACCTTCCTGTTCGAGACGATCAATGCTCAACCTTGAGGCCATCCCCGTCACCGTCACCTGCGCCCCCTGCTGCTGGGGCGTGGACGACGTGAAGAACCCGCACCTGCCCCCCTGGGAGCGGGTGCTCGACGAGGCCGCCGCCGCCGGGTTCGGCGGCCTCGAGCTCGGCCCTTACGGATACATGCCGCTTGACGTCGCACGCGTCGGCGCGGCGCTCGACGCGCGCGGTCTTCGGATCGTCGCCGGTACCATCTTCGACGACCTCGTGAGTCCGGCGAACCGCGACAGCCTGCTGCGCCAGACCGACGAGATCTGCGCCTTCATCACCGCGCTGCCGCGGCCGCGGTCCCTTCCCGGCCAGCGATACCCGGCGCCCTACCTGACGGTGATGGACTGGGGTCACGACGAGCGCGACTATGCCGCCGGTCATTCCGACAGCGCCCCGCGGCTCGACGCCGGCGCCTGGGCGGGAATGGTCGCCAACATCCGCGCGATCGCGGCGCTCGCCCGCGACCGATACGGCGTCCGGGCGGTGATCCACCCGCATGCCGGCGGCTACATCGAGTTCGAGGACGAGCTCGACCGGATCGCGGCCGACGTGCCGCCTGACCTCGCCGGCCTTTGCCTCGATACCGGCCACATGGACTATTCCGGCATGGACCCGGTGGCCACGATGCGCCGCTACGCCAGCCGGCTCGACTACATCCACTTCAAGGACATCGACGCGGCACGGTACGCCGACGTCATGGGCCGTCACATCCGGTTTTTCGAAGCCTGCGCCGAGGGCGTCATGTGCCCGATCGGCCGCGGCCGCATCGACTACCCCGCCATCCACCGGCTCCTCGAGGAGATCGGCTACGGCGGTTACATCACCATAGAGCAGGAGCGCGATCCCAGGAACGCGGGCGGAAGCCTCGCCGACCTGACAACCAGCCGCGACTTCCTGCGCGCACAGGGCTTCTGAGGGGGGACCGAGATGACCAAGACGCTGGATCTCATCACCATCGGCCGGTCGTCGGTCGATCTCTACGGCGACCAGATCGGCGGTCGTCTGGAGGACATGGGGAGCTTCTCGAAGTATATCGGGGGCTCGCCGACCAACATCGCCTGCGGCACGGCGCGGCTCGGGCTGCGCTCGGCGGTGATCACCGGCGTCGGCGACGAGCACATGGGCCGCTTCATCATCGAGCAGCTGGCCCGGGAAGGCGTCGACACGCGCGGCGTCAAGGTCGATCCGGAGCGGCTGACGGCGCTGGTGCTGCTCGGCATCCGCGACGACGAGCGGTTCCCGCTGATCTTCTACCGCGAGAACTGCGCCGACATGGGGCTGACCGAGGCCGACATCGACGAGGGCTTCATCGCCGAGTCCCGCGCCGTGCTCGCGACCGGCACCCACCTCAGCCACCCGCAGACCGAGGCGGCGGTCCTGAAGGCGCTGGAACTCGCGAGGAAGCACGGCGCGAAGACCGCGCTCGACATCGACTACCGTCCGAACCTCTGGGGCGTCGCGAGTCACGGCGAGGGCGAGAGCCGCTTCGTCGAGAGCGCCGAGGTGACCAGGAAGCTCATGTCGACGCTCCACCTGTTCGACCTCATCGTCGGCACCGAGGAAGAGTTCCACATCGCCGGCGGCTCGACCGACACGCTGGAGGCGCTGAGGGCCGTCCGGGCGGTGTCCGGTGCCACCCTGATCTGCAAGCGCGGCGCCCGTGGCGCCTCGGCCTTCGAGGGCGCGATCCCGGCCTCCCTCGACGACGGCCAGACCGGCCCGGGCTTCCCGATCGAGGTCTTCAACGTCCTCGGCGCCGGCGACGGCTTCTTCTCCGGCCTCCTGCGCGGCTGGCTGACCGGGCAGGACTGGCCGACGAGCCTGAAGTTCGCCAACGCCTGCGGCGCCTTCGCGGTGTCGCGCCACGGCTGCACGCCCGCCTATCCCTCGCTGACCGAGCTCGACTTCTTCCTCGGCCGCGGCGTCGTCCGCCCCGACCTCCGCAACGACGAGGCGCTCGAACAGGTGCACTGGGCGACCAACCGCCAGCGCGAGCACGGCGGCGACTGGGCGGAGATGCGCGTCTTCGCCTTCGACCACCGCATGCAGCTCGAGGAGATGGAGGGTGCGACGCCCGCGAAGATCGACGCCTTCAAGCAGCTCTGCCTCCGGGCGGCGCTCGACGTGGCGGACGGCCGCGCCGGCTACGGCATCCTCTGCGACAACCGCCTTGGCCGCACCGCGCTGCACGCCGCCTCGGGCTCCGGCCTCTGGGTCGGGCGCCCCTGCGAATGGCCGGGCTCGCGGCCCCTGACTCTGGAGCCGGAACTCGGCAGCGACTATGGCGGCCTGCACGAATGGGCGCGCGAGGACGTGGTGAAGGTGCTCTGCTTCTGCCACCCGGACGACACGCCCGAAATGCGCGCCGACCAGGAGGCGACCGTCAAGCGGCTTTGGGAAGCCTCGCGCCGCAACCGCCTGGAATTCCTGCTGGAGATCATCCCCTCGAAGGTCGGCAAGGTCGACGACATGACGACCGCGACCCTGATCCGCCAGTTCTACGAGGCCGGCGTCTGGCCCGACTGGTGGAAGCTCGAGCCGATGACCTCGCCCACCGCCTGGTCGAACGCGATCGCCGCGATCGAGGAGAACGACATCCACACCCGCGGCATCGTCGTCCTCGGCCTCGACGCCCCGGAGGCCGAGCTCGCGGCGAGCTTCGAGACCGCCGCCGGCTTCGACCTCGTGAAGGGCTTCGCCGTCGGGCGGACGATCTTCGGCGACGTGGCGCGCGGCTGGCTGAAGGGCGAGACGGATGACGGGGCGGCGATCGCCGAGATGGCGCGACGCTACACACGGCTCTGCGAGATCTGGGACAAGGCACGGGCCACCGCGCGGGCGGCGGTAGCGTGAAGGACATGGGGGAAATAATGGGCAACAAGATCCGGCTGACCGCCGCGCAGGCAATGATGCGCTGGCTGAGCGTGCAGATGACGGAAGACGGCGAGCGCTTCATCGAGGGCGTCTGGGCGATCTTCGGCCACGGCAATGTCGCCGGCATCGGCGAGGCCCTCCACGGCATCGGCGACGCGCTGCCGACCTGGCGCGGCCAGAACGAGCAGACGATGGCCCACGCGGCGATCGCCTACACCAAGACCCTGCGCCGCCGCCGCGCCCACGCCATCACCTCCTCGATCGGCCCGGGCTCGACCAACATGGTGACGGCCGCCGCCCTCGCCCACGTCAACCGCCTGCCGGTGCTGTTCATCTGCGGCGACGTCTTCGCCAACCGCCGCCCCGACCCGGTGCTGCAGCAGATCGAGGACTTCGACGACGGCACCATCTCGGCCAATGACTGCTTCAAGCCGGTCACCCGCTACTTCGACCGCATCACCCGGCCCGAGCACCTGCTGACCGCCCTGCCCAGGGCGCTGCGCACGATGACCGATCCCGCCGACTGCGGCCCGGTCTGCCTCGCCTTCTGCCAGGACGTGCAGGCCGAAGCCTTTGACTACCCGGAGAGCTTCTTCGAACCGAAGGTCTGGCGCATCCGCCGGCCCGAGCCCGATCCCGTGGAGGTCGAGGCGGTGGTCGCGGCGATCCAGGCGGCCAGGTCGCCGGTCATCGTCTCCGGCGGCGGCGTCCTCTATTCCGGCGCCGACGAGCTCCTCGCCGACTTCGCCATGCGGCGGAACATCCCGATCGTCGAGACCCAGGCCGGCAAGGGCGCGACCAGCTTCGAGCACGCGATGAACTTCGGCTCGCCCGGCGTCACCGGCTCGGAATGCGGCAACGCGGCCTGCGCAGCGGCTGACCTCGTCATCGGCATCGGCACGCGCTTCCAGGACTTCACCACCGGCTCGTGGACGGTGTTCGCCAACCCCGCCCGCAAGCTCATCTCGATCAACGTCCACGGCTACGACGCTCTGAAGCATGGCGCGATCGGCGTCGTCGGCGACGCGAAGGTGACGCTCGGGAAGATCGACGCCGCCCTCGGGCAGACCCGCTTCTCCGCGGTCGACGCGAAGTCCCGCACCGACTGGCACGCGACGGTCGCGAAGGTCACGGCGACCCCGGGCAAGGACGCGAACAAGCTTCCCTCCGACGCCGAGGTGATCGGCGCCGTCCAGCGCATCGCCACCGACAAGACCGTCGCGATGTGCGCCGCCGGCACGATGCCCGGCGCGCTGCAGGTGCTGTGGCAGGCGGCGAAGGGCGGCTACCACATGGAATACGGCTATTCCTGCATGGGCTACGAGGTCGCCGGCGCCATGGGGATCGCCCTCGCCGACCCGTCGAAGGAGGTGATCTGCTTCATCGGCGACGGCAGCTACATGATGGCGAACTCCGAACTCGCGACGGCCGTCATGCGCCGCGTGCCCTTCACCATCGTCCTCACCGACAACCGCGGCTACGGCTGCATCAACCGGCTGCAGCAGGAGTGTGGCGGCGCCGAGTTCAACAACATGTACAAGGACAGCAACGTCGAGGTTCAGCCCGAGATCGACTTCGTCGCCCACGCCGCCTCGATGGGCGCCCACGCCGAGAAGGCCGCGGACATTCCGGACCTCGAGGCGAAGATCGTCGCCGCCCGCGGGCGCAATATCCCGAGCGTGATCGTCATCGACACCGAGGCCGTCTCCGGCACCGGCGCCGGCGGCTACTGGTGGGACGTCGCGGTGCCGCAGGTCGGCGGCCCGGAGCGCCTCGAGAAGGCCCGCGACCACTACAACGTCAACGTCGCGCTCCAGCGCGTCTTCAACTGACCAGAGGAGGAAGAGGGATGCCGCCGCTTCTCCGCAAGCCGTTCGGCACGCACGGCAAGGTCCACGAGATCACGCCGATCTCGGCCGGCTGGCGCTACGTCGGCTTCTCGCTCTACCGCCTCCGGCCCGGCGAAACCGCGGCCGAGGCCACCGGCGACCGCGAGGTCATCCTCGTGATCGTCGAGGGCAAGGCGCGGGTCACCGGGGGCGTGATCGGCGCGGGACAGGACTGGGGGGGTCTCGGCGCCCGGATGGATGTCTTCGAGAAGACGCCGCCGCACTGCCTCTACCTCCCGGACGGAGCCGAGTGGACCGCCACCGCCGAGACCGAGTGCACCCTCGCGGTGTGCTCGGCCCCCGGCAGGGGCGGCCACGCGCCGCGCCGGATCGGGCCGGACGGCATCTCGCTCACCCAGCGCGGCAAGGGCACCAACACCCGCCACATCAACAACATCGCGATGGAGGCCGAGGACTGGTGCGACTCGCTCCTCGTTACCGAGGTCTTCACCCCGGCCGGCCACTGGTCGTCCTTCCCGAGCCACCGCCACGACGAGGACGACTTTCCGCGCATCACCTACCTCGAGGAAACCTACTACCACCGGCTGAACCCGAGGGACGGCTTCGGCATCCAGCGCGTCTACACCGACGACGGGCTTCTCGACGAGACGATGGCGGTGAAGGACGGCGACGTCGTGCTGGTGCCGCGCGGCCACCATCCCTGCGGCGCCCCCTACGGCTTCGAGATGTACTACCTCAACGTCATGGCCGGACCCCGCCGCAACTGGCGCTTCGTGCCTGCCCCCGAGGTCGAGTGGATCATGAAGCGGGACGCCTGAGGATCGCCATGGATTTCGCGCTCAACCAGAAGACGGCCTCGGGCCTCGACTTCGCCGCCTTCCTCGATCTCGCGGCCGGCCTCGGCTGCGTCGGCGTCGAGCCCCGCAACGACCTCGGCCGGCCGTTCTTCGACGGGCTCCCGCCGGACCGCGCCGCGGCGATGGCGCGCGAGCGCGGCCTGCGCCTGCTCGGGCTCAGCGAGGTCTATCCGTTCGACGACTGGAACGCCGAGCGCCGCGCCGCCGTCGCCGCGCTGATCGACGCAGCCGACGCGGCGGGGGCCGAAACCGTCAGCCTGATCCCGCGCGTCGATTTCCGCGACCCCGACGCCGGGGCGCGGTCGCGGAACCTGCGCGCCGTCGTCACCGAGATCGCGCCGATGCTCGCCGGAACCGGCGTCACCGCGCTGCTGGAGCCGATCGGCTTCCGGAACTGCTCGATGAAGTTCCAGCGCGAGGCGGTCGCCGCCATCGAGGCCCTCGGCGCCGGCGACCGCTTCGGCATCGTGCACGACACCTTCCAGCACGCGCTGGCGCAGGATGACGACTTCCTCGTCCCCCACATCCGCATGGTCCACATCTCCGGCGCCGCCACGGCCCTGACCGACGCGCACGACGCCGGGCGCGGGCTGGTAGACGGAACCGACGGCACCGACGTGCTCGGGCAGATGCGCCGGCTTTCGGCGGCGGGCTACCGCGGCCCCTACTCCTTCGAATGCACCGAGCCGGGCCTGCGCGCCCGGACCGATCTCGACACCGCGATCGCAGGGTCGATCGCCTACCTCCGCCGGGAACTCCCGGAAGCCTGACACAGCGACAACAAGCGAGGAACCCCGATGACCGATCTCACGCACTACGTTTCCGGCAAGCCGGTGGCGGGCACGTCCGGCCGCTTCGCGGACGTCTACAACCCGGCGACCGGGGCGAGCGAGCGGCGGGTGCCGCTGGCGACGACCGGCGAGGTGGACGCGGTGGTCGCGGCGGCGAAGGCCGCGTGGCCGGCCTGGGCGAAGACCCCGCCGCTGCGCCGCGCCCGCATCCTCGACCGGTTCAAGGCGCTGCTGATCGAGAATGCCGACCGGATCGCCGAGCTCATCTCCGCCGAGCACGGCAAGACGCACGACGACGCGCTCGGCGAGGTGACCCGCGGGCTTGAGGTCGTCGAGTTCGCCGTCGGCATCCCGCACCTGTTGAAGGGCGAGGTCACCGAGAATGTCGGCACCAACGTCGACAGCCACAGCTTGCGCCAGCCGCTCGGCGTCGTCGCCGGCATCACGCCGTTCAACTTCCCCTGCATGGTGCCGATGTGGATGTTCCCCGTCGCGCTCGCCTGCGGCAACTGCTTCGTGCTGAAGCCGTCGGAGCGCGACCCGTCCGCGCCGCTCTTCATCGCCGAGCTGCTGACCCGGGCCGGGGTGCCGGACGGGGTCTTCAACGTGGTGAACGGCGACAAGGAGGCGGTCGACGCGCTGCTCGACAACCCCGACGTCAAGGCGGTGAGCTTCGTCGGCTCGACGCCGATCGCGCGCTACATCTATTCCCGTGGCACCGCGAACGGCAAGCGGGTGCAGGCGCTCGGCGGCGCCAAGAACCACGCGATCATCATGCCCGACGCCGACATCGACATGGCGGTCGGCGCGCTGATGGGCGCGGCCTACGGCTCGGCCGGCGAGCGCTGCATGGCGATCTCGGTCGCCGTCCCGGTCGGCGAGGAGACCGCGAACCGGCTGATCGAGAAGCTCGTGCCGCAGATCGAGGCGCTGAAGATCGGCCCGGCCACCGACCGGGCCTCGGAGATGGGCCCGCTCGTCACCGCCCAGCATCTCGCCAAGGTGAAGGGCTATGTCGATGCGGGCGAGAAGGAGGGCGCCAAGGTCGTCGTCGACGGCCGCAGCTTCAAGGCGCCGCAGGGCTACGAGAACGGCTACTTCATCGGCGGCACCCTGCTCGACGACGTGACGCCCGACATGACGGTCTGGAAGGAGGAGATCTTCGGCCCGGTCCTCTCGGTGGTGCGGGCGAAGAACTACCGGGACGCGGTCGATCTCGTCGGCCGGCACGAATACGGCAACGGCGTCGCGGTCTTCACCCGCGACGGCGACAGCGCCCGCGCCTTCGCCCACGACATCGAGGTCGGCATGGTCGGGGTCAACGTGCCGATCCCGGTGCCGATGGCCTTCCACTCCTTCGGCGGCTGGAAGGCCTCGCTCTTCGGCGACCACCACATGCACGGCCCCGAGGGCGTGCGCTTCTACACCCGCCTCAAGACCATCACCACCCGCTGGCCGACCGGCATGCGCACCGAGGCCGAGTTCGTCATGCCGACGATGGGGTGAAGGCAGGCAAGGGAAAGCGGAGGGGAGGAGGAGGAGGACGATGAGGATAGGACTGGTCGGCTACGGCACCGGCGGGCAGCATTTCCACGCGCCGTTCATTGCGGCGGCCGAAGGCGTGGAGCTTGCCGGCGTCGTCGCCCGCGCGCCGGCGACCGTCGCCAAGGTCACGGCCGACCTTCCGGGGGTGCCGGTCTATCCCAGCCTCCAGGCGATGATCGCGGCGGGCGGCATCGACGCGGTGACCGTCACAACCCCGCCGCAGACCAGGCGCGCGCTCGTCCTCGAGGCGATCGCCGCCGGGCTGCATGTCATCGGCGACAAGCCCTTCGCCCCCACCGCCGCCGCCGCGCGCGAGCTCGGCGCGGCGGCGCGGGCCAGGGGCGTCGTCCTTGGCGTCTTCCACAACCGCCGCTTCGACGCCGACGTCCAGACGCTGCGCAAGGTCATCGCCGACGGCCGCCTCGGCAGGGTCTGGCGCATCCATTCGCGGATGGACTTCGACGACCCCGCGACGCTCGAGGCCGGACCTACGGGCGGTCTGCTGCGGGACCTCGGCAGCCACCTCGTAGACCAGATCCTCTGGCTGCTCGGGCCGGCCCGCGTGGTAGACGCGCAGCTCGACGTCGTCGATCTGGCGGAGGGGCCCACCGACGCCGGCTTCACGATCTCGATCCTTCACGAGGGCGGCGCGCATTCGCACCTGTCGGCCAGCAAACTCAACCGGCTGACCGCGAAGGAATACCGGGCGTACGGCGATGCGGGAAGCTTTGTGTCGTCCGGCACCGACGTGCAGGCACAGGCGATCTTTGCCGGGCAGCGCCCGGCCGATGATCTGGCGGGCTGGGGATACGAGCGGGAGGAGCACTGGGGCGTGCTCCGCACCGCGGCGGGCGAGCAGCGCGTCCCGTCCGAGCAGGGCCGCTATCACGACTACTACGCCGGCTTTGCCCGCGCGGTACGTGACGGCGGCGCTCCCCCGGTCACCGTCGAAGACGCGGTCCACGTCCTGGAGGTTCTGGACGCCGCCCGCCGAAGCGCCGCCGAGGGCCGGTCGGTCGAGATCTAGACCGCGACGGCGAGTACCCCCTGATCGGGGCGCGCGACGCCGCTCAGCCGAGGTCGGGCGACACCGGCACGATCATCCTGCCGCGGACCCTGCCTTCGAGGAAGAGCGGCGCAGTCTCCGGTACCCGTTCGAAGGGAACTTCCGTCACCATCGCCTCCAGCAATCCCATGTCGAGCTCGGCAGCGAGCCGCTGCCAGGCGGCCTCGCGCTCGGGCTTCGGGCACATCACGCTGTCGACGCCGCAGAGCGTGACGCCGCGCAGGATGAACGGTGCCACCGAGGTCGGCAGGTCCATGCCGCCCGCCAGACCGCAGGCGGCGACGACGCCCCGGTACTTCATCATCGACAGCACGTTGGCGAGCACCACTCCCCCGGCGACGTCGACGGCG
>JBGALW010000065.1:0-19664 GCA_044223585.1 Amaricoccus sp.
GTCCGCCCGCCACCAGCACGGGGTTTTCGCCGTCACGGTAGACCGAGAACTTGATCGAGGACGAACCGGCATTCAGGGTCAGGATCGCGCTCACAGATCCTTCCTTTCGGCATAGAGCGCGGCAATGGCGCAGGACGCCAGCCGGGCCTTGTCGTCGTCCGAGCGCGAGGTCAGGATGATCGGGCATTTCGCCCCGATCACGATGCCGCCGGCTTCGGCATGGGCCATGAAGGTCAGTTCCTTGGCCAGCATGTTGCCGCTTTCAAGGTTCGGCGCGATGAGGATCTCGGCCCGGCCGGCGACCAGCGACTTGATCCCCTTGGTGCGCGCCGCCTGCATGTCGATGGCGTTGTCCATCGCCAGGGGCCCGTCGACGATGCCGTGCCGGATCTGGCCGCGTTCGGCCATCTTCGACAGCGCCGCCGCGTCGAGGGTCGAGGGGATCTTGGGGTTCACCGTCTCGACCGCCGAGAGCACGCCCACCTTCGGTTCGGCAATGCCGAGCGTGCGGGCGAGGTCGATGGCATTCTGCACGATGTCGACCTTGGTCTCGAGATCGGGCGAGATGTTGATCGCCGCGTCGGTCACGAACATCAGGTGCGGCAGGCCCGGCACGTCGAAGACGAAGACATGGCTCAGCCGCCGGCCGATCCTGAGGCCGCCATCGCTTTTCACCACCTGCCCGAGCAGTTCGTCGGTGTGCAGGTAGCCCTTCATCAGGGCCTTCGCCTTGCCCTCGTTCACCAGCTTCACGCCAAGGGCTGCGGCCTCGCGGTGGCTGTCCACATGGATGATGGTGCAGGCCGAAATGTCCTCGCCCAGTTCCAGCGCGGCGGCGGCGATCTTGTCGCGGTCGCCGATCAGGATCGGGTCGATCAGGGTGTGCCGCATCGCCAGCAGGGCACCGCCCAGCGAATTGGCGTCTTCGGGCGCGACCACCGCGGTCGGCATCGCCGGAAGCGGTTCGGCCTCGGCCAGCAGCCGGTCGAAATGGACATGGCGCTGGACGCTCAACCCCGGAACGTCCGAAGCGTCGAAGCTCACATCCTTGTCGGGCGCGATCACCACGGCCTCGCCCTCGACGATGCGGGTGCCGTCGGTGTGCTCGACCCAAGTCTCGAAGCGGACCTTGCGGTCGCCCATCTTCTCGGTCAGGCGCACCTTGATGACCAGGGTGTCGCCAGCATGGGCACGGCCGACGAAATGCAGGGTCTGGCTGACATAAACGGTGCCCGGCCCGGGCAGATCGTTGCCCAGAACCGCCGAGATCAGCGAGCCGACCCAGGCCGCGGGGGCCACCGCCTCGTGCTTGCCATCCCCGTCGCCGTCGGCCTCGGGGATGTGCAGCGGGTTCATGTTCCCCGAGGCGTGGGCGAAGACATAGAGGTCGTCGGCGACGCAGACCCGCGTCTCCTCGGCCACCATGCCGACGTCCAGCCGGTCGAACGTGGTATTCTTCAGCATCTTCATGACAATTACTCTGCGGCCGCAGTGGACGGACCCGACTGTTCGGGCAAGTCGAGCAGGCGCGCCATGCGCGAGATCAAGTCGCGGGTGGCCGGAGCCATCTCGCTTTCCGCGCCGACGACATAGCGCAGCGCCGACATCGCCTCGAGCCGGTCCTGGCGGCTGCGCAGCAGGGCCGGCAGCGTGGCCAGCGCCGCGTCGGGGGCGAAGTGGGCGATCACGGTCTGGGCGTGGATCAGCCGCACCCGCTCGTCGACGCTCATCTGCGACAGCGGCGGACGCTGATGCATCGTCTCCATCGACCGGGAAAGCCGGTCCGCGCGCGTGTCGCCACGGGTGCCGGCCACAAGGATCAGCATCCGCAGGATCGCCTCGGCCAGCCCGCCCTCGGCGGCGCGGTTCACCAGCATCTGCACCTCGGGCAGAAGCGCCAGCGTCTCCGGATCCTTCCGGGTCCGTTCCAGCCGCCGCTTTTCACCGAACTGCATCGCCATCGGCGTCAGGTACATCGACAGGAAGGACAGTTCGATCGCCGCCTCGCGGACATCGCGGATCGCGTTCCAGGCGGTCTCGACCAGCTCGCCGTACAGGGCTTCGCTCTTCAGGAAGGGGTTCGCGGGATCGGCCGGCGTCCGTTCCGCACGGACCTTGGCGGCAAGGTCGGCCACCACGTTCATCCCCGGGACGCCGCTGCCGAAGGCAGTGCGCGTCAGCCGCATCGGATGCAACTGGCGACGCAGATCGCCGATCTCGCTGTTGCCCATGGCCTTCACCAGCGGCCGGACCGTGGCGTCGTAGGCTTCGGAGAGGTTTTCGGAGATCCGCGCAACCGCGGCGAAGGCCGCCTCGTCGCGCCGGTCGCCGGTATGGGCGAGGATGTCTTCAAACCTGCGGCGCGCGATCGACAGCTTGAACGACTGGGTGTGGCCTTCGCCCTGCACGTCCTCGATCACGATCTCGTAGAGTCCCGGCGGCAGCGCCTCGATATTGGCCAGGGTCTCGGCCATCTGGCTGTGCTCGCGGTTGGCGACCGACGAGGACACGAAGATCCCCAGATGCCCAACCTGATCGTGCACCATGTAGAGAATGCGCTGGCCGCGGATCTCGATCTCAAGCTCGTCGGCATAGGTGTCGAGGATCCAGTTCAGCGCCTGGGCCGGCGGGGTGATGTTGTCGCCATGGCTGGCGAAGCAGATCACCGGCGCCTGAATCTGCTTCAGGTCGATGTTGCGGCCCGGTTCGATCTGCGCCCGGTTGGTGGCCAGCCGGTTGCCGACGAACAGGTTCTCGACGATCCACTGGATTTCCTCGGTGGTCATCAGGTAGAACCCGCCCCACCACTTCTCGAACTCGAGGAAGCGATCGACCCCGGTATCCACATTCCGGTAGAGGTCGAAGTACTTCCCGAACCAGTTCCGCGCCGGGTTCAGCATCTCGAAGTTCGAGACCAGCTCGGCACCGTCGAAGATGCCGCCCGCCATGTCACCGGCGATCATCGCCGGGGTCACGCCGCCCACCAGACCGCCGGAATAGCGCATCGGATCCTGGCCCAGCTTGCCGCCCCAATAGGACATCGGCGCACCGTTCAGCACGATCGGGCCGGTCAGGTCGGGGTTGGTCGCCGCAAGGATCGCGGTCGCCCAGCCACCCTGACAGTTGCCGATCACCACCGGCTTCGGGCTGTCCGGGTGGCGCCGCGCCACCTCGCGCAGGAACGCCGCCTCGGCCTCGGTCACCCGGGCCAGCGTCTGGCCGGGCTCGGGCATCTGACGGAAGCCGACGAAATAGACCGGGTGACCGCCCTTCAGGGCGACGCCGACCTGGCTGTCCTTCTTGAAGCCGCCGATCCCGGCACCGTGGCCGGCGCGGGGGTCGATGATCACGAAGGGGCGCTTCGCCGGGTCGATCTCGACGCCTTCGGGCGGCAGGATGCGCAGCAGAAAATAGTTGCACGGCCGCGGCAGGGTCGCGCCGTCCATGATCATCTCGCTGTCATAGACCAGGACCGGGGGCGCGCCCTTCGCGTTGTGATCCTGCACCGTGTCGGACCAGAGCCGCAGCGCATCGGCGGTCAGCACCGCGCGCTGCGCCGCGTCGCGGGCGTACTCGGCCCAGGCCTTCACCAGATCGACCGGCGAGCCGAATTCGGCGAACCGGGTGACGATCTGGCCGGCATGGTCACCGCTGTCATCGAGCCGGGCGCGGCCGGTGTCGGCCGCCCGCTCGGTATGGCGCGCGGCGGCGGTATGGATCATGTCGGACTGGTCGGTGACGGACTTCAGGAAAACCGTTGCGGCCTGGGTGGGCTGGAAATTTTGCATGTCGCGCTCCGTTGCTGGGCGAAGGCAGATGTCAACCGACGATGTGATAGCCGCCGTCAATCATGTGGACGCTGCCGGTGATGTTCGTGGCCTCGTTGCTGGCGAGAAAGGCGGCATAGGCGCCGACATCCTCGATCGTGGCCAACTGATGGGTGGGCGCCCGTTCGGCCGCCTCGTTCAGAAGTTCGTCGAAATGGGCGATGCCGCTCGCCGCCCGGGTGGCCAGCGGTCCCGGCGACAGGGCATGGACCGAGATGCCCTTGGGGCCGAGCTCGGCCGCCACATAGCGGGTGACCGATTCCAGCGCCGCCTTGACCGGGCCCATGATGTTGTAGTGCTCGACGACCTTTTCCGAACCGTAGAAGCTGACCGTCATGCAAGTGCCGCCGCGGTGCATCAGGGGTTCGCTGTGGCGGATCATCCGCAGGAAGGAATGCACCGAGATGTCCATGGCGATGCCGAAGCCGGCGCGTGTGGTGTCGACGACGCGGCAGTGCAGGTCTTCCTTCGGGCAGAAGGCGATCGAATGCACCAGCGTGTCGAGCGTGCCCCATTCGTCGGCGATGGTCTTGAACACATCGTCCATCTGGTCATCATCGGCCACGTCGAGCGGCAGGATCAGCGAGGCGCCAAGCTCCTCGGCCAGCGGCCGGACATGCGGCTCGGCGCGTTCGTTCAGATAGGTGATGGCCAGGTCGGCACCCTGGGTCCGAAGCGCCTTGGCGATGCCGTAGGCGATTGACTGGTCGTTGGCGACACCGACGACAAGCGCCTTCTTGCCCGCAAGAGAAAACATGCCCGAGACTCCTTCTATTCTGCGCTGCAGCATAACCGAGTGTCGTGACAGGTGCGCGAAGCATTGCTGCGACCGAGTGCCCCTTGGCGTCGCGTCAGGTTGGCCTGCCTTCGTGGGACAGCACCGATGCCGCCGGATCAGGCGGTATCGTCTCCGTAGACGCGGATGTAGCGGCCGGCGACCTCGATACCGACGAATCGCTCGCCGAAGGCCACGCAGAGTTGCTGGGCGAAGGCGACAACCGCGGCGCTGCTGTCCGAACGGATGCGCGCGGTCAGGATCGGGCGCAGCCGGCCCTCGTAGACCGCATCGGCCCGTTCGATGGTGCAGGACGGAAAGCTGCGCTGCGCCAGACCGGCCAGCTTTTCCACATCGTCCCGGGTGATCTCGCGGCAGCCGGTGTTGGCGAGGTAGACCAGATGCACCGGCTGGCCGATCGCCGCTTCAAGCTCGTGCACCGCGGCGAGATGGCCCTCGACCGTCATCGGGCCGCCGTCGCGGATCGCCCGTTCGGCCTCGGCGGCGGTTTCGTCGAAGATCGCTTCCAGCACCGCACTGGTGCCGCGCCCGGCGTCGATCAGGTGTCGGCAATCGTCCAGATAGGCCAGCTTGCGTTCAGGCCCCCATCCCGCCGGGGCCGACAGCACGACCGCACGGATGTTCGAGATCACGTCGGCGGTCTTCACCAGACGCGCGCCGGCGGACTTGTGCGCCATGGCGGCGATCCGGTGCCGCTTGCGCTCGTCCTTCGGCAGCGACATGTCGTCGGAGTTCTCCAGCACCATCGCCGCGACCGCCGGGCCGAAGCCTTCGGCCAGCGCGTCGGCGGTGACCCCGGTGTCCTCGATCGCATCGTGGAGCAATGCCGCGAGCATCACGTCCATGTCTCGCCCCTCGGTCGCCCGGGCCACCAGATCGAGAACCTCGATCAGGTGGTTGATGTAGGGCTCCTGGGCAGCACCTTTCCGGCGCTGGTTGGCATGGGCCTCGGCCGCGAAGACCAGCGCCCGGGTCAGGTCGGTCACCGGGCGGGCCTCGGCCCCTGTCGCGGTCATGCCAGCGGCATCACCTTCGGCGCCCCCTCGAGGATGAGCCGCGCCTCGGTCTGGGCCTGGACCTGTTCGACCGTGACGCCCTCGGCGATTTCGCGCAGAACGAGGCCCGCGTCGGTGGGTTCGATCACCGCCATTTCGGTCACCACAAGGCTGACGCGCCGCACCGCGGTCAGCGGCAGGGTGCATTCCTTGACGATTTTCGCCCCGCCCTTGCCGGCATGGACCATCGCCACCACGACCCGCTTGGCGCCGGCAACCAGATCCATCGCCCCGCCCATGCCCGGCACCATCTTGCCCGGCACCATCCAGTTGGCGAGGTGACCCTTCTCGTCCACCTGCAGCCCGCCGAGCACGGTCATGTCGAGATGCCCGCCACGAATCAGGCCAAAGCTCATCGCGCTGTCGATCGAGGCCGCGCCTGGCACGGCGGTCACGAAGCCGCCGCCGGCGTCGGTCAGGCTTTCGTCCTGCATCCCCTCCGGCGGCCGCGCGCCAAGGCCGATCACCCCGTTCTCCGCCTGGAAATAGACCTGTTTCTCCGACGGCACGTAATTCGCCACCATGCTCGGCAGGCCGATGCCGAGATTGACCAGCCAGCCGGGCTCGATCAGCGCCGCCACCCGCCGGGCGATCACCACTTTCGGATCCATCACCACGCCCCCGTCCATCACGCCGCCCTCGATACGATATGGTCGATCAGCACGCCCGGCGTCTTGACCGCGTCGGGCGTGATGGCACCGACCGGCAGGATATGCTCGGGCTCGGCGATCACCGTCGCCGCGGCCAGCGCCATGACCGGATTAAAATTATGCGCCGTCAGCTGATAGGCGAGATTGCCGCTGTAGTCGGCGGTGAAGCAGCCGATCAGCGCGAAATCGCCCTTGATCGGCTTTTCCAGCAGATAGGGCGTGCCGTCCACCTCGACGACCTGCTTGCCCTCGGCCACCACCGTGCCGATGCCGGTCGGGGTCAGAACGCCGCCGAGGCCGACGCCACCGGCGCGGATCCGTTCGACCAGCGTGCCCTGCGGCACGAGCTCCACCTCCAGCTCGCCGGCGATCATCTTCTTCTGGGTCTCAGGGTTGAGGCCGATATGCGAGGCGATGACCTTGCGAAACGCGCCGGAGCTCACCAGCTTGCCGACGCCGATCCCCGGCATCGCGGTATCGTTGCAGACCAGGGTCAGGTCCCGCGCCCCCCGGGCGACCAGCGCGTCGATCAGACGGTGCGGCGAGCCGACACCCATGAATCCGCCGATCAGCACGGTCGAACCGTCCCGGACCAGCTCGGCGGCCTCGCTCGCCTTGATCGCCTGTTTCATCATCGCCGCGCGTCACCCCGTTGCCAGCCGATTCCCTCGTCGGGAGTTTGGCCCGCCGCGGCGCCGAAATCTACTTCGCAGATGCACTCGAACCGCGCGCCGGGGAACCCCATCCGGCCGCGCGGCGTTTGACCGGCATACCGACAACAAGGGGGAAAACATGCAAGACCTGACCATGACCCACGACCATATCCGCGCGACGACGGTGAACGGCACGGATGTCTTCAACGCCGAGGGCGAGCATATCGGCCATATCGACGACATCGTGCTGTCGAAGGCCGCGGGCAACGCCGTCTACGCCGTCATGTCCTTCGGCGGTTTCCTGGGCATTGGCGAGAAGTACCATCCGCTGCCCTGGCAGAGCCTGTCGTACGACGAGAACCACGGCGGCTATGTCGTGAACCTCTCGCGTGAGCAGCTGGAGGGCGGGCCAAGCTACGAGCGCGGCCGCGATCCCGACTGGAATGACCCCGAGTTCGAGGGCGCGATGTCCCGATACTACGGCTTCCCGACCCTCTGAGCGGGGTCGCGGCGCGGTGCCCGAGCCGGGCACCGCGGACCAAAGGGCGGGTCGATCGCCAGACCATGGTCCGATGCGCCAGCAGCGCGCCCGCCGTAATTTCCTCTCATCGAACCGATAATGGTCGAAATCGAGGGGAAAGCTCCAATGTCTGTCACGCGTATCCTGTTTCGCCTTGCGGCCACCGTCGCGGTCGGCGCGGTCGTCGCTTCACTTCCCGCCGCGCCGGAAATCGGCCCGAACGGACCCGGCCTTCGCGCCGCCTACGCTTTCGCCAAGGACGGCCGCGACGACGATGGCGGCAATGGCGGCGGACGCGGCAAAAGCGATGACCGCGGCGGAGATGACCACGGCGGAGGAGATGACCACGGCGGAAAGGGCTCGGGCGGCTCGGGGAAAGGCAAATCCGGCGGCTCGGACGACCACGATCGGGGCGGCTCCGGCCGGGACAATTCCGGTCGCGGAAGTGATGACACGTCCGATGATGATGGCGCTTCGGACGATCACGGCTCGCGAGGACGGGGCTCGGACGACCGGGGCTCCGACGACCGGGGCGGCGATGATCGCCATGGCGACGACTCGGTCTCCGACGATCGGGGTCGGGGCGACCGCGGCGGCCGCGAGATCGAGGTGGTGAACGCGGACGGCACCAAAGTGGAAATCCGCGACGGCGTCTTCGAGCGCAAGGATGCGTCCGGCCGCACGGTCGAGGAGCGGCGCGCCACCGCGGCCGATGTGGCGACGCTGCGCGGCCTGACGCGGACGCCGGAGACCACGCGCGCCACCACGCGGGACAATGGCCGCGAAATCCGCGTCGGCTGGGTGACGAGTGTCGAAACCGAAGGCCGGAACATCGAGGTCCGCTACTCCTCCGGCTGGAAGGAGGAACTGGAAGGCGGCCGGTACGAGCTGAAGGATGCGAACAACAATACCGTCGTCGAGCGCGCCGCGACGACCACCGACATTGAGCGCCTGACCCGAATCGCCGGGAACTGACCAGCCGCGCCGTGACGAAAATGGCCCCGGGGGTTACCTCCGGGGGCCATTTTCACGCCGTTCAGGTGCTTTCGCCCCAGGCTTCGCGCGCGATCAATGTCGCCTCGACGCGGTTTCGCGCCCGCAATTTTTCCAGGATCGTCGTCATATAGTGCTTCACGGTCTTCTCGCGCAGGCCGAGCGCGAGGGCGACTTCCTTGTTGCTGAGGCCGCGGGCCACGTGCCGCAGGATATCCTCCTCGCGCTTCGTCAGATCCTCGACACCCCGCGGGGCGTCGGTCCGGCCCGGCGCCTGCATCGCAGTCAGGAGCCGCGCGGCGAGGGCGGGCGAAACGTGGGAATGTCCGGCCGCGATCTCGCGCAGGATGGCCAGCAGCTCGGTCGCGGAGACGCCTTTCAGCACATAGCCGACCGCGCCGGCCTTCATCGCCGCCATCACGTCGTGATCGGCCTCCGAGACCGTCAGCATCGCGATACGCACTTCGGGAAAGCGGCGATGGATCTCCGCCGCCGCCGCGATGCCGCCGCCGGGCATCGAAATGTCGAGCAGCGCCACATCGGGCCGCGCCGCCTCGACCAGGGCCACCGCCTCGTCGGCGCTCGCGGCCTCGCCCGCGACGCTGAAATCCTCGCCCTCGGCGATGCTGCGCGCCAGACCTTCGCGATAGATCGGATGGTCGTCCGCCAGCACGACGCTGATCGTCATGTCTTGCCTCCCTCGCTCAGCGGCAGGCGCAGATGCAAGGCTGTGCCCCGTCCCGTCTCGCCCGGCGCCGCGCTTTCGATTTCGAACTCGCCGCCAATGCTCTCCACCCGGTCGCGCAGGCCGGCGAGGCCCTGGCCGCCATCCGCGCGCGGCGCGGCGGGCGCCGCGCTGTCGAAGCCCGGCCCGTCGTCGCTGACCGATACCGCGACGCCGGCATCCGCCACCGAGGCGGCGATATGCACGGCGGCGCCCGGAGCGTGGCGCGCGGCGTTGGACAAAGTCTCCTGAAGGAAGCGATAGACGCAGATCTTCGTCGACTGATCGACGGCCGGATCCGCTTCGCCCTCGTAGCTCCAGGTCACCGCGCTTTCGGAATGGCGCCGGTGGGTCTCGATCGCGCGCGCCACCACGTCGCGCAACGGCGCGCGGTCGAGGTCCGGCAGCGACAGGCCGCGGGAAATCGTCCGGATCTCGCCGAGCGCGGTGGTGATCGCGTCGCGGATCGCACGCGCCTCCGCCTGCCCCGCCTCGCCCTCCGGGACGATCCGCTCCAGCCGCAGCGCGGCGAGCGCCAGGTATTGCGCCGGGCCGTCGTGCAGGTCCGCGCTGGCGCGGCGCAGGGTGCGCTCGGTCTGCGCCGCGGCGCGCGCCGAGGCGCTGACCGCCCGCCGCCGCAGCTCGACATTCTGCGCGGCGATCGCGTTGCTGCGTCGTGCCTCCTCGCGCAGCATGGCCTTCTGCCGTTCGATGGTTCGCCCGCCGCCGCGCACGATGCCGATCAGCGACAGCCCGCAGCCCGCGAAGACCGCCGCGATGAACAGCCAGCTTTGTCGCCGCGCGGCCGAAAGGTCGCTGACCAGCGTGTCTTCGACCGCGTAGAATTCGAGAACGGCGATCACCTCGCCGCTCCAGACCTCGCGCACCGGGCTGTAGATTTCGAGGAGCTGCAGCTTCATCGCCGCCTCGGGCGCGTTCTCGGCCTCGTGCAGGCCTTCGAAATTCGCCGTGACCTCGCCACCCCACGCCGCGCGCTGCGCGGCCGAGGGTCTCAATGTCTTGCCGATGATCGCGGGATCGGACGCCGCCACCACATGGCCGCCGGGCTTCCATATCTTGTAGGAGACGATCCGCTTGCCGAGCGGCGTACCGGAGAAGGCCTCGGCCAGCGCGTGGCGCGCTGGCTCGGACAGGCTGTCCTCGCGCGCGAGTTCCTGGCTCAGCGGCGAAATGAAACTCTCCATATAGAGCGCGGTGGCCGCCGCCGTGTTGTCGATCACCGCCCGCTCGATACGCCCGGTGATCCATGTCCCGACCAGCAGCATGGCGGCGAGCATGACGACGCCGCCCGCGAAGACGAAGCGCCGGGTAAGCGACTGTTCGCGCCAGAAACCGGTCAGACCGTCCATTCCGCCCCTTCGCCCACCGGCCCGCCTCTTCGCATCGATTCTCCCGCGCTACATCGCCGAAAGCGTCCGCGCCACGGACCTTGGTCCGATACCCCGCGGCGGGGCCAAGCTTTGTCGATCGTGGTTAACCGCTGGTTCCGGCGGGCCTTGGGTGCGCCGAGGCGCTGGCGTCGGGCGCATCGGCTCGCTAACGTCGGTCACCGCCATCCGCCGATCCTCGCCGGGACTGGAGCGGAGCCGGTCCCGGCCGCGCCGGGCCGTCCGCTCTAGAGAATTGAAATTGCGCAATGTCTTAGCCACAAGACGATTCCGTCGGGTAGGACGTTGCTCCAGGAAGTCCGAGCCGCCCGCCAATGTCGATTTTCAGTGTCCGGCACGTCACCTCCTACAGCTACAAGCGTCCCGTCGGCTTCGGTGACCATCAGCTCATGTTCCGGCCGCGCGACAGCTACGACCAGCATCTGCATCACGCGGATCTGAAGGTGGACCCGGCGCCGAAGGCCATCCGCTGGATGCACGACGTCTTCGGCAACGCCGTCGCGATGATCAGCTTCGAGGGCCGGGCCAGCCATCTGCGTTTCGAGACCAACATCCGTCTCGATCACACGCCGCATTCCGTGCCGGGTGTCGAGATCGCACCCGCGGCGAAGGTCTATCCCTTTTCCTACGGCCCGGACGAGGCGGCCGATCTCGCCTGTACCATCCGGGCGCATTATCCCGACGACGAGGTCGGCCGCTGGGCCCGGCGCTTCCTGCGGGTCGGACGGCCGACCAGCACCGGGCGCCTGCTGATGACCATGTGTTTCGCGATCCACGAAAGCTTCGTCTATGCCCGCCGGCACGAGCATGGCACCCAGCCGCCGATGCTGACGCTGCGGCTTCGGCGCGGCACCTGCCGGGATTTCGCCCTGCTGATGATGGAGGCGGTGCGTTCGCTCGGCTTCGCCGCGCGGTTCGTCACCGGCTATGTCTATGTGCCGTCGCGGGACGATTCGATGGTCAAGGGCGGCGGTTCGACGCACGCCTGGTGCCAGGTGTATCTTCCCGGCGCCGGCTGGGTGGAGTTCGACCCGACCAACGGCATCGTCGGCAACCGGGATCTCATCCGCGTGGCCGTCACCCGCGACCCGAGCCAGGCGGTGCCGCTCTCCGGCAGCTACCGGGGCGCGGCCCGCGACTATCTCGGCATGACGGTGCAGGTGAACGTGACCACGGTCCCGGACCCTGCCGCCGTCGGCGCCCTGGAATCGGACGATGTGACCTGACCCGGTGCGCGCGCCCACGACCGGAACCCCCGGCACGGCGGCACGTTGCTGCCCGACATGACCTTTCCCGGCCGCGCCCCGCGGCCCCCGATCACAAGGACTTCCCGATGCGGATCAGAGCCGGCTACGACCTGGCCTATGAATGCCCCCAGCCGACACCGATGCTGCTGATGCTCAGCATCCACCCGTCACGGCGGGCGGACCTCCTGACCGACGACAGCATGCACTTCAGCCCGCCGGTCACCGGCTGGGACTTCTTCGACAGCTTCGGCAACCGCTGCACCCGCATCCTCGCGCCGGCCGGCCGGCTGGAGATCTCCTGCCGCTTCGACATCGCCGATTCCGGCGTTGTCGACGAGGTCGCCCCGGACGCCGTCCAGCACGAGATCAAGGACCTTCCCGACGAGCTGCTGCTCTACCTTCTCGCCAGCCGCTACTGCGAGACAGACCGCCTCAAGGACTTCGCCTGGGACACCTTCGCCGGGGCCGAGCCCGGCTGGGCGCGGGTGCAGGCGATCGTCGACTTCGTGCACGACCACATCCGCTTCGACTACCAGCGCGCCGACCCGCTGCGCACCGCCTGGGGCGGCTTCAAGGACCGCGAAGGCGTGTGCCGTGACTTCGCCCACCTCGCCGTGACGCTCTGCCGCTGCATGAACATCCCGGCGCGCTACTGCACCGGCTATCTCGGCGACATCGGCGTGCCGCCGGTACCCGACCCGATGGACTTCAGCGCCTGGTTCCAGGTCTGGCTCGGCGGCCGCTGGTACACGTTCGACGCCCGCCACAACAAACCGCGCATCGGCCGCATCCTGATGGCGACCGGTCGCGACGCGACCGACGTCGCCATCTCGACGAGCTTCGGCCCGTCGACGCTGGCACGCTTCGACATCGTCACCGACGAGGTGACCGACGGCGCCGCCGTCCCGGCCTGATGCGGGCGCGTCCGGTTAGCGGATTCTGAACCGGACGCGCGGAATCCTTAGCGATGGTAAACGCCGCGATGGATAGGGCCTTGTTAACTTAAATTTGCTTTAGCGTCTCCCCACGACCGCGAAATCGGTGTTGTGTGCATCGAGCCTGAGGGAACGGCGGTGTGGAGGACTTGGTGTTGAAGTATCTGGTGGCCGCTGCGCTGGCCTGTCTTTTGCCGGGCGCCGCATCGGCGTTGACCTTTACCGGAAATTACACGGTGACCGGCAGCGCCTTGACCGATCCCGGCCTGGTTGTCGAGGTTGCCCCGAATCCCGGCACCTTCTCGTTCGACCTGGACTCGGGCCAGTCGACGACCTTCAACATCTTCGACATCTGGACCAGCGAGACGGCGGTCAACAGCGACGACCGGGTGCCGCAGTCGCTGGCCGTCAACTTCAACCTCCTCAGCCCGACCGGCACCGGGATCCTTGGCGGGGAGTCCGTCGCCAGCGGCCTCATCCTCCAGTACGGCTCGGTCGACTGGTCCTCGCCGCTGCAGATCGCGCTCAGCGACGGCGGCACCCTGTCGATCGCGCTCTCGGATGCGACGTTCAACTGGGGTCTGTTCGGGCTGACGCCGGGCCAGCGCAACGGCGCCGACGTCTTCGCGACCTTCACCTACACGTCCCCGTCCGCGGTGCCGCTGCCCGCCGGCCTCGGACTGCTGATTGCCGGCATGGGCGCCCTCGGCGCTGCCGGCTATCGCCGCCGACCGACCGGCGCCTGACGCCGGTCCGTCTGCCCGCGCCCCCGGGCCTCTCCCCACGTTGCCCGTGGTCGTGACTGCGGCCGCCCTCACCGGCGGCCGCACCGACTTTTTGAACGCCGGAGATGGACGCCGCCGGGAACGGCGACAGAGTGCCACCGTCACGACCATACCCCAGCAACCGCCACCCGAAGCGCCCGAGGGCCTGTTTCCCGGAGCCGCCATCGCATGATGCCCGGAGGAGCCTGCGGCGAGCCGGGTCAAGGGGGCCGAAGGCCCGCCGCAGGCGGCTCGCCCTTGACCCGGCCGCGCCGCGGGCTCAGGCATCATCGGGCGATGGCGGATGCGGGAGACAGGCCCCGGCCCTGCTTCCTGGTGGTCCGGAGCCCATCCTAGTCTAGTGACTCCGCCCTCCGGGCGGCTTCCCGCGCGAGGCCGCGCCGGGAGGCGGCCGCCTCGATGGCGCCCGCCTCCCGCCCACCGGCCCGCAGACCATCGCCTTGCCTGTCAGCCTGCCCGCGTCGCGCCGTTGACCAGGTGGCCGCCCGGCCGCACGGTGCCAGGTTGGCCTGCGCGGCGCGCGGAAGCCGGCGGCGCGGGCGGTAGCCTCGTCGCAGAACCAGCGGTCGCCGCGCTCGGGTCGATCCGGGTGGTCGTAGCCGCCGGTGCCCGGCAGGTGGAAAAACGCGGTCCCCGCCCGCCGACACGTTGCCCTTGATCGCGCAGCCGTCGGGCGGTGGCGTCGCCGGTGCTTCCCGCGCCGCGGCCGCCTCGAAGGACGGCGCCGGCCGACGCTCGGCGCGGTACCGCCAGGGCGCCTCGGAAACCCCGCGCCACAGGCCGACGCGCTGCAGCTTCGAGCGGGCCTCCAGCGCCGCGTAGTCGTCGCCGAACCGCACATAGGCCCGCGCCAGGCCCCTCGGAGACCAGCACCGCGCCGAGGTCGGCGTCGCCGACGCAGGTCGCGACCTGACGGCCATAACGATCGACGTCGCGCGGCCGGCACGTCACCGTCCGCCCGGCGGTCAGCGCCGTCAGCCGCTGCGTGGCCACGACGCCGCAGGGCCAGTTGCGCCCGCGCTCGTCCTCACAGACCTGCGACCGTTCGGGGGCGTCGATGCCGAACAGCCGGATCTTCACCGCGCCGATCCTGAGCGTGTCGCCGTCGACGATCTCCGCCGACCCGCGCACCGTGCCCGCGCGATAGTCCTGCGCCGCGACGCCGGCACAGGCGAGCGCCGCCAGCACCGCGCCGCCCCGGATCAAGTGGGTCCAACGTCGCACCATGCCGCCACCTTGAGCCCGCGAGGGCCAAAGATTTCGTGAATGCCAGAGGCGCGCAAGCGGAAACCAGAATGCGTCAGGTCACTGGCCGGCCCCCCGCCGCAGCGCTATTCTTTCAGCCCTGCGCCGACCCGCCCGGCCCCGGAGTGACCCATGCGCGCCGATACCGCCGCCCTCGCCCTTCTGACGCTGCTCTGCCTGCCCGCCGCCTCGCAGATCCCGTCGGCCGCCACCGGTCCCGGCGACATCCCGGTCGAGGAATGGACGGCGATGAGCGCCGGCCGGACCCTGACCTATCGCATCAACGGCACCTTCTGGGCGCTGGAGCACTATTTCCCCGGCAGCAACCGCGTGCAGCTGCAGCTCTACGACGGCAGCTGCATGGACGGCACCTGGGACTATACCGCCCCGCACTACTGTTTCCACTGGAACGGCCAGGGTACGTCCTGCTTCCGCCACGCGCGGCAGGACGGCATGATCCTCATCATCGAGTCGATCGACGGCCTCGACACCCCGATGACCCAGCAGATGACCGGGGTCAGCGACACGCCGCTCACCTGCACGCCCGCGACCAGCTGACGCGGCGCGGGCGGAACCCGCCCGCGGGCGCCGGCGGAGGCTCAGTCCTCGCGGTGCACCCGCTCCTTGCGCTCGTGCCGCTCCTGCGCCTCCAGGCTCAGGGTCGCGATCGGCCGCGCGTCGAGCCGGCGCAGCGAGATCGGCTCGCCGGTTTCCTCGCAATAGCCGTAGCTGCCATCCTCGATCCGGCGCAGCGCCGCGTCGATCTTCGACACGACCTTGCGCTGCCGGTCCCGCGTCCGCAGTTCCAGCGCCCGGTCGGTCTCCTCGGACGCACGGTCGGCAATGTCGGGGATGTTGCGCGTCCCCTCCTGCATCGCCTCGACGGTGCCGCGGCTCTCGGCCAGGATGGACGACTTCCACGCAAGCAGCTTGCGCCGGAAGTAATCGAGCTGGCGGGGGTTCATGAACGGCTCGTCTTCGCTCGGATGGTACTCGATATCGAACCTGGTTTCGGCCTTCATCGACTCTCACACCTCAATGGTACGCAAGGCCAGAAACGCCGCCGTCGGTGGTCCGCCACGAACTTCTCTGGCCCCATCGCTTCGCTGGGAACCCGATATAGGGTTTCGGATCCGTTGTCACGAAAGAAGATAGGGAACTTGCCTAATCTGCGGCCGCTGCCTAGGCTGCAGGCACACGCGGAGCCCGGTGAGTAAAAAACGCAATGAAATTCGAGGGAACCGCGGAATACGTCTCGACTCCCGACCTTGCGGTCGCCGTGAACGCGGCGATCACGCTCGAGCGACCGCTTCTCGTGAAGGGCGAGCCCGGCACCGGCAAGACCGAGCTCGCCCGGCAGATCGCCACCGCTCTCGGGCGGCCGCTGATCGAGTGGAACGTCAAGTCCACGACGAAGGCGGCGCAGGGCCTCTACGAATACGACGCGGTCAGCCGGCTCCGCGACAGCCAGCTCGGCGACGAGCGGGTCCACGACGTGCGCAACTACATCCGCCCCGGCCCGCTCTGGCGCGCCTTCACGGCGGACGCCCGCCAGGTGCTGCTGATCGACGAGATCGACAAGGCGGACATCGAGTTTCCGAACGATCTCCTGCAGGAACTCGACCGGATGGAGTTCCACGTCTACGAGACCGGCGAGACGGTCCGCGCCCGCCACCGGCCGATCGTCATCATCACCTCGAACAACGAGAAGGAGCTGCCGGACGCCTTCCTGCGCCGATGCTTCTTCCACTACATCCGCTTCCCGGACGAGGAGACGCTCGCGCGCATCGTCGAGGTCCACTTCCCCGGCATCAAGCCGCGCCTCGTCCGCGCCGCCCTGACGCAGTTCTTCGAGATCCGCGAGACGCCCGGCCTCAAGAAGAAGCCCTCGACCTCCGAGGCGCTCGACTGGCTGCGCCTGCTGATGGCCGAGGATCTCTCGCCCGAGGATCTGCGCCCCGATCCTGCAAAGCTTCTCCCTCGGCTGCATGGGGCATTGCTAAAGAACGAACAGGATCTACACCTTTTTGAGCGACTGGCTTTCCTGTCGCGTGGTCGCAATGCGTGACGGGGTTCGGCGCTTTGCCCAGTGACACTCGGATCCGAACCTGTTATTGTGCAGTGCAGCATGAAAGGGATCCCCGTGTTCATTCCGTTTTTCGAGCAGATGAAGTCCGCGAATTCGTGGATGAAATTTGCCCTCGCCTACTCGCAGATGACCGTCGCGGCAGCCGAGGTCATCGCCCGTCGCACGATGAAGATGTCGCAGGGCACAATGACCGGCCCCGAGGCGGTCGGCATGGTTCTGGAAAAGGCGACGGCCTTCACGGCGGCGGCGGAACGCGCCGCGGTCGCCGCGGCCAGCGGTGCCGAGCCGGCGAAGATCGCCAACGCCGCCCTGCGGCCGATCAGCGCCAAGGCCCGCTCGAACGCCCGCAAGTACCGCCGCTGACCCTGCCGCAGCGGACGGGGCGGCCCCTCTACAGCTGCGCCCGCCGTCAGGACGCCCGCCGCGGGCGCCGACCCGGACCCCATGCCGCCGCCGGTACCGGCGGCGCGGGCCGTGTGCCCCCGCTCGCCTGCCTCGGCCTTCTCGCCGCCCTCTCGGCCTGCGCCACCCCGCCATCCCTCGGGTCCGCGCCGCCGCCGGCGGAAATTTCCAGCGTGCGCTTCGGCGCCGTCACCCTGCCGCGGGGCGTCGCCCGCTCGAACCTCGACCTGTCGCAGGATTTCGTCGACCTCACCTTCGCGCTCGAAAGCGGCGAGCCGCTCGAGGGCCTGCTGCGCTACGAACATCCGATCCGCGTCCACCTCCGCTCCGCGGGACTGGAAGCCTACCGCCCCGACCTCGCCGCGCTCCTCAACCGCCTGCGCCGCGAGGCCGGCATCGACATCGCCGAAACCGACGACCCGGCGAGGGCGCAGATCCAGATCGAGGCGGTGCCGGCGGCGCAGATCGCCCGGATCTTCCCGACCGCCGCCTGCTTCATCGTTCCCGGCGAGACCGACTGGCAGAGCTTTTCCCGCCGCCGCCCGGACAGCCGCCTGCGCTGGCCCGACCAGACGGAACTGGAGCGCGCGGTGATCTTCCTGCCGCTCGACACCACGCCGCAGGACGTGCGCGACTGCCTGAACGAGGAGATCACCCAGGCGCTCGGCCCGGCGAACGACCTCTACCGCCTGCCGGACTCGGTCTGGAACGACGACAATTTCCACGGCATGGCGACGCCGTTCGACATGCTGATCCTGCGCGTCCTCTACCAGCCGGAATTCCACAGCGGCATGACCAAGGCCGACGTCGCTGCCAGGCTGCCCGCCGTGTTCGACCGCGAGAACCCGAAGGGGCGCGGCCTGCCCCGCCAGCCGCGGCAGCCGGAGTCGAAGGCCTGGGCCGACGCGATCGAGGCGGCGCTGTCCCGGACGCTGCCGCGCGGCCGGCGCCTCGCGGCGGCCGTGACCGCCACCCAGATCGCGGCGCTGCGCCGCGACCCCGAGGCGGCCGCGCAGCACTTTGCCGAGGCCTACGCGCTCTTTGCCCGCCAGCTCGGCCCCAAGGACATCCGGACCGCGCAGGCCGGCATCCACCTCGCGGCGCTCGCTGTCGGGTCCGGCCAGTATGATGCCGCAATCACGCTTGCCGACCGCCACGCGCCCGTGGCGATCGCCGGGCAGAATGCCATCCTCCTCGCCGGCCTGCTCTCGATCAAGGCCGAGGCCGAGGCGGGGCTCGGCGAGGCGGAGGCGGCGCAGGAAACCCGCATCGACAGCCTGCGCTGGGCGCGCTATGGCTTCGGCGACACCGACGGCGCGCTCGCCCGCGAGCAAGCCCAACTCGCCGCCCTGGTGCGGCTCGAGAACGAATGAGACCCGGATGCTGCTCCCGATTGCCTTCGCGCTGGGCGCGCTTCTCGGCTGGTTTCGCGCCGCGCGCTCCGGCGGTGACCGGCTCGACCGGCTTCAGTATGCCGCAGCGCATGGCATCGCCTTCCTGCTGCTCGCCCTCATCGGGGCGATCGCCCTGCAGCGTTTCGGGCTGATCTGAGGCGCGGCGATGTACCCGCGGTTCTTCACCGAGCTTCGCGCCGCCCACGTCCCGGTCTCGCTCCGTGAATATCTCGGGTTCCTCGCCGCACTCGACGCCGGCCTCGCCCTGTTCGACGCGGAAGCGTTCTACTTCCTCGCCCGCGCCGCGCTGGTGAAGGACGAGCGTCACATCGACCGCTTCGACCGGGTGTTCGCCCACGTCTTCAACGGCGCGGAAATCCTGACGGCGGAGGCCCTGATCGCCCGCCTCGAGCTGCCGGCCGACTGGCTGCGCAAGATGGCCGAGAAGCATCTGACGCCCGAGGAAATGGCGGAGATCGAGTCCGCAGGCGGCTTCGAGGCCCTGATGGAAAAGCTGGCCGAGCGCCTGCGCGAGCAGAAGGGCCGGCATGAGGGCGGCTCGAAGTGGATCGGCACCGCCGGCACCTCGCCGTTCGGCGCCTACGGCTACAACCCGGAAGGCGTGCGGATCGGCCAGAAGGAGGGCCGCCACGGCCGCGCCGTCAAGGTGTGGGACCGGCGCGAGTTCCGCAACCTCGACGATCAGGTGGAGATCGGCACCCGCACCATCAAGCTGGCGCTCCGCCGCCTGCGCCGCTGGGCGCGCGAGGGCGCGGCGGACGAGCTCGACCTTTCCGCGACGATCCGCGCCACGGCCGAACAGGGCTGGCTCGATGTCGTCACCCGGCCGGAACGGCACAACGCGGTCAAGGTGCTGCTGCTGCTCGACGTCGGCGGCTCGATGGACATGCATGTGCGGATGGTCGAGGAGCTCTTCACC
>JBGALW010000066.1:0-19072 GCA_044223585.1 Amaricoccus sp.
GGCGGCGCCGTTGGTCGGCGCGGTGACGACCTGGCCGCCGGCGGCGTTCTCCTCGTTCACCGCCATCGCGTAGACCGAGAGCCAGTCGTTGACGGTGTGCGGCTGGGCGAGGTTGTTGCCGCGCTCGGCGAGTAGCGCCTCGTGGATCGCCTTGGCGCGGCGGCGGACCTTGAGGCCGCCGGGCAGGATGCCGTCGGAGCCGAGGCCGCGGTCGATGCAGGCATCCATCACCGACCAGAGCCGGTCGAGGCCGGCGTCGAGATCGCCCCGGCCGCCCGCAAGCTCGTTGGCGCGCTTCATCGCCGCGATCGAGAGACCGGACGCCCTGCCCATCGCCAGCATCTCCGCGGCCGTGGCAAAGGGATGCGGGCGCGTGACCCGCGCGTCGTCGCCCCGGACCTCGGCATGCCGAAGCTCGCGCGCGGTCAGGACGAAGCCGCCGCCGACCGAATAGTAGGTCTCGGTCAGGTGCAGGTTGCCGGCGGCGTCGTACGCCCGCAGGACCATGCCGTTGGCGTGGCCGGGCAGCGGCGGGCCGTAGTCGAAGACGATGCCCTTCCCGGGGTCGAAGGCGAGCGGGCCGATGCCCGGCACGTCGATGCGGTGGGTCGCCTCCAGGTCGGCGAGCCGCCGCTCGGCCTCCGCCGGATCGAGCGTGTCGGGGACGAAGCCGAGGAGACCGAGGATCGTGGCCCGGTCGGTGGCGTGGCCCTTGCCGGTGAAGGCAAGGCTGCCATGCAGCACCGCCTCGAGGCGTACCGCCGCGCCGGAGCCGGGAACCCGGTCGGCCCCCGATCGCAGCGAGTCCAGGAAGCGGGCGGCGGCGAGCATCGGTCCCATCGTGTGCGACGACGAGGGGCCGACGCCGACCTTGAAGATGTCAAAGACGCTGAGGAACATGGGTCGGCCCCCCGGCCGGTGGCGTTTTGTCAGCTCTCGTAGACCGGATGCGCGTCGGTGAGCTTCCTGACCTCGGCCATCACCTCGGCCTCGACCGCGGCGTCCCCTTCGCCGCCCGAGGCGGCAAGGGCGTCGACGACCTTCAGGACCAGCGCACCCACCCTGGCGAACTCCGCCTCGCCGAAGCCGCGGGTGGTGCCCGCCGAGGTGCCGAGACGGACGCCGGAGGTGACGAACGGCTTTTCCGGGTCGAAGGGGATGGCGTTCTTGTTGCAGGTGAGACCCGCCCGCTCCAGCGCCCGCTCGGCGTCGCGGCCCTTCACCCCCTTCGGGCGCAGGTCGACGAGCACCATGTGGCAGTCGGTGCCGCCGGAGACGATGTCGAGCCCGCCCTGCTGCAGCGTCGCGGCGAGGGTGCGCGCGTTGGCGATGACCCTCGCGGCGTAGTCCCGGAACGACGGTTGCAGCGCTTCGCCGAAGGCGACAGCCTTGGCGGCGATGACGTGCATCAGGGGGCCGCCCTGGTTGCCGGGGAAGACGGCCGAGTTGAGCTTCTTCGCCAGCGCCTCGTCGTTCGTCAGGATGATGCCGCCGCGCGGGCCGCGGAGCGTCTTGTGGGTGGTCGAGGTGGTGACGTGGGCGTGCGGCACCGGGTTCGGGTAGAGCCCGGCGGCGATCAGGCCGGCATAGTGCGCCATGTCGACCATCAGGGTGGCCCCGACCTCGTCGGCGATGGCGCGGAAGCCGGCGAAGTCGATCTCGCGCGGGTAGGCCGAGGCGCCGGCGATGATGAGCTTGGGCTTCGTCTCCAGCGCGCGCTCGCGGACGCTGTCCATGTCGATGCGCTGATCCTGCTCGCGGACCTCGTAGCTGACCACGTCGAACCACTTGCCGGACATGGTGACCGGCGAGCCGTGGGTGAGGTGGCCGCCATGGGCGAGGTTCATGCCCATGATGCGGTCGCCGGGCTGGAGCAGGGCGAGGAAGACGGCCTGGTTCGCCTGCGCGCCGGAATGGGGCTGGACGTTGGCGAAGCCGGCGCCGAAGAGCTGCTTGACGCGGTCGATGGCGATGGTCTCGACCTCGTCGACGAACTCGCAGCCGCCGTAGTAGCGCTTGCCCGGATATCCCTCGGCGTACTTGTTGGTGAGGACCGATCCCTGGGCGATCAGCACGTCGCGGGAGACGATGTTCTCCGAGGCGATAAGCTCGATCTGGTGCTGCTGGCGGCCGAGCTCGCGGCCGATGGCGGCGGCGACGGCGTCGTCGGAGAGGCGGGGCGTGGCGGTGTCGAGCATGGGGGCGTTTCCTTCTTAGAGGCCGGCGGCGAGCTCGCGCACGGCAATGTCGAGGAGGGCGCGGACATGCGGCGCGAACGAGCGCCACACCGTCAGGTGAAAGCGGTCCCCGGCCTCGCGGGTAAGGACGATCTGGACGGTGTCGAAGATCGTGCGGGCACCGGTGCCGACCGGCATTGCCGCGAGGTCGCGCGGGCAGCCGGTGGCGAGGAGGTCGAGAACGGCCGGGCCTTCGAGCGCATAGCTGATCTCGCGGTCGGAGACCTCGACCGCGCTGCAGGGTGCCGGCAGGCCGGCGACGACCGCGGCGGCGCCCTCGCCCTCCAGCAGCCATTCGTCGGGGCCGAGGCAGAGGGCGACGCCCTGACGGTCGCCGACGCGCGTCGGCAGGGGCAAACCCGAGGGGTCGGCGATCCGCAGGGTGATGCGGGTCGTCGGCGGCAGCTGGGTGACTGTGACCCCGGCGGCGGCGAGGGTGGAGGATGGAGTGTTCATGGGCTCGCTCTCCTCTCAGGCGCTCAGCCGGCTGTTTTCGGGATCGAGGAAGGCGGTGCTCTTCACCACCTTCGCGGTGATCGTCCCGTCCGGCATCGGCACGTGCAGCGTCTGCCCGTCACGGGCGCGCCCGCCCTCGACCACGGCCATGGCGATCGATCGGCCGAGCGCGTCGCTCCAGTAGGAGGAGGTGACGTGGCCGAGCATGGTCATCGGCTTCGGCTGGGCCGGGTCGGCGACGATCTGGGCGCCTTCCTGCAGCACGACCTTGGGGTCGTCGGTCAGCAGGCCGACCAGCTGCTTGCGGCCCGTCGCCACCATGTCGGGGCGGGTCAGCGAGCGCTTGCCGACGAAGTCGGGCTTGGCCTTGCCGATCGCCCAGGTGAGCCCGGCGTCGTCGGGGGTCAGCGTGCCATCGGTGTCCTGACCGACGATAATGTAGCCCTTCTCCGCCCGCATGACGTGCATCGACTCGGTGCCGTAGGGCACGATGTCATACTGCTGTCCGGCCTCGTAGAGCTTTTCCCAGAGGGCGCGGCCGTGACGGGCCGGAACGTTGACCTCGAAGCCGAGTTCGCCGGTGAACGACACGCGGAAGAGCCGCGCCGGGAAGCCCGCGACCGTGCATTCGGCGACCGCCATGTGCGGGAAGGCGCCGGCCGAGATGTCGAGCCCCTCGACGAAGGGCTCCAGCAGCTTGCGGGCGTTCGGGCCCTGCAGGGCGATGACCGCCCACTGCTCGGTGGTGGAGGTGAGCCAGACCTTGAGGTCGGGCCACTCGGTCTGCAGGTAGTCCTCCATCATGTTGAGGACGCGGGCGGCGCCGCCGGTGGTGGTGGTGACGTGGAAGCGGTCCTCCGCCAGACGGCCGATGACGCCGTCGTCGCGGATGAAGCCGTCCTCGCCGAGCAGGAGGCCATAGCGGCAGCGGCCGACGCCGAGCTTGGCCCACGGGTTGGTGTACATCCGCTCCATGAACGTCACGGCGTCGGGGCCGACGACCTCGATCTTGCCGAGCGTCGAGGCGTCGAAGATGCCGACCGAGGCACGGGCGCTCCGGCACTCGCGGGAGACGGCGGCGTGCATGTCCTCGCCCGGCTTCGGGAAGTACCAGGCGCGGCGCCAGAGCGCGACCGGCTCGAACACCGCCCCGTTCGCCTCGGCCCACGGATCGATCGGCGTCTTGCGCGTCACCTCGAAGGTCGCGTCCTTGTGGTAGCCGGCGAAGGTGCCGAAGGTCGTCGGCGTGTAGGGCGGGCGGAAGGTGGTGAGGCCGACCTGCGGCGGCGCCTTGCCGAGCGCGTCGGAGGCGATCATCAGGCCGTTGACGTTCGACATCTTGCCCTGATCGGTCGCCATGCCGTTCGTCGTGTAGCGCTTGACGTGCTCGATCGAGCGCATCCCCTCGCGGACCGCGAGGCGGATGTCCTTGGCCGTCACGTCGTTCTGGAAGTCGATGAAGGCCTTGGCGGTCGCCGGATTGCGATCGGTCGGCAGCTCCTTGCAGGTGATGCCCGAGCCGGTGCGGTCGGCGGCGACGGTGAAGGCGGGCGTCTCGGCCTCGCGCCCGGCGTCGCGGGCGGCCAGCGCCCCGGCCTTCCCGCCGTCCTCCAGCGCCGCGGCGACGCCCCAGAGGCCGCGGCCGGCGCCGGCGATCTGCACCGCCTCGGTTTTCGTGCCGGGGAGGTAGCATTGCGCCGCCTCGTCCCAGGCGAGCTTGCCCTGCGTGTGGCTGAAGAGGTGGAGGCAGGGGGTCCAGCCGCCGCACATCAGCACGGTGTCGCAGGCGATGTCGCGCGGGGCGGTGGCCTTGCCGTTCTCCACGCGGTTGACGCGCAGCGACTTCACCCGGAGCCGGCCGGAGGTTCCGGTGACGGTGCGGCCGAGCAGGGTCTCGATGCCGAGGGCGCGGGCGCGGTCGGTGAGGGTGGGGTCGACGGTGGCGCGGACGTCGACGATGACGGCGGGCTTCGCGCCGGCGCCCGCAAGGTCGAAGGCGGTGTGCCAGGCCGAATCGTGCGCGGTGACGATCGCCGGGCGGTCGCCGACCTTGACGCCGTAGCGGTGGAGGTAGGTCTGCGCGGCGCCGGCGAGCATCACGCCGGGACGGTCGTTGCCGTCGAAGACAAGGGGCTTCTCGAGGGCGCCCTGGGCGAGAACGACCTCCCTGGCGCGCACCTTCCACATCCGCTCGCGCGGGGCGCCGTCGGGCGGCGTGTCGAGGTGGTCGGTCAGCCGCTGGCAGAGGCCGACGAGGTTCTGGTGGTAGTAGCCGATCGCCGTCGTCCGGGTCATCACCCTGACGTTCGCAAGCTGGCCGAGTTCGGCGACGGTGTCGCCGAGCCAGTCCCACGCCGGCTTGCCGTCGATGGTGACGGCGGGCTCGGAGAGCAGCGTGCCGCCGACCTCGGCCGTCTCGTCGACGAGCAAGACGGAGGCGCCCGAGCGGCCGGCGGCGAGCGCCGCGGCGAGGCCGGCGGGGCCGGCGCCGACGACGAGCACGTCGACGTGGGCAAAGCGGCTGGCGTAGGTGTCGGCGTCGGACTCGGTCGGCGAGACCCCGAGGCCGGCGGCACCCCGGATGACCGGCTCGTAGACCTTGTCCCAGAAGGATCGCGGCCACATGAACGTCTTGTAGTAGAAGCCGGCCGAGAACAGCGACCCGAGGTCGTCGTTGATCGCGCCCATGTCGAAGGCGAGCGACGGCCAGCGGTTCTGGCTCGTCGCCTCCAGTCCTGCGCGTAGCTCCTGAATGGTCGCGCGGGTGGTCGGCTCGAAGCGGCCGGGGCCGCGGCGGGTACCCATCAGCGCGTTCGGCTCGTCGGAGCCGGCGGAGACGACGCCGCGGGGGCGGTGGTACTTGAACGACCGGCCCATCAGGTGGACGCCGTTGGCGAGGAGCGCGGAGGCCAGGGTGTCGCCGGCGAGGCCGGTGTAGCTCCTGCCGTCGAAGGTGAACTTGACCGGCTTCGCGTGATCGACACGGCCGTGGTTCGGGAGGCGATATGTCGTCACTTCGGCTCTCCCGTCAGGCTGGCGACGTCCGGACGGGGCTCGCCCGCCTTGTAGGTCGCGAGGAACTTGTCGCCGACGGTCTCGCGCACGGCGTTGAAGAAGCGGGCGCAGCCGTTGATGTGCCGCCAGCGCTCGAAATGGACGCCCTTGGGGTTGGTGCGGATGAAGAGGAAGTCGCGCCATTCCTCGTCGCTGAGCGCCGACGGATCGGCCGGGCGGGCGATGTGCGCCTCGCCGGCATAGGCGAACTCGAGTTCGGGGAGGTCCTGCGCGCAGTAGGGGCAGTGGATCAGGAGCATGGGGCTTCTCCTCAGTGCGCGACGGCGGCGGCTGCGGCTTCGTCGATCAGCCGGCCGGTGGTGAAGCGCTCGAGCGTGAAGGGGGCGTTGATCGGGTGCGGCTCGTCCTTCGCGACGGTATGCGCGAGAAGGTGGGCGGCGCCCGGCGTCGCCTTGAAGCCGCCGGTGCCCCAGCCGCAGTTGACGTAGAGGCCGGGGACCGGCGTCTTGCCGAGGATCGCCGATCGGTCCGGCGTCACGTCGACGATGCCGCCCCATTTGCGCAGCATCCGCATCCGGCGGAAGATCGGGAAGATCTCGCAGATCGCGGCGAGCGTGTGCTCGATCAGCGGCAGGCCGCCGCGCTGGGAGTAGCTCACATACTGGTCGGTGCCGGAGCCGATGACGAGCTCGCCCTTGTCGGACTGGCTGATGTAGGCGTGGACCGAGTTCGACATGGCGACGCAGGGGAAGACCGGCTTGATCGGCTCGGAGACGAGCGCCTGAAGGGGGTAGGATTCGAGCGGCAGCCGGACGCCGGCGCTCTCCATCACCACCGAGGTGTGACCGGCGGCGGAGACCGCGACCTTCCTGGCCGCGATGAAGCCCTTGGGGGTCTCGACTCCGGTGACACGGCCGTCAGGTCCGCGGCGGATCGCCGTGACCGGGCAGTTCTGGATGATGTCGACGCCGCGCGCCGCCGCGCCGCGGGCGTAGCCCCAGGCGACGGCGTCGTGGCGGGCGGTACCCGCGCGGCGCTGCAGCGCGGCACCCATCACCGGGTAGCGTGCGTTCGGGTTGAGGTCGAGCGGCGGGCAGAAGGCCTTGGCCTCGGCCGCGGTCAGCCAGACGTTGTCGACGCCGTTCAGGCGGTTGGAGTGCACGTGGCGCTGGAAGGACTGCACGTCGTGGACGTTGTGCGCCAGCATCAGCACGCCGCGCTTCGAGTACATGACGTTGTAGTTCAGGTCCTGGGAGAGGTTCTCCCAGAGGTCGAGGGCGTGGTCGTAAAGCCGGGCGCTCTCGTCATATAGATAGTTCGAGCGGATGATCGTGGTGTTGCGCCCGGTGTTGCCGCCGCCGAGCCAGCCCTTGTCGATCACCGCGACATTGGTGATCCCGTGCTCCTTCGCCAGATAGTAGGCGGCGCCGAGCCCGTGCCCGCCGGCGCCGACGATGATGACGTCGTAGGCCGCCTTCGGCTCGCGGTCGGGCCATTGCGCGGTCCAGTTCTTCTGGCCGGTCAGCGCGCCACGCACGACCTGCGCGAAGGAGAAATGCGTCATGACCGGCTCCCGAAATGGCTGCCTCCCTCATGGCACAAGCCTGCGAGTCGGGACTGTATGAAAGCGTCAGTTCCGGTGTATCCTGCCGACACCCTCGCACGGAGCGCGGAAAATGGCGAACCTGAACGTCGGCTTCATCCTGACGAAGCGCTTCACGCTCTGCGCCTTCGCAACCTTTGTCGACGTGCTGCGGCTCGCCGCCGACGAGGGCGACCGGTCGCGGCCGATCCTCTGCGCGTGGAAGGTGCTGTCCCCGACGAGAGAAGCCATCGCGTCGAGCTGCGGCGTCGCGGTCCAGCCGGAGGAGCGGCTCGGCGACCCGACGCGGTTCGACTACCTCGTCGTCGTCGGCGGGCTCGTCGACGAGATCGAGAACCTGCATCCCGAGACCGTCAGCTTCCTCGGCGCGGCCGCGGCGGCCGGCGTTCCGCTGGTGGGCGTCTGCACCGGCACCTTCGTCCTGCACCGGGCGGGGCTGATGCAGGGCTATCGCGCCTGCGTCAGCTGGTTCCACCACGCCGACTTTCTGGAGCGGTTCGATGGCCTGAGACCGGTCTCGGACCAGATCTTCGTCGTGGACCGCGACCGGCTGACCTGCTCCGGCGGGGTCTCCTCGGCGCATCTCGCGGCCTTCATCGTCGAGCGGCACCTCGGCCGGGCGCGCGCGGCGAAAAGCCTGCACATCATGATCATCGACGAGGCGATGGCGGGCGAGCGCCCCCAGCCCGGCATGCCGCTCGCACTCGCCACCGACGACGCGCTGGTCCGGAAGGTGCTGCTCACCATGCACCAGTCGATCGAAGCTCCGCTCTCGATCGCGCGCGTGGCCGCGCTCGCGGGCGTCAGCCGCCGCAAGCTCGAGCGGCATTTCCGCGAGGCGCTCGGCATGACGCCGTCCGAGGCGGACCGGCTGATCCGCGTCGAGCAGGCGAAGCACCTGCTGCGCACCACCGCCCGGTCGGTCACCCGGATCGCGGCGGAAACCGGGTTCTGCGACCTGCCCCACCTCATCAAGGTGTTTCGGTCCGCCGAGGGAACCACCCCGGAAGCGTACCGCCTCGGCTCGGCCGCCACCCCGGCGTAGCGAGCGACAGATCAGCGCCGGGCCATGGCCATGGTGACGGCGACCGCACCAGTTGCGACGACATCTCGATGGAGCATCGGCGGGAATATCTGCACCGAGCGCGCACCGGCCGCGATCACGCGGACCGGACTCAGGCTCCCGATCCGGGCTGGTGATCCGCCGGACGGTCCGGAGGAGGCGCACCCGGGTGTTCCCCGCCGAGCGGGACGGACACCCCGGACAGCGGGCATTCCATGAAGATCAGGAAGGCCGCCATGTCCGCGTCGAGCTCGTAGTACGGCGCGATCCGCCGGAAGCCGAGCCGCGCATAGAGCTGGTGCGCCTCGTGCTGCAGCGGGCCGGTGTCGAGGCGCGCGACGCGGTAGCCGGCTGCGGCGGCCTCGGCGAGGAACCGCTCGCCGAGGGCGAGGCCGAGGCGCCGGCCCTGATGCTCCAGGGCGACGAGCATCCGCTTCATCTCGCAGGCGCCGTCCCCGAGATCGCGGAGGGCGACGCACCCGGCGGGCACGCCGTCGACGCAGGCGAGAAGCAGGCGGCCTTTCGGCGGGGCATAGGCGCCGGGGAGCGCCGCGAGTTCGGCCTCGAACGCGACCGGATCGAAATACCGCGCGACCATCGCGAGGTGCGCCGCATGACGCTGATAGTGCCAGGCGACATAGCGATGCATCAGGGCGCGGATGGCGCCGAGGTCGTCGGCGCCGGTCGCCTGGCGGATGGTGATTCCGGTCATCGTCGCCTCCCTCAGCGCGGATGCAGCCATTTCGGCAGCAGCGCGCCCGTGTCGACCAGCACGCCACTGTGCGCCACGCGGTGCCGGTCGAGCAACCGGCCGAGGCTGCCGTCGGCGTCGGCCGCGAAGGTCGCGGTGCAGCCGCCGACGTGCGTGCCGCCAACGAAGACTTGCGGGATCGTCGGCTCGCCGGTGCGGGCGTGGAGCACCGGGCGCAGCGCCCCACCGAGATCGTCCTCCTGCATCGCGACCGAATCGAGGTCGACGGAGCGGTAGCGGATGCCGCGCGCCGCGAAGAACTTGCGCAGCGCCCAGCAGAACTCGCACCATTCGAGCGCGAAGAGCACGACGGGCTCGTCGGGATCGGTCACGGCGGTCTCGAACCAGGCGGTCGCCTCGGGGCTCGGCGCGGGCGCGGGCGTGGCGGGCGCCGCGGCCGCGGCCGGCCGCGCCGGGCCGCCGATGCGATAGCCGTCGGTCGAGGCGGCGATCTCGTGCTCGGCCTCGGTCATCTCCTCCGGGATGTCGGCGAAGAGCGGGGTCGAGAGATATCGCTCGCCGGTGTCGGGCACCATGAACAGCACGACGCTGCCCTCCGGCAGTTCCCCGGCGACGCGGCGGGCGGCGGCGAAGGTGGCCCCGCCCGAGAGCCCGCAGAAGATGCCTTCGCGCCGGGCGAGGTCGCGGGCGCCTTCCATCGCCAGCGCACCGTTGACGCCGACGACCCGGTCGACGTGGCCGGCGTCGAGCGCGGCCTGCGTCAGCTTCGGGATGAAGTCCGGCGTCCAGCCCTGCATCAGGTGCGGACGGAACATCGGGTGCGAGGCGGCGGGGCTGCCGTCGGCGGCCCGCGCCTGCGCGACGCCGCTCGCGAGGATGGGGGCGTTGTCCGGCTCGCAGGCGATCACCTGCACCTCCGGCCGCTCGGCCTTGAGCACGCGGGCGACGCCGTTCAGCGTCCCGCCGGTACCGGCGCCGGTGACGAAGGCATCGAGCCGGCGGCCTTCGAAGGCCGCGAGGATCTCTCGCGCGGTCGTGCGGGCGTGCGCCTCGGCGTTGGCCTCGTTCTCGAACTGGCGGGCAAGGAACCAGCCGTGCTTCTCGGCGAGCTCGCGGGCCTTCGCCGCCATGCCGGTGCCCTTCTCCGCCGCGGGTGTCAGGACGACCTGCGCGCCGAGGAAGCGCATCAGCCGCCGGCGCTCGACGCTGAAGCTCTCGGCCATGACGACGACGAGCGGATAGCCCCTGGCGGCGCAGACCATGGCGAGGCCGATGCCGGTATTGCCGCTCGACGCCTCGACGACGGTCTGGCCGGGGCGGAGCGAGCCGTCGCGCTCGGCCGCCTCGATGACCGCGAGGGCGAGGCGGTCCTTGACCGACCACTCGGTTGAAAGGCCTCGGCAACTGCAGGCGTGGCAGGCCGGCGCGGCGCGTTCATGGACGAACAGGGGGTACCAGCTTGATCTCGTGGAGAGGATGTTCGGATGCAGGTCTGGCATTGGAATTGTCCAGGGTGCGCGGGCGCCGGCCGCCGGTTGTGGTCGTGCCGGCCTTGCCGGCGCTTCGCGGATCTGCCGCCGCGGACGGCATCCCGGCTGAAGACCGATGTCGCGCAGCGTCATGGTCGTCGAAGCGCCTGCAATGGCGTCGCACGGCGGCGGTCGCCGCGCCTTCGCCCAGGCGGCCAGGTCGCTTGCAAGACGCGAGCCGAACGCGCGGCCAGCGGTCAGGAACACGGAGGTGCCGGCCGCGCTGAGGCCGACGGACTTCACGGGGATCGGCATGGACATCGGTTTCACTCTGGTCACGGTTGTGCTGGTGTCGGCGAGGATAGGCGGGGTCCGGCGCTCCCGCTTGCGGACGGGGTTCCGGTTTCCGGGGAATTGCGTGGGGATTTCCTTGGGAATGAGTGGCCCGGCGTTGTCCCCGGACACGCTTCTACCGCCGGTGGCCGCCGCGGGTCCTTACCGTGCGCCGATCTTTCCCTTATCATCGCGCCCCGTCCCAGCAGCCTGGTGTCCCGCGTGCCCACCCGCTTCGGCCCCTTCGAGATCGACGAGGATGCCCGCAGCCTGACGCTGCGCGGCCAGCCGCAGGACGTGCAGCCGCTGGTCTTCGACCTCCTTGCCTACCTCGTCAGGAATGCCGGACGGGTTGTCCCGAAGGACGAGCTGATGGACGCGCTCTGGCCCGATCTCACGGTGACCGAGGCGTCGCTGCAGCGCGCGGTCAGCCTCGCGCGCCGTGCGCTCGCCGCCGGCGGGCTCGAACGGGCGATCCGCAGCTTCGTCCGCCACGGCTACCGCTTCGGCCTCGACCCGGATCTCGGCGCCCCCGAGGGCCCGCCGGACGCCGACCCTCACGCCGAGGTGCGGCGGCGCGTGCAGGCGTGCGACTGGCCCGCGGCCTGCGCACGCTTCGAGGCGATGGCCCCCGGCCAGCTGACGCCGGACGACATCGACCTCTGGGCGCTCGCCGTCGAATGCCGGGGCCGCCCGGTGCTGGCGCTGCCCCTCCTCGTCCGCGCCGTCGCCGCCCACGAGGCCGCCGGCGGGCCGGACCGCGCCGCCCGCGCCGCCGTCACCATTGCCAAGATCGAGCTCGAGCGCAGCGCCGCCGCGGTGGCGGGCGGCTGGCTCGACCGCGCGGAGTCGCTGCTCGGCGGCGCCGGGGATCCGGGCGTCGGCGCCTACCTCCTCTGGATGCGCTCGCGCCTCGCCGCATTCGGCGGTGACGCGGACGCGGCGCTCGACCTCGCCGGCCGGGCCTCCGCCCTCGCCGAGCGGTCGGGCGACCGCGGGCTCCGCGCACTCACCCTCGCCTACACCGGCTTCTACAACCTCTCGCTCGGCCGGGTCGACGAGGGCGTCGCCCAGCAGAACCATGCCGCGGCCATCGCCCTCTCCGGCAACATCGATCCGGTGACCGGCACCCTCGTCTACTGCAACATCCTGTGGAGCGCCCGCACCTTTGCCGACTGGGAACGGGCGCGGCAGTGGAGCCTTGGCTTCGAGACCTGGTGCGAGGCGAGCTTCGCCGCGCCGCCCGGCTCCTGCGACCTGCACCGCGCGGAGATCCTCGGCGCGCGGGAAACGCTGCCCGAGGCGCTCGAGCGCATCGACCGCGCGATCGGCAAGCTCGTCGACGAGGAGGCCTGGTGCGTCGGCGAGGGCCACCGTGTCCGCGGCGACATCCACGCGATGATGGGCGACCTCGACACGGCCCGCGCCGACCACGCCGCCGCCTATGCCGTTGGCTGGGACGCCGAGCCCGGCAACGCCATCCTGCTTTTCGAGGCGGGCGACGCCGACGCAGCGCTTGCCGCCCTCGACCGCGCGCTCGCCGGCCGGACCTGGTTCCACCTTCAGCGCCGCGGCTACCTGCTTGTCAACAAGGCCAGGATTGCCGCGCTCGCCGGCCGTCCGGAGATCGCCGCGCCGCTTCTCGCCGAGATCGAGGCGTGCCCGGCGCGCTGGCCGCAGCCGGCGGTCCAGGCGCTCCTCGACGAAACCCGTGCCGCGCTCTGCTCCGACCCGGCCGAAGCGAGGCGCCTGCTCCTGCTCGCCCGCCAGCTCTGGACCGCCGCCGGCCTCGACTACCACGCGGCGCGCGTCCGCATCGCCCTCGCCCGCGACCACCTCGCGACCGCCGATCCGGCGGGCGCTGCCGCCGAACTCGCCGCGGCCCGGCTCAGCGCCAGCCGGATCGGCGCGCGCCATCTCACCGCCGAGGCCGACGCCCTCGCGGCGCTCGCCGCCAAAGATCAGGCAACGATCAGCGCCCGGTAAGGACGCGGCCGCCTCTCCTGCGGCAGCTTCCTCCCGTCACGAACCCGTGGCGACATCAGCGGCGGCATCGAGGCCGCCCAAAGGAGACCGGACATGCAGCTTTACGTCATCCGCCGCCCCAGCGCCTGGGCGTCCCTCGCCGAACTCGAAGTTGCCGGCGCGAAGTCGGCCAAGGTCGGCGAAGAGGAATTCCCCGAGACCATCCGCTGGATCCGCAGCTACGTCGTCCGCGAGGCGGACGGCCGCATCGGCACCTTCTGCATCTACGAGGCAAAGGACGGCGACGCGATCCGCGCCCATGCCGCCCGCGTCGGCATGCCGGGCGAGGAGTTCTACGAGGTGGCGACCACCGCCATCATCCGCCCCGACCCGGCCGAGATGGCGACGGCCTGACCTGCGGGGACGGCGGCCCGGACCGCCGTCCCCGATCCGACTCCGCGCGGCGCCGGGGTCAACTCGCCGGCGCAGCCTGCCCGCGGCGGTGCCGCGTATCCGCAAGCGACCGCCGGTCCGTCGCCAGGTCGGCCAGCAGGCCGGCATGAACCTGCAGCGCGTCGATGACCGGGAACCCCGGATCGCGTCCGTCGAAAGCCAGCAGCAGGTCGGTTCCGGCCAACGCGATGGCGTCTGCCCCCCGGTCCATCATGGCGCGACCCGCATCGAAGATGATCCGCCGGGTTCCCTCGCCGCAGCGCCCGGCAACGGCCATGTCCTGATAGGCCTTGCCGACAACCTCCGGCCCGTCGGGGGCGAGGACCTCCGTACGCACCATCTGTCCGAACAGCTTCGTTCCCATCGCCCGCGCGGTGCCGAGCAGGCCAACCCGCCCGTAGCCCCGGTTCGCGCAGAAGTCATCGAGCGGGTCTATCGCGGAGAGCAGCGGCAGCGGGCTGAGCGCGACCGTTTCCTCCCAGCAGAAATGCGGGCCTATCGCCGTGATGCTGGCGAAGTCGGCGCCGGCCGCCTTCAGGCGGTGCAGCAATCCGGCGAAGATCTCCGCCTGCTCGTCCGACCGGCCGGAGAGGTTGTTGGCCAGCACCTCCCGGATGTTGGCCTCGACCATCGTGAGGTCTAGCCGGCACCCGCGATCGGCCGCCGTCCGCGTCAGGTGCTGGTAGTAGACAACCGTGGCGGCGGGCCCGAGCCCCGTGATCAGACCGACGTGCATCCGCTTCGCCCCCTTGCGACCGGACCAGCATGGCCAAGGGCGCGGCGCGGATCCATCACCTATCCGACCGGCGCACCCGCGCACCAAGGCGTCCGGTCGCGGCGCCTGGTCAGGACGCCGCTCGCGGCTAGCACCGCGAGGGTGACACGCTGGATACCGGCTGACAGCGGCGCCCTGGAGCAGCGGTTGCATGCGGCCGGGCGATCGGGCAAGCCTCGGGCGAGGCAGGCAGAAGGCAGACGGGCGGTGCAGGCATGCTCCCGGTTCGCGGATATGACGGCCACAGGGTCGCAGTGCTCGGGCTCGGCCGCTCGGGGCGGCCGGCGATCGCCGCGCTGGCGGCCGGCGGCGCCGAGGTGGTGGCCTGGGACGACAGCGCGGCAGCGCGGGACAAGGCGGAGGCGGAGGGGATCGCGCTCGCCGACCTGACCAACGTCGAGAGCTATGCGGGGGTGAAGGCGTTGATCGTCTCGCCGGGCATCCCGCACCTCTACCCTGCCCCGCACCCCGCGGTCTCCGCCGCCTGGGACGCCGGCGTCGTAGTCGACAACGACATCGGGCTGTTCTTCCGCTCCTTCGCCACCCCGGCCTGGGAGAAGTTCGACCGCACGCCGGGCGTCGTCGCCATCACCGGCTCGAACGGCAAGTCGACGACCACGGCGCTGACCGCGCATGTCCTGCGCGCGGCCGGGCGGCCGGTGCAGGTGGGCGGCAACATCGGCCGCGGCGTGCTCGACCTCGACCCGGCAGAGGACGGCATGGTCGTGGTCCTCGAACTTTCCTCCTACCAGATCGAGCTTGCCCGCGCACTCTCGCCCGACATCGCGGTGTTCCTCAACCTCTCGCCCGACCATCTCGACCGGCACGGCGGCATGGGCGGTTATTTCGCCGCCAAGCGGCGGCTGTTCACCCAGGGCGGGCCGGGGCGGTCGATCGTCGGCATCGACGAGAACGAGGGCCGGTTCCTCGCCAACAGCATGCGCGAGGAGGCGGGGACCGGCGACCCCGTGATCACCGTGTCCGTCACGAAAAAGCCGGCGGGGCCGGGCTGGCAGGTCCATGCCCGCAAGGGTTTTCTCGCGGAATGGCGCGGCGGGCGGCAGGTGGCGTCGATCGACCTGCGCGGCATGGCGACGCTGCCCGGCGCGCACAACCACCAGAATGCCTGTGCCGCCTATGCGGCGGCCCGCAGTCTCGGGATGGGGCCGAAGCAGATCGAGGCGGCACTCGCCACCTACCCCGGCCTCGCCCACCGCAGCCAGCTCGTCGCCGACTGGAATGGCGTGCGCATCATCAATGACAGCAAGGCGACCAACGCCGACGCGGCGGAAAAGGCGCTCCTCTCCTTCGAGCGCATCCGCTGGATCGCCGGCGGCCGCGCCAAGGCCGGCGGGATCGATCCGCTGCGCCCGCTCTTCGGCCGTGTGGCGAAGGCCTACCTGATCGGTGAAGCAGCGCACGAGTTCGCCGCGACGCTGGGCGACACGCCGCACGCCGTCACCGAGACGCTGGAGCGGGCCGTCGCGGCGGCGCTCGCCGAAGCAGAGCCCGGCGACGTCGTGCTGCTTGCCCCGGCCTGCGCCAGCTTCGACCAGTTCGAGAGCTTCGAGGAACGCGGGACGGCGTTCGAGGGCTTCGTCCGGGCGCGGATCGGGGAACCCGTTGGCTGAGGGAGGACAGGTGATGGCACAAATGACGCTGCCGGCAGCCGGCGGATGCCGATGCGGCGCCACCCGGTTCGAGGTGACGCTGCCGCCGCTCCTCACCGCCGCCTGCCACTGCACGGGCTGCCAGCGGATGACCGGCAGTGCCTTCTCGCTCAGTGTCGCGATCCCGGCCGAGGGGTTCCGGGTGACGGTGGGCCGGCCCGTGCCGGGCGGCGCCACACCGCACATCGGGCATTTCTTCTGCCCGGCCTGCATGAGCTGGATCTTCACCCGCCCGAAGGGCTTCGACCAGTTCGTCAACGTCCGGCCGACCATGCTCGACGATGTCGAGTGGTTCGTGCCGTTCATCGAGACCTTCCGCAGCGAGGCCCTGCCCTGGGCCCGTACCCCGGCACGGCACAGCTTCGACGCCTTTCCGCCGATGGAGATGTACGCGGCGCTGGTGCAGGAATATGCCGAGGTCGAAGGCCGCGCCTGACGCCGACGGGAGCGTACGTCAGAACGCGGTCCAGTCGCCCCCGGCAATCGCCGTTGCCGCGAGGACGAGGTTGGCCGCGGCATGGCAGGCGATGGCGTCCACGAGGCGGCCGCGCCGCAGCAGGACGCCCCCGAAAACGAGGCCCGCAAGCAGGCCGGCGAGCCAGCGTTCGTGCAGGAGCGCGAACAGCGCCGACGAGACGACGAGCGCGGCCGCCCGCCGCCAGCCCGGTCCGTCGAGCCGGGCGAGGAGATAGCCACGGAAGAAGGCCTCCTCCACGACCGGCACGAGGACGACGGAGCCGATCACCCGGAAGCCGGCCCACGCCGCCAGCCAAGCCGCCGGCAACTCTGCCAGCGCCCCGACCAGAGCGCTGTCGTCGCCGGTCGCCGGAGGCTGTGTCAGCACCCAGGCCACGCCGACCAGGAGGCCCGCCGCAACCGGCAGAAGGCCGACCGGGAGAGGGCCTGCGCACGACCGGAGCACCGGCAGAAAGGTGAGGATCGCCGCCGCGACGGCGAGCGCCCGGAGCGGATACCAGACTTCAGGCGTCAGCGCGAAAGTCGAGGCGACGAGGCTCGAGAGCATCAGCACCATGAAGGGGACGATCAGCGCCGCGTTCCGGTCCTGCAGGAAAGGCGGAGCCCTCCGGCGCGGTTCTGCGGGCGAAGTGGCATGGAACCAGGGGACCGCCCGCGCAGCGGCGACGAGCGGCAGCCCGAGGATCACGAACATCAGCCATCCGGCGTGGCCGAGCCGGTGATGAGCGCAAAGCCCTGGATGCCCGAGCAGGCATCGGCGATCTCGACGGCGAAGTAGTCGAAGTAGATGGTATATTTCTCGGGCACCGCGCGCGCGTCGCCGAAGAGCCGTGCCAGCGCGGCGACGCCCTCGAATGTCACGCGAGAAAGCGGGGCCCACGACCAGGCAAGATCGGCGCGGGAGGCGAGCGCCGGCGCCGCAAGGCCGAGGGCGACGAGCCCGATCGGGGTCAGCGGATCGGCGCGCAGGAGCGACGCCCAGGCCCGCCATGGCATGAGCCAAAAAAGGGCGCCCACCGTGGCCATCGCCGTCCCGGGCACCCAGATCCACCCGCCGATCGCGAACAGCCGCTCGACGTCCTCCCCGGCCAGGACGAGCGGCAGGATGAGAAGGGCAAACCCCGCGACCTGCACCGCCGGCCAGAAGCGCGCCGGCGCCTCGCGGCTGTCCGGACCCGGGTCGGAGCCGGCCCGCGGGCGCAGCCGCACCGCAAGGTAGAGGGCGCCGAGGCCGACCGTGCCGGCACCCCGCGTGACCACCCACGAAATCGCATCACAGGTGCCCGTCTGCCCGATCGGCCCGCAGTCGAGCCGGGTCGCCCACAGCATCCCGCCGATCACCACGAGTTCCGCGAGCACGACCGCCGCAACGATCGCGATCCGCGAGACGGCGACTGGCGGGCAGGACGGGGCGGTGGCAGCGTGCACGGAGGACAGGATGGCTTGACGATGGCGTCCCAACGCTATCCGCATCCCGATCGCGTGCGACCCTGTCCCATCGATCGCGGCCCCGTACGAACGGGGTAAGCCCATCGGGCGAAATAGCCGCATGAGCAACTTTCCGCCGATTGCTCCCAGTGCGATCATCGTCTCGCGTGACCGAACCGAAGGAGGTCCGACATGCACAGACTGCTCGCGCCAACGCTGCTCCTCGTCGCCCTTGCGGCGCCGATCGCGGCGGAGGCGGGGATCAGGGACCGCACGCCCATCATTCCGTGCGGACCGCTCGCCCTTCGCCCGGTCTGTCAGGTGAAGGCGCCGGAGATCGACATCGGCAGCGGCCTCGCGGCAATCGCGGTGCTGCTTGCCGGTCTCGCCCTGGCGTACGAGCGCCGTCGCGACGTCTGACGTCGCCAAGCCGGGCGCCAGCAAGGCGCTCGGCGCCCTGCCCCGCCCCGGTTGGCCGCACCGCGGGATGATTCGCCGCACTGGCTTTTCGGTCCCGACGCCGCTACACTCGCGCATGAGGCGCATTCGCGCACCGGGGACCAACTCCGGGCGGACGGCGGACAGGCAGATGAAGGGCAGTTCCCATGACCGAGATGGTCTTTGGCGCCGTGCCGGCCAAGCCGGGCGAGCCGATCCTCCCACAATGGTGGCGCACCGTTGACCGCTGGTCGCTGGCGGCAGTCGTCGGGCTCTTCCTCGTCGGCTCGCTGCTCGGCCTCGCCGCCTCGCCGCCGCTGGCCGTCAAGAACGGCCTCGATCCCTTCCACTATGTCTGGCGGCAGGCGGCCTTCGGCATCTTCTCGCTCGGGCTGATGATCGTCGTCTCGATGATGTCACCCCTGCGGCTGCGGCGCTGGGGGACGGTGCTCTTCGCCATCTCGGTCGTGGCACTGGCGCTGCTGCCGGTGTTCGGCACAGACTTCGGCAAGGGCGCGATCCGCTGGTATTCCCTGAAGGTCGTCTCGGTCCAGCCGGCGGAGTTCCTGAAGCCGTCCTTCGCGATCTTCGCCGCATGGCTGATGGCCGCGAGCTATGACGTCAAGGGACCACCGGGAAAGGCGATGTCCTTCGCGGTTGCCGTCATCCTGACCGCGACCCTCGCGCTGCAGCCGGATTTCGGGCAGGCGGGCCTCATCATCGCGACCTGGGCGCTGATGTATTTCGCGGCGGGTGCGCCGGTCACGCTGCTCGGCGGCGTCGGTGCGGGCGTCCTGGGTGTCGGCTGGTTCGCCTACCACAATTCCGAGCACGTCGCCCGCCGCATCAACGGCTTCCTGTCGTCCGAGATCGATCCGCGCACCCAGATCGGCTATGCCACAAACGCCATCCAGGAGGGCGGGATCTTCGGCGTCGGGATCGGCAACGGCAGCGTCAAGTGGACGCTGCCCGACGCCC
>JBGALW010000314.1:0-2256 GCA_044223585.1 Amaricoccus sp.
GCCGCGCGGGGCATCGTACGGCTTCCGGCTGATCGCGTCGGGCGATGCGACTCCGGCGCAGATATCCCCGCCGGTGCGTCAGCACCGGCAGCGCCTGCCTGCCCCCCGGCAGGCGCTTCGCGCCAGCCCAGGCAGGCGCTGCCGGTGGCCCTATCGAGGTGTGGGCAGTACGGGTGCAACCGCCGACGCGAGAGGCCGGGCGACGCGTTTGTCCGAAGCGATGAAATGGAGTTCGTATTACTCCCGCGCCAGCGCCCGGAGCGCGTAGACGAGTTCCAGCGCCTCGCGCGGCGACAGATCGTCCGGGTTCACCGCGGCGAGCCGCGCCTCCACCGCCGATGGCCCGGCCTTCGCCGGCTCCGGTGGCCGCGCCGCGACGGCAAAGAGCGGCAGGTCGTCGACCAGCGCCTTCGCCTTGCCGCCGCGCTCGCGCTCGCCCTTCTCCAGTGCCTCCAGCACCACCCGCGCCCGCTCGATCACCGCCGCCGGCAGTCCGGCCAGCCGCGCCACCTGCACCCCGTAGGACCGGTCCGCCGCCCCCTCCTGCACCTCGTGCAGGAACACGACCTCGCCCTGCCACTCCCGCACCGCGACCGTCGCGTTGCGCAGGCCCGGCAGCTTGGCGGTCAGCGCCGTCAGCTCGTGATAGTGCGTGGCGAACAGTGACCGGCAGCGGTTGACGTCGTGCAGGTGCTCCAGCACCGCCCAGGCGATCGAAAGCCCGTCATAGGTCGCCGTGCCCCGGCCGATCTCGTCGAGGATGACGAGCGCCCGAGGCCCGGCCTGGTTCAGGATCGCCGCGGTCTCCACCATCTCGACCATGAAGGTCGACCGCCCGCGCGCCAGGTCGTCCGCCGCCCCGACCCGGCTGAACAGCTGGTCGACGATGCCGATCTCGGCCGCCGCCGCCGGCACATAGGATCCGACCTGCGCCAGCAGCGCGATCAGCGCATTCTGCCGCAGGTAGGTGGACTTGCCGGCCATGTTCGGTCCGGTAATGAGCCAGACCGGACGCGCCGCCGCGCCGTCGGCGCCGAGGTCGCTGTCGTTCGCCACGAAACTGCCGCCGGCGCGGCGGAGGGCCTGCTCCACCACCGGATGCCGGCCCCCGGCGATGCGGAACGCCCGGTCCGCCCCCACCTCCGGCCGCACCCAGTCCTCGCCGCGGGCAAGATCGCCGAGCGCGCTCGCGAGGTCGATCTCCGCCAGCGCCTTGGCCGTGGCGCCGATCGGCCCGGCGCGCTCCAGCACCGCCGCCCGCAGCTCGCCGAAGATCCGCCGCTCGATCTCCTGCGCATGCCCGCCGGCGTTCAGGATCTTCGTCTCGATCTCCGCCAGCGGCAGGGTGGTGAAGCGGATGGCGTTCGCCGTCGTCTGCCGGTGGACGAAGGTCTCGGCGAGCGGCGGCGCCAGCATTTTCTCCGCGTGCGTCGCCGGCGTCTCGATGTAGTAGCCGAGCACGTTGTTGTGCCGGATCTTCAGTGCCGCCACGCCGCTCCGCCGGACATATTCCGCCTGAAGTTCGCCGATCACCCCGCGGCCCTGGTCGCGCAGCCGGCGCGTCTCGTCGAGCTCGGCGTCATGGCCATCGGCGATGAGCCCGCCGTCGCGCAGCATGAGGGGCGGCTCCGCCACCAGCGCCGCGCCCAGCAGCCCGATCAGGTCGTCATGCCCGCCGAGCCCGTCCCGCGCGGCCGCCAGCACCTCCGGCAGCGGGCCGCCCATGGCCGCCTGCAGCCGCGCCGCCTGCGCCAGCCCGTCGCGCACGGCGGCGAGGTCGCGCGGGCCGCCGCGGTCGAGCGCCAGCCGCGACAGCGCCCGCTCCAGATCCGGCACCTTGCGGAGCAGCGCCCGCGCCGCTTCCCCCGCTTCCGCCCCGTCGGCGAAATGCCCGACCGCCTCCTGCCGCGCCCGGACGAGCCCGACATCGGTGGACGGCCCGTTCAGCCGCGTCTCGAGCAGGCGTGCCCCGCCCCCGGTCACCGTCCGGTCGATGGCGGCGAGCAGCGACCCCTCGCGGCCGCCGGACAGGCTTCGGGTGAGCTCGAGGTTGCGCCGGGTGGCCGCGTCGATCTGCATCAGCCCGCCCGCCGCCTCGCGCACCGGCGGGCGCAGGAGCGGCAGCCGCCCGCGCTGGGTCAGCTCCAGATAGTCGACGATTGCGCCGATCGCCGCCACCTCGGCCCGCCCGAAGCTTGCAAAGCCCTCCAGCCCCTGCACGCCATAGGCCGCCGCCACCCGCGCCTCACCGGCGGT
>JBGALW010000067.1:0-18700 GCA_044223585.1 Amaricoccus sp.
CTGATTTCAACGCCAGCCCCTTGGAGCCGCGTTCCGGCGCGGCCTCCCGAACGTTTTCCGGAGACCCGCCCGATGCTCGACAGACCAACAGATCTCGCCCGCTTCGACCCGGTCTGGGTGGCTTGCGAGCCCTATATGCGCGCGCGCAAGAACGACGTGCATATTCCGCTCTCATTCGCCTGGGCCCAGCGACTGCTCGATGCCTATCCGGAAGCCGACCGCGACGTCTGCTCGCTCGCGATCCTTCTGCACGACATCGGCTGGTACTCGATCGACCACGACGACATCATCGAGAAGGGCTTCTCGGGCCCCGACATGCTCACGTCGGACGTGCGCTACCTGCACGAGGCCGAAAGCATCCGTCTGGGAACCGAGGTGTTGCGCAGGACCGGCTGGAGCGAGGATGTGATCGCGCAGGTCTGCGAGATCATCGATGGCCATGACACCCGCTCGGAGCCGCGTCACCTCAACGACCGGATCGTCCGCGATGCCGACAAGCTGTGGCGCTTCTCGGTCACCGGGATTGCCGTCGCATGTGACTGGTTCAAGACCACGCCGCATGGCTATGCCGACCGGCTGGAGACCCAGAAGGACCAGCTTGAGACCGAGGCCGGGCGGAAGATGGCAACCGAAACGCTGGCCGAAACCCGCGTGGTGCTGATGCTGCACGTGATCTGAGGGCAGACCAATGGAAATGTTTGTCGACGGTGCCCGGCGCCCGGGGGCTTCCGGCGCGCGGATGAAGGTGCTGTCTCCGACCACGGGCGCCCTCGTCGATACCGTGCCGCTGGGCGATGCGGCTGACGCCGATGCCGCCGTGATCGCCGCTGCCCGGGCGATGGAGAGCTGGCAGCGCCGGCCGATGACCGAGCGCGTGGCGCTGCAGAAGACGCTCGCCAGGGCCATGCGCGAAAACGCGGAGGCGGTGGGGCGCGTGCTGCATCAGGAGCTTGGCCGTCCGCTCTCCGCCTGCATCGGAGAGATCAGCCGGTCGGCCGACCTGCTCGACGTCTATGCCGAGGAGGGCTTGCGGCTGCAGGCCACCATGTCTCTCGCCCAGGGCATCGGCGAGAAGACCATCGTCACCCGCGAGCCGGTGGGCGTGGTGGTGGCGATCACTCCGTTCAACTATCCGATCACCCTGCTCATGTTCAAACTCGGCGCGGCGCTCATCGCCGGCTGCACGGTGGTGGCGAAACCCGCGGAGGACACGCCGCTTTCCACGCTGATGCTTGCCGAGATCTTCCACGCGGCGGGACTGCCCGCGGGCGTGTTCAACGTGGTCACCGGCGACGGGCGCGGCATCGGCGCCGCGCTGATCGAACATCCGGTACCGCGGAAGGTCGCCTTCACCGGCGGTACCGCAGCGGGCAAGGCCATCGCGGCCGCCGCGGTTGGAACGATGAAGCGGCTCACGCTGGAACTCGGCGGGCAGTCGGCTGCCATCGTCTGTGCCGATGCCGACCTTGAAAAGGCAGCCACTGCCATCGCCCGCCACGGCTTCGCCAATTCCGGGCAGTTCTGCTATCGCGTGAACCGGGTCTATGTCGAGCGCCCGGTCTACGAGGCGTTTCTCGAGGCGCTCGCCGCCAAGGCCGGCCGGCTCACCCTGCAGCCCGAGGGCGGCGAGGGCGATCTGGGGCCGCTGGTGAACGAGAAGATCTTCGCCAACAGCCAGCGCCAGTCGGAGGATGCCCGCGAGAAGGGCGCGCGGATCGCGCTCGGCGGCGCGCGCGTCACGGGGCCCGGCTTCGACGGCGGCTACTACTTTCCGCCCACGATCATCGCCGATGCCACGCCGGACATGCTGGTCATGGCCGAGGAGACCTTCGGCCCGGTGCTGGGCGTGGCTCCGGTCGACAGCCCGGCCGAGGCGCTGGCCCTCGCCAATGCCTCCCGCTACGGGCTCGCGGGCTTCGTATTCTCCGGCAACCTCGCCCGCGGCCTCACGCTCGCCGAGGGGATGGAAGCCGGCTCGGTCTGGCTCAACGACATCCACCGGTCGTCGCACTACGTGCCGTTCGGGGGCATGAAGGAGAGCGGTCTCGGGCGCGAGAAGGGCCGCTACGGGGTCGAGAGCTACCTCGAATACAAGACGATGTACCTCAGCTACGAGGTGCCGGAATGATCGGCACCGAAGTCCTTCTTCCGCGCGACCTGCCGCTCTGGGAAGATGCGAAGCCCTATCTCGACGTGCGGGACAACGACGCACACACCATCGTTGCCTACGCGATCGCGCGCGCGCTTCTGGCGCAGATCCCCGAGGCCGACGAAAGCGTGGTGCTCCCCGCCATCCTGCTGCACGACGTCGGCTGGAAGCGGATCGACCCCAGCCTTCTGTTGCTGGCCATCGGCCGCAACCCGACCCGCAAGGATCTGGTGCGCGACCACGAGGCGCACAGCGTCGAGATCGCCCGCGAGATCCTGGAACGCCACCGCCCGGAAGGTGTCGATATCGAGGCGGTCCTCGCGATCATCGATGGGCATGACACGACGAAAGAGGCCCGCTCGATCAACGACGCGGTGGTGAAGGACGCCGACAAGGGATGGCGCGCCTCGCCACACGGCATGAAGACGATCTGCGGCTGGTACGACACCGACGTCCTCGAAACCGTCGAGACACTCGAGAAGGTGTCCAACCCGTTCCTGTTGACCGCGGCGGGGCGGGCCTTTGCGGAAACCATGTGCGCGGCCGTCAGGGCCGAGGCGCAGATCGCGAAATACCTGGGAGGGGCAACGGATGGCTGATCTGGGACTCCAGGGTAAGCGGGTGGTGGTGACCGGGGCGGCCGGCGGACTCGGCCGCGCCTTCGCGGAGGGTTTCGCCAAGGCCGGCGCCAGGGTGATCGTCGCCGACATCCGCCCAGAGGGCATTGCCGAGACGGCGGCGCTGATCCGTGCGGCCGGCGGCAGCGCCGAACCGGTGACGGTCGACGTGACCGCCGGCGACTCCTGTCGCGCATTGGCGGAAGCGGCCCGAACAGCCTTCGGCGGGATCGACGTCCTCATCAACAACGCCGCGATCTACGCCGGGCTCGAACGTCGGAACTTCGAGGAGATCGATGAGGCGGTCTTCGACCGGGTGATGGCGGTGAACGTGAAAGGCGTGTGGCAGATGAGCCGGGCGCTGACGCCGCTGATGCGCGAAGCCGGCGGCGGGGCGATCGTCAACGTGGCCTCCGCGACCGTCTTCTCCGGCTCGCCGCAATGGATGCACTACGTCGCCTCGAAGGGGGCGGTCATCGCCATGAGCCGCTCGATGGCGCGCGAACTCGGCGACGCCATGATCCGCGTGAACGTCATCGCGCCGGGCTTCACCCTCACCGAGGCAAGCCTCGGACTGATGGAGGACGCGGCCAGCTACGGTGTCTCCCGCGGAGCGCTCAAACGCGCTTCCGAGCCGGCCGACATGGTGGGCGGCGCCCTCTACCTCGCGTCCTCGCTGGCCGGCTTCGTCACCGGCCAGACCCTGATCATCGACGGCGGCCGCCAATTCATCTGAGGGACCCATGCCCAAGATCACCTTCATCGAGAGCTCCGGCCACGCCCGCGAGATCGACGCCGCCCCCGGCCAGAGCCTTATGCTTGCCGCCACCGCCGCCGGCGTCGACGGAATTGCCGCCGAATGCGGCGGCTCCTGCATCTGCGCCACCTGCCATTGCCTTGTGATCGGGGCGCCGGGCGGCCTGCCGGAAATGGAGGCGGCAGAGCACGACACGCTGGAATTCACCTCGGACGCGATGGAGGCGCGCAGCCGGCTCACCTGCCAGATCGAGGTCACCGAGGCGCTGGACGGTGCCGTGTTCCAGGTGGTGGGGCATTGAGATGGCCGGCGTAGTCATCATCGGTGCCGGCCACGGTGGCACCCAGCTGGCCGCCAGCCTTCGCGAGGCAGGCTTTGCCGGCGCCATCGACCTGGTCTCGGCCGACCCGGACCATCCCTATCACAAGCCGCCGCTGTCCAAGTCCTTCATGAAGACCGGGGATATGCCGCTGCAGCCGCTGCGCGCGGATGTCTACTTCGCCGAGAAGGACATCTCAGTCCACCTCGGCCGGGTGGTGACGGCCATCGACCGGGCAGGGCAGACGATAGTGCTCGACGATGGAACCCGGCTTGGGTACGGCACGCTCGTGCTCGCCACCGGTGCCGAGGCGCGTCGGCTTGCCCTGCCGGGGCACGACCTCGCCGGGGTTCACACCCTCCGTACTGCCAGCGACGCGCGCGCGCTGCGTGCGGCGCTCAACGGGGTGAAGCGGGTGGTGGTGATCGGCGGCGGGTTCATCGGGCTCGAAGCGGCGGCCATGCTCGCGGGACGCGGCATCGCCGTCACCGTGCTCGAACTCGCCCCACGACTCCTCGGGCGTGCGGCGAGCCCGGCAGTCGCGGGAGCCGTCGCCGCGCAGCTCGGCGCGCTTGGCGTGGAGATACGCACGAACGTCATGATCGAGGCAATCGAGGGCGCGGGACGCGTGGAGGCGGTGCGCCTGACCGACGGGACACTGCCCGCAGATCTTGTGATTGTCGGCATCGGTGCCGTGCCGAACGTGGGGCTGGCGCAGGCCGCCGGTCTCGCGCTTGACAACGGGATCGTGGTCGACGCCCGGCTCGCCACGTCCGATCCGGCGATCCACGCGATCGGCGACTGTGCCGCCTTCCCGCAATGCCGCGTCGGGCGGGTGATGCGGCTCGAGTCGGTGCAGAACGCGACCGACCAGGCGCGCACTCTGGCCGCGACGCTCACCGGCGCCCCGGCGGACTACACGGCAGTTCCCTGGTTCTGGTCCGACATCGGGCCGCTCAAGCTCCAGATCGCCGGGATCTCCGAGGGAGCCGACGAGACCCTGGAAACCCGCCGGTCCGACGGGACGCTGAAGTCTGTCTACCACCTGCGGGAGGGCCGCCTGATTGCCGTCGAGACCCTGAACAGCGCCGGAGAGCACATGCTGGCCCGCCGCCTGATCGCAGAGGCCGCGACGCCGCCGCGCGAGGTGCTGGCCACCGGTGACGTCGGCAGGATCAAGGAAGCCTGGCAGGGCCTGCATGCGAGCCTGTGATGCCGTCGGGACGGCGCGATTCTGCCCCGCCCATCCCCTGCATCCGCTCCAGCATCCTGCGGCCCCGCTCGCCTGCCCGGGAGCGGGGCAGGCAGATCCCGCCTGTCGCCAGCCAAATTGCCATGTGGTCGTTTGGGCCGAATATGGCGCCCCTGCGCAAGTTGTTGAAATACAGTTCAATGATGGATGCCATCCGGCCAAAGGAAAACCAAAGGCGCAGTCAATAACCTGATTCTGGAAACGACGAAAAGGCACGAGAGGCTGACTGGGCGCCCCAAGGGAGGAGGGGTGCAGGGTCGCACTTCCGCTGGCCATCTTGTGCATCAAGATGACCGGTCGAGCCAGAGAAAACCCTTCCTCCCGCACGCTTTGCCCCCGTCCGCCGGAAGAACGCCGCGACGAGACTGATCCAGGCACAAACTGGGAGGTTTGTAATGCCGAAGCTCCAACGCCACGACTATTACGATACCGCGAGGGACATGAACTGGGCCTTCACCTACGTGCCCGAGGACGAGGCCTTTCCCGAAGCACTGTCCAAGAGTTTTGGCATCGGCAACGAGAATTGGTGGGGCTGGGACGAGCCCTACAAGCTGACCTATCGGGAATATGTCCACAATCAGGCCGGCAAGGACGCGGGCATCTATTCGATCCGTTCGACCATCGCGCGGTCGAACATGTACGACAAGCTCGACGAGGGCTGGAAGTCGGCGGTTAAGGCGCATTACGGAGCGATCCCGGTGCCGGAATATCTCGCTTCGATCGGCGAGGCGCGGATGGCGCGCTTCGGCCGGGCCGCGGCCTGGCGCAACATGGCGAGTTTCGGAACGCTCGACGAATGCCGCCACGGTCAGGCGCAGATCTATTTCCCCTATTGCCTGACCGACAAGGATCCCCAGATGGACTGGGCCCACAAGACGGTCCACACCAACGAGTGGGCGGCAATCGCGGCGCGCAGCCTGTTCGACGACATGTTCACCGCCAACGACGCGGTCTCCACCGCGATCCAGCTCACCTTCACTTTCGAGACCGGCTTCACCAACCTGCAGTTCCTCGGCATGTCGGCCGATGCGCTCCACGTCGGCGACATCGAGTTCGGGGCGCTGATCTCCTCGATCCAGACCGACGAGGCGCGGCACTCGCAGCAGGGCGAGCCGACGCTGAAGATCCTCGTCGAGAACGGCAAGGCGAAGGAGGCGCAGAAGCTCGTCGACCAGATGTTCTGGCGGTCCTGGCGGATCTTCGGGCTGCTGACCGGCTTCTCGATGGACTACTACACGCCGCTCGAGCACCGGACCATGAGCTTCAAGGAGTTCATGACCGAGTGGATCGTTCGCCAGTTCGTCGACCAGTTCAAGGATCTCGGCATGGAACTGCCGTGGTACTGGGAGGAGTATTTCCTGCCGGAACTCGACTGGTATCACCATGCCCAGCATCTCGGCGTCTGGTTCTGGCGCCCGACGGTGTGGTGGAACCCCGACGCCGGCGTCTCCCCGGAAGAGCGCGACTGGCTGGAACAGAAGTACCCGGGCTGGAACGACCGCTTCGGCAAGTACTGGGACGTGATCACCGAGAACGTGCGGGCCGGGCGGATCGAGAAGACCTATCCCGAAACGCTGCCGATGGTGTGCAACTGCTGCCAGCTGCCGGTCACCGGCACCGCGGTCGGCAAGAAGCCCTTCTTCACCAACCACAATGGCCGGAAGCTCACCTTCTGCAGCGAGGTCTGCCAGTGGGTCTGGGAGAGCCAGCCGGAGCGCTATGACACCCATCTCTCCGTGGTGGACCGCTTCCTCGCCGGCCACATCCAGCCGCCGAACCTGGAAGGCGCCCTGAAATACATGGGCATCACGCCCGAGGTCGCGGGCAACGACGCCGACAACTACGCGTGGGCGCACCGGATGCGTCAGGCGGCCGAGTAGGGGCGGCTACCGATAACACGATCTGGACGGGTGCCTCACGCCGCCGAACGGTCCGGCGTGCCCGTCCGGTCCTTCCAGAAAGACGGGAGAAACAGATGGCGATGATCCCATTGATGGCGGCCTTCCGGGGCGATTTCCTGACCCAGCTCGTGCCCGTGGACGACGGGGACGACATGGCCGCGATCGCGGCCAAGGTCGCCCACCACGCGGTCGGGCTGCGGGTCGCCGAGCAGCAGGCACCGATGGCGGTATGGTTCAACGACAACCAGCTGCCGGCCGACATGCGCTTCGCCGACAGCGGCATCGGCGTGATGGACTACATCGAGGCCGGCTATGTCGAGTGATCTGAAGTGGGTCAAGGCGACCACGCTTGATGACCTCTGGGAAGGCGACTTCGTCGATGTCGAGGTCGAGGGCGAAGTCGTGATCATCCTCCACCGCGAGGGGGGAGAGCTCCGGGCCTTCCAGGGGATGTGCCCGCACCAGGAGATCCTGCTGGCCGATGGCGACATCGACTTCGATGCTGGCACCATCACCTGCTCGGCCCACGAGTGGCAGTTCGACATGGATTGCGGCAAGGGCATCAACCCCAGCGGCTGCCGCCTGTTTCAGTACGACGTCAAGGTCGAGGGCGAGGACGTGCTGATCGGTGTGCCGACCGACGGCCGCCTGCGCCGTCTGCGCCACGAAGCCGAAGAGGCCTGAGGAGGAACCCATGGCGGAACCGCAAAGCAAGAAGCTCGTCGGCCCGATCATCCGCGGCATGGACGACGACATCATCAACGCCGTGATCGGCGCTGCCGAACTCGACAACCCGGGCCGCGAGATCCTCGTCGAGGACCGCTCGGGCTACGTCCGGGTGCAGGCCGAGCACGCGATGGTGCTGACCGAACACAGCATGGTCGAGATGCTCGGCCGGCCATTCCGGCTGTCCGAACTCGAGCCGAGCCTCGTCTCGTTCGCCGGCCGCCTGAACACGATGGACGATCGCTGGGAGTGGGCGCTCCACTGAAGGGCGCCGCGCGGCAAAGGGAGGAAATAGAGACATGATCGCCAGTTCGAAATCGCGCAAGCGCAAGCAGCCCTGGAGCCTCTGGACCGAGCGGCGGGTGCCCTCGGAATACGAGGCCGTCACCTACAAGTTCCACAACCATTTCCGCAACGAGCCGGCTCCCTTCGAACTGTCGGAGGCATGGGGGATCAACGTCTTCTACAAGACCAACCGCGAAGGCTCGGCGCTGGTCGCGTCCGTGGAGGACTGGGAGGGCTACCGCGACGTGCGCGCCTATACCTACCGGCGCTATGTCGAGGACCAGAAGGACCGTGAGGTCTACTGCGACAACCTGATCGACGAGTTCGAGGGCCGCGCCCACTATGAGGGGCTTTCTCCCGCCTGGCTCGACTTTCTGGGTGACTACTACCTGCCGGTGCGCTTCCCGGGCCATGCCGCGCAGATGAGTGCGGTCTATCTCGGCCAGATGGCGCCTTCTGCCTTCGTCACCAACACCTTCTATTTCCAGATGGCCAACGAGATGCGCCGGGTGCAGCGTCAGGCGTACCTCGCCCAGGTCATGGCGATGGACACCGAGCGGCCGGCTCTGGCCGACAGCGCGCGCACCCGTGCCACCTGGACCGAGGGCGATACCTGGCAGGGTCTCAGGGAGCTGGTCGAGAAGCAGCTGTGCGCCTACGATTTCGGCGAGGCCTTCGCGTCCCGGCAGCTGGTGCTGCGACCGATCTTCGACCACCTGTTCAACACCGAGTTCCCCCGCATCGCCGAGGCCAACGACGACCGTCTGCTGGCCATGCTGCACGACGACTTCCGCACCTACGACGAGGCCTACGCGGTGGAGAACACCCGCGGTTTCGTCCGCTACGCGGTGGAGCGCGGCGAGGGCAACGCCGAGCTTCTGCGCACGCTCGCGGCGCGCTGGCTGCCGCTGGGCGAGAGGGCGGTGCGCGGCATTGCCGAGGGCTTCTCCCGGGCGCCCGGCGCCGACAGCGCCGCCGCCATCGCGGAGCGCACGCTCGCGGCGCAGCGCGCTCTCGTCGCTTCCTGCGACCTCTGAGGCGCCGGGCCGGCGGCGCGTCCGTCGGCCCCCATCCAGGACGATCCGATGAGTTTCACCGTCACCATCGTGCCGGACGGGCCGTGCTTTGACGCCCGTCCCGGCGAAACCCTGCTCGAGGCGGCCCGGCGTGCCGGGCTCGCACTTCCGCACGAATGCGGCTGGGGGAGCTGCGGCACCTGCAAGGTGACGCTGGTCTCGGGCGACACCGAACTGCTGTTCCCGGCCGCTCCTGCGATCAATCCGCGGGACGCGCGCACCCGGCGCATCGTCGCCTGCCAGTCGATGGCGCGGAGCGATGTCACCATCCGCCTGTCTCCCGCGGCGCCACCGCCGCTGCCGGTACCCGACGAGGCGCACCGCGCCGAGCTGGTTTCGGTGGAGGAGCTGGCACCGGAGGTGCGCCGCTTCACCTTCCGGACCGAGGCGGAGGCCGACTTCCTTCCGGGGCAATACGCGATCCTCCATCTCGCGCCGGGGCTGCGCCGGGCCTATTCGATGTGCAACCTGCCGGGCGACCGCAGCCTGCAGTTCATTTCCAAGCGCTACAGGGGCGGTGCCGGTTCGGCCGCGCTCGCGGCGATGACGCCCGGGGCGACGCTTGCGCTGGAGGCGCCCTTCGGCACGTGCACGCTCAACCCGCGGCCGGGGCGAAAGGTCCTCGTTGCCGGGGGCACCGGGATCTCGCCGATCCTCGCGCTCGTCCGCCAGATGGTGCGGGACGGCAGTGACTTCGCGGCGCCGGTTGACGTCATCTACTGCGCCCGCCGCCCGGAGGACCTGGCCGCAGGCGACGAGCTTGGCGCGTTGGTCGCCCGCGTGCCGGGCGCGTCCTACCGGCCCCATGCCGAGGAGGGAATCGACGGGCCCGCGCTCTCGTCCGGACGGGCGACCGACGCGATTGCGGCGACCAGCTACGACCCCGGCGCCACCGAATTCTACGTCGCCGGTCCGCCGGTGATGGTCGACGCCGTGAAGGTCCAGCTCAAGGAGGCCGGGGTGCCGATCACCCGGATCCGCTTTGACAGCTTTGGCTAGGCGCCGGGTGGACGCGGGGGTTCCGCTTCCGCCGGGGCTGAGACGGCTTGCCCGCCGGCCGGGTGAGCGGCCCCGGTTCGAACCGAAATGGCCCTGCCGGCAGCTGGACCAGACCGCCAGCGACGCGCTCCGCCGCGCGCTCGTCGAGACCATCCTCGGGCTCGAAGGCGTCTCGGAGTGTCCCAGTCCCTTCGACGCGCCGGGTTCCGGCTATGCCCTGGGCGATGACCTCGCCCACGGCCAGCCGGAGGCCTTCATCCGCGGCGGCTGCTGGCTGGCACTGCAGCCCACGGGTGCGATGCACCTGAGCCTGCGGCCGGACTGGGCCCAGAAGGTGGTGAACCACGGCTGGGCGACGGTCCATCCCTTCGCCCGCTACATGGCCGGCGCGGTTCCGCCGCAGAGCCTTGTCGTCTACGCCCCCCGCGACCTCGCCGAAGCCGCGGTGGTCGGACGCATCGCCGCCGCCGCACATGCCTACGCGATGGGACGGGTCGGCGACCTCGTCCTGCCGGATACCCGCTGGTGAGTGCCGTGGCGACCGACCTTGCGCCCCGGTGCTTCCGCGTGACCCTGCATCGGCCCGACGGCACTTTCACCTTCAACGCGCCCTCGGACGAATTCCTGCTCTACGCGATGCAGGACGCCGGCTTCGACAGCCCGCAGATCTGCGAGCAGGGCTGGTGCCTCGCCTGCGCCGCACGTCTGGTCGACGGAGAGGTCGACCGGTCGGCCGCGCTCACGAACTATCGGGAGGACGCGGAGGCGGGTTTCATCCTGCTCTGCTCGACACGACCGCTGTCGGATCTCGTCCTGACCCAGGATGTCCACGAGACCCGCCGCGAGATGACGCAACATCGCATCGGCCTGAACCAGCTCGCCCGCGCCTATCCGCCGGGTGCGCGCGCCGGGTTCCGGCGCGGCCGGGCAAGGCCGGGCGAACCGGACACTCACTGTCGGATCACCAGCCAAGGGAGGAAAGGTGAATGAAAAGACCGATCGCAACGGGTCTGGCCGTGTTGGGACTGGCGGCCCCTGCCGCAGCCGACGACGCCAGGCTTGGCTGGTATGCCCAGGTGGGGCTCGCCAACGTCGCCTTTTCCGAGAGCGCCAGCATCTCGGCGGGCGGCAGCAAGATCCCCGGTGCGGGTGCGACGCTTTCGGATGATGTCACCCTCGGGTTCGGCGTCGGATACCGGTTTTCGGACAGGTTTTCGGTCGTCGCCATCGGGGGCCTGCCGCCGACCACGACAGTCAAGGGAACCGGCCCCCTGGACGGGGTGACGGTGGGCGAGGTGACCTATGGCCCACTGATCGTGGCCGCGAACTATCACATCCCCTTGCAGGGGCGGTTCCAGCCCTACATTGGAGCGGGGATCAACTACACGATCGTTTTCGATACCGAAGACGACGGGCTCAGCGATCTCAAGGCGGACAATGCCTTCGGCGGCGTGGTGCGCGCCGGCTTCGACTATATGGTGAACGACAACAACGGCATCTACTTCTCCGCCGACAAGGTCTTTGTGAACACGACGGCGACTGGAAATGCCGTTGCCCTCGGCGGGGCTCCGGTAAAGGCGGACATCGACCTCGATCCGCTCATCGTCCAGTTCGGCTGGGTCCACCGTTTCTGACAGGTTCGGCCCGGCTGCCGGAGCCGGGCCGGACACCGCCGCATGTCTTGCAGCCGCGCTTGTGATGGCTGACCCTGTCTGATCTGGTGCCACATGGCAGTTGAACGGAAATCGCTCCCCGTCGCACAAAGCTTCGCGTTTTTCGGTACGAAGCAGAGCGAACTGCTGCGCCAGTCGGTTCGTCTGGCAAAGTCAAAGCTCGGGGCGACCTCCATTCTACATGTCGGGCAGTTGCCTCAGACTCAGACCGGTCGCGCGGCCTCGATCGACGGGCTGCGGCCGCGGCAGCTATCGGCGGAGGAACTGGGGTTCGAACGGGTCCCGATCTCGTTTTCATGGGTCGAGAAGGAACTCTCGGTGCGGCTGGCGGACACACCGGACGGCACGGTGCTGACGGTCGACATGGGATGGGGATTGCAGACCGCCTCGGCAACCGCAAATTTCGAGGGCTGGATGGGCATCGCCCAAACCCTCGCCGAGAACAGCGGCCGCGCGATCGTCTCGCTCTACAACCGCAGCCTGCTGATCGACGAACACCTCCTGACCGCGCTGCGCGGGCATCCGGCGATCCTGGCGCTCGAAGGGATCCTGCCCAATCCCCACTGGCTGCCGCCCCAGCTCTATGCAAAAGGCACCCTGCGCGAGCAGGTGAACTTCTGGCTGGGCGGCATCGCGCCAAGTCTGGTGCGCAACAACCCCCATGCCGATCGCCACGCGGCCGAAGGGACCGATCCCATGTGGCTTCTGAACCGGCGCGCCGAGGAGCCGACGATTCCGGGCGAGAACACCCGCGAACGCTGGAAGATTCGCTGTTTCGGGCGGCTGCGCGTCTACCGTGCCAACGGCAGCCAGGTGGAATGGGCCGTGACCGGCGGCGCGACGATGAAGACGAAGACGCTCTTTGCCTATCTCCTGCAGCAGGGTGGCAAGGGCGCGCGGGCCGACGACCTCGCCGACCTGCTCTGGCCCGACGCCGAGAGCGCCGAGACGGCCCGCAACCGGCTGTACCACACCGTGCGCTCCCTCCGGCAGGCGCTGGAAGGCCCGCGCTGCGACCATGAAGGCGGCTATGTCCTGCGTGACGGCAGCAGCTACGTCCTGACGCCGCCCGACCGCAGCTGGCTCGACATTTCGGCCTTCGAACAGCTCTGCCGACAGTCGCAGAGTCACGTCAAGGCGGGTGATCTGGACGAGGCCCTGGTCTGCCTGCGCGCCGCCGACCGGCTTTACACCGGCGACCTGTTCGAGGACATCCCCTCGGAATATGTCGACGACCAGGAACGCGACTGGTGCTGGACGCGCCGCTACTGGCTGCGCGACATGTATCTCAAGGTGCAGCGCGACGCCGCGCGCATCTACCGCGGCCGGGCCGAGTATTCGGCGGCGCTGAGCCACTGCCAGAAGGCGCTCAAGGTCGACCCGCTCGCCGAATTTGCGCATGAGGAAGCGATGCGGGTCTTCGCCGCGCAGGGCCGGCGGGAGGCGATCGAGCGGCAGTACGCGCTCTACTCCGAGTCCCTCTCCCGTTTCGACGACCGCCCACGCAGCGCAGACCTCGCGAAGCTCTTCAAGTCGTTGACGAGATAGGGTGCTCCTTCACGCGGCATACGCGCGGGACGCGGGTGCCGCGTGAAGGAGCACGATCCGGGGCAGCCTCGAAGGGATAGCCAAGCCGTAGGCGTGGTGGCCACGGGGCAGGGGCTCCGTGGCCATCGTTGGGCGATCAGCTAGAACGGCAAGCCGATGTAGTTCTCGGCCAGATCGCGCCGGGCCGTCTCCGAGTGGGACAGGTGCAGGAGTGTGGCCTTGCGCATCTGCTCGGCAAAGGCGTCCTCGCCGTCGAACCGGTGCAGCATGGTTGTCATCTGCCAGCTGAAGCGCATGGCCTTCCAGATCCGGGCGAGCGCGCGGGCGGAATATTCGTCGATGCCCGTCGTCTTGCCCTTCACCGCATCGATCAGCGCGGTGAAGAGGTAGTAGACGTCCGACGCTGCAAGGTTCAGACCCTTCGCTCCGGTCGGGGGGACGATGTGGGCGCTGTCTCCCACAAGGAAGAGGTTACCCCAGCGAAGCGGTTCGGAGACGAAGCTCCTCAGGGGCGCGATGGATTTCTCGATCGACGGGCCGGTGACCAGACGGCTGGCGGCCTGCGACGGGAGGCGCCGGGAAAACTCTTCCCAGAACCGCTGGTCCGGCCAGTCCTCGACCTTGTCCGACAGCGGCACCTGCACGTAGTAGCGGACGAGGTTGCTGTTGCGCATCGAGGCGAGCGCGAAGCCGTGGCGGGTGTTGGAATAGATCAGCTCATCGCTGACCGGCGGTGTTTCGGAGAGGATGCCAAGCCATCCGAACGGGTAGACGCGTTCGAATTCGCGGCGCTTCGCCTCGGGAATGGTCCGGCGCGACACGCCATGGAACCCGTCACACCCCGCCACATACAGGCAATCCAGCCGCTTGCGGATGCCTTCGTGGGTGAACGCGACATAGGGCTGCGGCTGATCAAGGCCGTGTATTTCCACGTCCGAGACTTCATGCAGGATCGTCGTGCTGAGTGCGTCCTGAGCGGCATAGAGGTCGGATGTGACTTCGGTCTGGCCGTAAACCATGACCTGCCTGCCGGTCAGTTCCTTGAAGTCGATGTGAACCATCAACTCTTCGTCCGTCAGGTAGCAGCCGTCGTGGGGGAAGCCCTCCCGGTCCATCCGCGCCCCGATGCCCGCTTCGCGCAGGAGCTCGACGGTGCCCCATTCGAGGATGCCCGCGCGGATGCGCGAAAGTACGTGGCTCCGTGTGGACCGTTCAAGAATGACGGTCTCCACGCCGGCCCTGTTCAGCAACTGGGACAGAAGCAGGCCGGAAGGCCCGGCGCCGACAATGGCGACCTGGGTTTTCAGTGGTGTCACGTGCGTCTCCTCCCGAATTTTTCTGGGGAGACAATAGCGGCACGGCAATCGCCCCTGAATGGACCGGGACGGCAATCAATGGTAACTTTCCGGCATGGGTGACCACAGCCTCATACCGGCCTTCAACCTGTTCGGCGAGACCAGCGTCTTTCCGGACGTGGTCCATTGCGAGCGCGTCATCGATCGAGCGCGGCTGCATGACTGGGTGATTTCACCGCATCGCCACCACCGGATGGCGCAGGTGATTCACATCAGGCAGGGACATGCGAAGGTGATCCTCGACGGACGCGAAACGGCTCTGAAAAATGGGGAATTCCTCTACGTACCCCCAATGATCGTGCATGGGTTTACATTCGACCGGGGCACGGCCGGTCTGGTGTTGTCGCTGCCCTCGCCGGTCATTCAAAGGCTGGGACCACAGGATCCGCTCCTGACCGCATGGCTCGCCGGGACGCACCAGGGGCAGCTGTCGGAGGCCGCGTCGCGCCTCCTCGCGGACGTTTCCCGTTTCCACGACTCGGCTGGCATATTTCGCGCACAGCGGCTTGTCGCGCTCTCTCACGCGCTGCTGGTCACGCTGGCGGTGGACACCGCTCAGGACCGGCGGCCGAGCCATGATCCCAACCGGCAGATGCAAAGGCTCGATGCGCTGATCGCCGAGCATATGTCCGACGGCTGGAGTGCCGCGGATTTCGCCCGGGCTCTCCATATGACCGGCGGTCACCTGAACCGGATCGTGCGGGCCGAGACCGGCATGACGCTGACGCGCTACCTCGAAACCGTGGTGATGACCGAGGCCTGTCGACATCTCGCCTTTACCCGTCTGTCCGTCGCGGAAGTCGGCTACCGACTGGGCTACACCGACCCCCCCTACTTTTCCCGCCGCTTCCGCGCGCGGATGGGTGAGACCCCTACGGAGTATCGCGACCGGGTCGGAACCGGTTGAAGGGCTCTGAAGGGGACAGGTCACGCGCAGCGCTGTCGGAGCGGAGCGGCCCCCTGAGAGCCTTCATTGGCCGACAGCTGGAACATCCACGCTGTGACAGCGCTTCAGCCTTTTGGAGAACACGAAACCGGTAAATCCGGTGACGCCGGAGGCTAGCGCCGCCGGGCTGAGGCCGCGACGCATCACCCCACGCCGCCGAGGATGGCGAGCCACACCGAGGCGGTGAGGACCGAGGCGGCGGTGCCGAGCAGGATGGCGCTCGCGGCCTGCACCTGACCCCGCTGGTAGAGCGCGGCAAAGACGTAGCTGTTGACCCCCGGCGCCATCGCCGCGGTCACCACCGCCGAGCGTACGAAGCCTTCCGGCAGGCCGAAGACGAAATGCGACAGCCCGTAGGCGATCGCCGGATGCACGATGATCGAGAGGCCGGCGATCATGCCCGCCTCGGCCAGCGACGCCCGGATCGAGTAGCGCGTGAGAATGCCGCCGAGGCCGAACAGCGCGGCGGGCAGCGCGGCGCCGGCCATCATCCCGACCGCCGCCTTCACCGGATCCGGCAGTGCAAGGCCGGAGAGGTTCACGACGAAGCCGAGGGCGAGCGCGATCATCAGCGCGTTGCGGAACAGCGCCCTGCCGATCGCCTGCGCCGTGCCGGCGATGCCGCGGCCGTCCGCGCGGGCGAACTCCATCGCCGTGACGCCGACGAGGTAGCAGAAGGGCGCGTGGATCGAGATGATCGCGAAGCTCGGCGCCAGTGCGTCGGGCCCGTAGGCCCGCTCCATGATCGGCAGCCCGAGCAGCACGGAATTCGAGAACAGCGCACCGAAGCCGATCGCCACCGCCTCGCCCGGCCGGCGGTGGAACAGCAGCCGGGCGCCGAGAACGCCGAGGGTGAAGGAGATGACCGCGCCGGCATAGAAGGAGAAGAGGAGCCTCGGGTTGAACACCGCACCGAGGTCGAGGTTGATCAGCGCGCGGAACAGCAGGCAGGGCACGGCGAAGGTCTGGGCGAAGACCATCAGCCCGTCGACGGCCCCGACGGAAAAGACCCCCGCCCGGCTGGCCGTGTAGCCGCCGCCGATGACGAGAAAAACCGGCAGGACGACGACGAGGATCTCGCCGATCAACCGCCGATCTCCAGCCGCATCCCGTCGAAGGCCGGAATGACGCCGTCCGGCAGCGAACGGGTCAGCGAGCGGTAGTCGAGGTCGTTGTGCAGGTCGGTCAGCACGCCGATCCGCGGCGCCGCCCGCGCGATCCATTCGAGCGACCGCGCGAGATGCGCGTGCGTCGGGTGCGGCTCGTGGCGCAGGGCGTCGAGGACGAAGGTGTCGAGGCCGTCGAGCACCGGCCAGACGTCATCGGGGATCGCCGAGACGTCCGGCAGGTAGGCGAAATCGTTGATCCGGAAGCCCAGCGCCTCGATCCGGCCATGCTGGACCCGGAACGGCCGGAAGGCGATCGGCCCGCCGGCGCCATCGACCTCGAACGGCCCCTCCAGCGCCCGGAGGTCGAGGATCGGCGGATAGAGGCTGCCCGGCGGCTGGACGAAAACATAGGCGAAGCGCGAGATCAGCATCTCGGAGGTTTCGGCGTCGGCCCAGACCGGCAGGCGGGAGCGCCGGTTGTGCACCACGGTCCTGAGGTCGTCGATGCCGTGCAGGTGATCGGCGTGCGGGTGGGTATAGACCACGCCGTCGAGCAGGCCGACGCCGGCGCGCAGCAGCTGGTCGCGGAGGTCGGGGCTCGTGTCGACGAGCGCCCGCGTCACCCCGCCGGGGCCATGGCGCTCGACGAGGATTGAGCAGCGGCTGCGCCGGTTCTTCGGCTCATCCGGGTCGCAGGCGCCCCAGTCGCCGCCGATCCGCGGCACGCCGGCCGACGATCCGCAGCCGAGGATCACGGCGCTGAGGCTCATGCGGCCGCCGCTCCGGCCGCAGCGCGGCTGAACAGGCGGTCGAAGTTCGCGGAGGTCTGCACCGCGAAGGCCTCCGGCGTCTCCCCCAGATGCTCGGCGATCCGCCGGGCCGTCTCCGCGACGTAGGCCGGCTCGTTGCGCCGCCCGCGATGCGGCAGGGGCGCAAGGTACGGGCTGTCGGTTTCGACGAGCAGCCGGTCGCGCGGCGCGCCCGCAAAGATCGCCCTGAGGTCGGCGGCGTTGCGGAACGTCGCGATGCCGGAGATCGACAGGTAGAAGCCGAGCGACAGCGCGGCCTCGGCCAGCGCGCGGCCGGAGGTGAAGCAGTGCATCACGCAGGAGAACGCCCCGGCGCGATGCTCCTCGGTCAGGATGCGCGCCATGTCGTCGTCGGCGTCGCGGGAGTGGATGATGAGCGGCAGGCCGGTCTGCCGCGCCGCCTCGATGTGCAGGCGGAGGCTCTGCTGCTGCACGGCCGCGCTCTCGGCGGTGTAGTGATAGTCGAGGCCGGTCTCGCCGACGCCGACGAACTTCGCCTCCGCCGCGAGCGCGACCAGGGCCCCGACCGTCGCCATCGGCTCCTCGGCCACGTGCATCGGGTGGGTGCCGGCGGCCCAGAACACCCCGTCATGCGCCGCGGCGATCGCCCGCACCTGCGGCACCAGCCGCAGGCGGGTGCAGATCGTCACCATCCGCGTGACCCCGGCGGCGCGGGCGCGGGCGATGACGTCGGGGATCTCGGTCGCGAAGTCGGGAAAGTCGAGGTGGCAATGGCTGTCGACCAGATGCGGCGCGGACATGCAGGCTTCCCGGCGGGAGGGGGTCAGGCGGCGCGAGCCCGCGCCTCGGCGGCCACCGCGTCGATTTGCAGGAACGTATCGAGGATCACCTGCGCGGGGTCAAGGTTGACCGCGCGCGCGTGCTCGATCCGCGGCGCGAGCCCGGCGGCGAGCCCGGCCCAGAGCTGCCCCTGCGCCCGCGTCGCCCCGAGCCGCGCAAAGACCGCCGCCTCGGCGTCGGAGATGGGCGCAGGGCCCGTGCCGGCGCCCGCCCGCGCGAGACGGCCGAGCGCGATCTGCGCCAGGTCCAGGGTGAGGGCATAGCGGTCCGCCGCCGCCCGGCCGCCGGCGGCATCGGCAAACGCAATCAGCCTCCGGCGGTCGAGGGGCGGCGCACCCTTCAGCAGGCCGACGATCTCGTCGTATCGGGCGAGCCCCT